>DATLHR010000177.1:0-8893 GCA_035539815.1 Kofleriaceae bacterium
AGCTTCGGCCGGTGGACGAGCTGCTCGCGGACATCCAGGCCGGCCGCCTCGATCCGATCTACGTGCTTCACTCGGAGCACCCGATCCTGATCGAGCGCGTGGTCTCGGCGCTCCGCGATGCCACCGTCCCGCCCGCCGCGCGCGGCTTCAACTACGACGTCGTCGAGGGCAAGCCGAACGCCTCGCGCATCGTCGCGCTCGCCCAGACCCTGCCGATGATGGCGGCGCGCCGCATGGTCTACGTGCGCGACCTCGCCGGGCTGCCCGCCGACGAGGGCGAGGCGCTGCTCGCGTACGTCGCCAAGCCCAACCCGAGCACGGTGATCGTCGCGGTCACCAGCAAGCTCGACAAGCGGCTCAAGCTGTTCGCCCAGCTCTCCAAGAAGGGCCTCCTGCACGTCCTCGATGCGCCGCGCCAGGTCGCGCCGTGGGTGCGCGCCGAAGCGCAGGCGCAGGGCGTGAAGATCGATGGCGCGGCGGTCACCCGCCTCGTCGATGCGGTCGGCAACGACCTGTCCCGCCTCGCGCTCGCGCTCGGACAGCTCGCGCTCTATGCCGGCAACCGCGCGATCACCGCCGACGACGTCGACGACCTGATCGCCGACACGCGCGAGCGCTCGGTGTTCGAGCTGACCGACGCGATCGGCGCCGCGGATCGCGGCCGCGCGCTCGCCGCCGTGGCCTCGCTCTGCGATCAGCGCGAGAGCGCGGTCGGCGTCGTGGTCATGCTCGCGCGCCACATCCGCCAGCTCGCGCTCGTGCACACGCTGCGCGCGAACGGTACGCCGCGCCCGCAGTGGGCGTCGATGCTCGGCGTGCCGCCCTTCGTCGTCGACAAGATCGCGGCGCAGGCGCGGGCCTACTCGCCGCGCTCCCTCGCGATCGCGACGCAGCGGCTCGCCACCGTCGATCGCGCGCTCAAGGGCGACATCACGCTGGCGGCGCAGCCGGATGCGTTCGGCGCAGGCGGCACGCCGTGGACGGGGCCGCAGATGAAGGCGCTCGGCCGCGAGCTCGGCGAGCGCGTGATGCTCGAGCACGTCGTCGATGGCATCGTGCAGCTCGCGGGCTAGAGACGTCGCCGTGATCGTGGACGTTGAAACTAGGTCCGACCTAGTTTGTGCACTCGAAGTGTAGAAACTAGGTCCGACCTAATTTGTGCACTCGAAGTGCATTTGAGGCCGCGTCTCGGACAAGAGGCCGCGTTCCGGGGGCGATCGCGACGCTCGACCATGATCGAAAAGTCGGGATTGTCCGAGATTCGGACAGCGAGTCACTTCTTGGGCGTCACGATCGTTGCCTGATCTTTGTCGAGGTCGAGCTCGACGGTGCGCTGATCCGGGGTCGCGCGCGGCGGCGCGGGCGGGCGAACGGGAAGCTGGATCGAGGGCTGGGTCTCCTCGGCGGTGATGCCCATCTCCTCGAACGGGCGCCGGTACTCGTAGGGCAGGCGCGCGTACTGCTGCGCCAGCGTCGCGCGCGGGACGAACAGCTCCTCGCGGCGGCCGTCGCCGACGTCGCGCTTGAGGACGAGCTCGCCGTGCACGCGGCTCTTCTCGCGCAGCGAGCGAGCGAGCGGCGTCAGCTGCGCGAGCAACTCAAGGGGGACCGCGCGCGGGTCGTCGAGGTCCGCGATCGCGCGGCCGCCGAGGGTGAGATCGACGAGCCGTCGCTTCGCGAGCAGGCCCTTGAGGGTCGCGTACGCGCGATCGCCGAGCAGCCGCACCGGAGCGACGTCCTCGGAGTCGAGCTCGTTGGGCGTGCCGTCGGCGTCGCCCGCGGGGGTGATCGCGACCCACGTCGCTCCGTCGGCCTGCACCGCGAACCGCAGCCCGGCCGCGGTCCGGTTCGCGTTCTCGCGCAGCGTGACCACGATCTCGGTGCCGTTGCGCTCGAACGCGACGATGACGTACTTGCCGAGATCGATCGGTGCGGGCTTCGCCTTGCCGAACACACCGCGCTTCATCATGTGCACGACGACGCCGTCCGCGAGCTGCTCGACGCGGATCGGCGTGCGATAGGGATCGGGTGAGAGCGAGAACGCGGCCTGCAGCTTGCCGCTGGTCGCGATGGCGTCGGCCTGGGGCTCGGCGCCGCGCACGTCCCACGACATGATCCACGCCGACTTCGGCAGCTGGTGCGTGCCGAAGAACTCCTGGAGCGCCTTGATCACGGCGTCGGCCGCGGTCTGCGGCGAGGCCTGTGCCTCGACCGCCGCCACGCGGGTCTCGATCTGCTTGCGCGTCTCGGCGATCGATTGCTTGATCGTCGCCCCGAGCTTGGTCGCGAGCTGACCGCTCACGCTCGCCTTCTTGTCGAGCGCGGGACCGAGGAACGCGGCGAGCGAGCCCTGCAGCGTCTTCTCGAGATCACCGAGCCGGGTGATCTCCATGTCGGCCTCGCGGCGGGTCTCCTTCGCCGTGTGCTTGCGGTTGTCGAGCTCCGCGAGCGGAAGGAACGCGCTGGTACAGCTCTCCACCGCCGCGGTCAGCGTCTCGATGAAGTTCTCGTCGAGTGGGAAGGGTGTTCCGTCCCCGTAGCGGTACATGCGCCGAGCATAACACTCCCGGCGTGGGGCTTAATAATTCCCGAGCAGCCCGAGCTGGAGGGTCACCGCGTCGACGAGGCTGTTGCCGTAAATGAACTGCGTATCGATGCCACCGCTGTTGGTCTCGAGGCTGTCCGCGGCGAGCAGGTCGATGAGCATCACCTCACCGCGCAGCGTCAGCTGCAGCTTGTCGAAGATGCCCCACACCGGCCGCTCCTCGCCGACGTTGATGAGGTTGAGCTTCGCGCCCGCGAGCACGTTGCGCACGGGGGACAGCTCGCGGTCGCCGGTGAAGTACTCGCCCGCGGTCGACTCGGTCTCGTAGTAGAACGCGTCCTTGAAGAACGTCGCCGCGGTCTGCTGGTACGCGCGCGCGTAGAACCGCACGAGCAGCGGCCTGCCGATGTACTGCGAGTAGGCGAGCTCGACGTTCCCGCCGAGCACGCCCCAGGTGTCGTCGTAGAAGCGGGCGTCGAAGTGCACCGCGCCCTTGAGCTTGGGCAGGTAGCGATTGATGCGCGCCGACACGCTCCACCGCGCGCGCACCGAGGGGATGTGCTCCTGCGGCGCGTTATCGCCGACGCGCACGCGGCGATACGGGTTCGACTGGAAGCCGTCGAGCACCTGGCCGTAGACCGCGAACTGGCCGTTCATCGTCGGCGACAGGTTCTGGGTCAGCGTGAACTGCGCGGTGTCGATCGACAGGCCTTCCCACCTCGTCATCCCCGGCGTGTCTTCGCTGAGGATCGCGGCCTTCTTCGCGCACGAGTCCGTGCCCAGCAGCGCCTTGGCCTCGATGGGCATGGCATTGCCGTTGTCCTTGTTGCAGACCGCGTCCCAGCTGTGGCGATACGCGAGCGCGACGGTGGTGTTGCGGCCCGGCAGATCGATCGACGCCGTGCCGCCGACCTGACGCGACAGGTAGTCGCGCTCGGTGCCGAGCGTGCCGCTGAACGTGAGGCGCGAGCGCTTGCCCTTGAAGCCGAGCGCGAACGAGCCCTCGTTGCGCAGGTCGGAGAACTTGGTCGCGGCCGACACCGCATCGACCTGATAGATGCTCGCGGTCGCGCCGGACACCGCGTCGGCGGCGTACGCGAAGTCGAGGGTGACGAACCGTCCGAGGTCGACGCCGAAGGTCGCCTGTGGGTGCACGACGACGAGGCCGCCCTTGCCGCCGTCGCGCTTCTCCGCGAACAGCGCGGTCGAGACCTCCGCGCGATCCTCGGCGGCGGCGACGCCCGTGGCGAGCACGAGCGCGAGCGCGGTGTGCCTCAGTTGCCCCCTTCGGGGGTTCCTTCGCGGTAGGGAGTTCCGGGGGTTCCTTCGCGGTAGGGAGTTCGCTGCCCTTGCTTCGCTACGGGCGACGAAGCGATCGTTTCCGCTCAGTTGCATCCGCAGCCTCCGCCGCCGGCGCCCTGGCCGCCCGCGGCGCCTTCGCGGTTCGAGCGCACGTGGTCGTCGGTCGAGGCCTGGTGCGGATCGTCGTCGAAGACCATGATCTGATCCGCGAGGAACTCCTTCTCGGAGGCGCGCACGGCGTTGCGCCCGCACGCGCCGGTGGTGGCGAGCACGACGAGCAGCAGGACGAAGCGCTTCATGAGGCCTCCATCAGAAAAAGATCGCCAGCCCACCGGTGTACTCCTGGCCGTTGCTGGCTTGGTTTTGATCGAACAGCGACCAGTTGCGCGCGTCGAGCCGCAGCGTGATCTGCTTCTTGAACGTGATCTCGAGGCCACCGCCGGCGCCGAGCGCCATCAGCGTCTCCTTGTCGTCGATGACGTTGTCCTCCTTGGGCCGGATGTACGCGGCGCCGAGACCGACCGACGCGTAGGGACCGATCACGGCGCCGGGCGCGAGGCGCAGCACGAACGCGAAGCCGCCGAGGAACACGTCCTTGTCGGCGCGCGGCGAGAGGCCCGCGAAGCCCTCGAGCGCCCAGTGTGGATCGATCAGCCACGAGGGGCGCAGGATGTACACGCCCTCTCCGTCGTAGAGGCCCGCCGAGAACGACAGCCCGACGTGCGCGTACTTGACCGGCGACGGACCCAGGATCGCACGCCGGATCGCGCGCCCCATCCGCGTGAACACGCCCGCCTCGTCGGGACCGACGTCGAACGGGAACACGACGTCGCCGAGGATCCAACCGCTGGTGCCGTCCTCGAGCTCGATCTTGAACCAGAAGTCGCGCGTGCCGCGCTCGAGCACGGCGAACACCTGACCGCGCTCCGCGATCGCGACCTCGCGATAGCTGCCACCGGGGCCCGAGTGCACGGGCGTCTTCTGCGCGATGACCCGCACGTAGGACTCGGCGGCCGCGAGGGCGGGCGCGAGCACGAACGCGACGACGAGGAGGAGGCGGCGGACGCTCACATGAACCAATCGAGGAAGAGCTGCACCTGCGGATCACCCGGGTTGTAGATGTCCATCCCGCCGTGCGCGTCGATGCCGGACAGCGGCCGCGTGAGGAACTCGCTCGACATCGGTTGACCACAGTTGAGGAACTGCTGCGCCTGCCGGTAGTTGAAGGTGTCGTCGACGGGTTGGGTCCGGAAGCTGAGCCCGTTGCCTCCACCCTCGTTGTGACACTGTCCGGTCTTCGTACAGCCCTGGCTCGCATCCGCGGGCCGCACGTACTCGGGCCAGATCACGGCGGTGAAGTAGTCGACACCGCCGGCGGGATTGCACTTCCCGATGTCGGAGGGCGTATCGCCGAGGTCAACGGTGGGGCAGCCCGCGAGCAAGAGCGCGACGAGCGCGGCTGGCCCTACGGTCCATGACCGATTGGTTCCCATCCCAGCGCCGACTGTACCAACGTTTCGCAGTCGGCCGCTACGCTTGCGACAGATCAGCTCGGTTAGGTACCCTCGCCTGCAGTGTCACAAGGGTCTGGCCGGCCGAGAGCCGCGACGCCGCCGCCGATCCCCGATCGCCATCGTTCGATGGTGAAGATCGATGGGGAGGTCGATCCGCCGCGGCTCGTGCGCAGCGCGCTGGTCGGCCGGCAAGCGCAGCTCGCCACGCTCCAAGAGGTGGTCGGGCGCGCGATCGAGCTGCTCGCGCCACAGCTGGTCACCGTCGTCGGCAACCAGGGCACGGGCAAGTCGCGCCTCATCAAGGAGCTGATCGCGGGCCTCGCAGCGACGCGGCCCGCGGCGCGCGTGTACCACGGCGCGGCCGAGCGCAGCGCGGCGGGCCTGCCGGTGCGGTTCGCGGCGCTGACGTCGCTGTTGCGCGCACGCTTCGAGCTCACGCCGTTTCCCGACGACGCGTCGAAGCTACGGTTCACGCACGAGATCAAGACGGTGATGGGCTCCGATCAGGTCGCGGAGCTGCTGCACCTGCTCGGTGGCTACGTCGGGCTCGAGTTTCCGCCGACCCCGTTCTTGCGCGCGGTGACCGACAGTCCGAAGCAGCTGCAAGAGATCGCGCGCACCGCCCTGCGCAGGTTCATCGAGCTCGACGCCGCGATCGCGCCGCTCGTGCTCGTGTTCGACGACATGCAGTGGGCGGATCCGGAGACGCTCGCGCTCGTGAAGGATCTCGCGGTGGGGCTCACCGGTTCGCCCGTCGCCATCATCACCGCCGCGCGCCCGGAGATGCTCGTGCACGCGGCCGGGTGGGGCGAGGGTGCGGTCGATCACGAGCGCATCGATCTGCGCAACCTCGAGCCCGACGACGCCGAGCAGATGTTCCGCAACCTGCTGAGCCGGGTGGCGGCCGTGCCCGATGACACGGCGCAGGCCGCGGTCGAGATGACCGGCGGCAATCCAGCGTTCCTCGAACAGCTCGTGCGGTTGTTCCTGCAGAACGGGACGATCGACGCGTCCGGTCCAGCGTGGCGGCTCGACCCCGACAAGGCCGCGGAGACCGAGCTGCCGATCACGATCGAGGAAGCGATCGAGGCGCGCATCGCGGCGCTCGAGAACGAGGAGCGTGACCTGCTCGAGAAGGCCGCGGTGTTCGGCAACGTGTTCTGGGTGTCCGCGGTGATCGCGCTGACCCGGATCGAGCAGCCGGACCCCGCGGAGCGGCCTGCCGCGCTCGAGCTCGAGTGGGGCAATGGCGAGGACGTGCGGCGCCGCGTCTCGGATCTGATCGCGGGCCTCGCCGATCAGGACTACCTGCTGACGCTCGACTCCGAGGACTCGAGCATCCCCGGCGAGACCGAGATCGTGTTCAAGCACAACCTCGAGCGCGAGCTCATCGCCCGCTCGACGGAGCCCGGGCGGCTCGCGCGCTACTACCTCGCGGCGGCGCAGTGGCTCGAGGCCAAGACGGTGCTGCGCTCCGACGAGCAGCTCGAGTTCCTCGCGGGGTTGTACGAACGCGGCGGCGACGCCCGGCGCGCGGCGCGCTGCTACCTGCAGGGCGGTGATCGCGCGCGCGCACGCTACGCGCCCGACGAGGCGCGCGTGCTGTACGAGAAGGGCCTCAAGGGGCTCGGCGAGGACGACGCACCGGCGCGCCTCGATGCGCTCCACAACCTGGGCGACGTGCTGGAGCAGACGGGGCACACCGACGAGGCGCAGCGCTGCTTCCTCGACATGCTGCGGCTCGCGTGGCGCTTCGATAACCTCGCCAAGGCGGGCGCCGCGTACAGCCGGCTCGCGCGCACGCAGCGCCGGCTCGGCAAGTACGACCACGCGATGGAGCACCTGCGGCGCGCGCACGAGCTGTTCGAGCGCTCGCGCGACGATCGCGGCATCGCGTCGACGCTCGACGAGATGGGGCGCGTGAACTGGCTGCGCGGCGCCTTCGGACAGGCGCTCGACTTCCACCGCCAGGCGCTGACGATCCGGCGCGCGCTCGGCGATCGACGTTCGATCGCGCTATCGCTCGCGAACATCGGACGCGTCCACCACGACACCGGCAACTTCAAGGCCGCGATCAACCAGTTCCGCGAGGCGCTCGATCTGCGTCGCGACATCGGCGACCTCGTCGGGGTCGTGCAGTCGCTGTGCGATCTGGGCGGCGTGCACGCCGAGGACGGCAACCACGAGCTCGCCCTCGACATGCTCGGCGAGGCGCGCACGATGGCGCAAGACATCGGCGATAAACTCGCGCTCGCCGACGTGCTGTCGCGCGCGGGTGAGGTCAAGGCGGCGATGGGGCGCGGTGACGAGGCCGTCGTCGATCTGCAGCATGCCAAGCAGCTCGCGTCGTCGCTCGGGGACCGCGTCGCGCTCGCGGTGACCCACCAGCGGCTCGCCTCGGTGCAGCTGCAGCAGCAGAACCTCGAGGCCGCCGACGTCGAGGCGCACGCCGCGGTCGCGGTCAGCGAGGCGGTGGGGCTGCGCGTGCACATCGGCTGCGGCTACCGCGTGAAGGCGGAGGTCGCGGCGGCGCTCGGCCAGCTGCCGAAGGCCGAGGAGGACTTCCGGCGTGCGATCGATATCCTCGTCGCGGTGAAGCACGAGGTCGAGCTCGCGCGCGCGTTCAAGGGGCTCGCGGCGGTGAAGGAGCGCACCGGGCACGCGGCGGAGGCGCACAAGCTACGCGGCCGCGCGCTCGACATCTTCAACCGGCTGCGCGGCGCCGCGGCGACGGAGTAGCCGTGAGTGATGGCAAGCCCGACGGCGGTCGGGCGCGCAGTGGCGCCGAAGGCGGCGCGGAGGTAGATGCGGAGGCACGTCAGCGGTTGGCCGCGGCGGTGCCGGCCAACGTCCGCGAGGTGTGCGCGACGCTCGCGCGCGCGGGACATCAGGCGGTCACCGTGGGCGGTGCGGTGCGCGACGCGCTGCTCGGGCGCGACCCGGGCGACTGGGACGTCGCCACCAGCGCGCACCCCGAGCAGGTGCTCGCGCTGTTCAAGCGGACCATCCCGACCGGCCTCCAGCACGGCACGGTGACGATCGTGACCGGGCGCGGCGAGGCCTCGCACGTCGAGGTGACCACGTATCGCGGTGAGGGCGCGTACACCGACGCGCGGCGTCCGGATCACGTCACGTTCGGTGTCCCGCTCGTCGACGATCTCGCGCGCCGCGACTTCCGCGTCAACGCGATGGCCTACGACCCGGCCGGCGATCAGCTGATCGATCCGTACAAAGGGCTCGTCGATCTCGAGGAGCGCGTGCTGCGCGCGGTCGGGCCCACCGGCGATGTCTATCGCGACGCGGTCGCGCGCTTCACCGAGGACGGGCTGCGCGTGATGCGCGCGGTGCGGTTCGCTGCGGTACTCGAGTTCTCCCTCGATCCCGAGACCGAGCGCGGCATTCCGCCGGCGCTGCCGTCGCTCGCGAAGGTCAGCAAGGAGCGGATCTCCGACGAGCTCGACAAGCTGCTCGCCGCACGCCAGCCGTCGCGTGGGCTCGCGATCGCGGAGCGCACGGGCATCGTGAGGCTCGT
>DATLHR010000178.1:0-2462 GCA_035539815.1 Kofleriaceae bacterium
CGGTCTTGCCCGTCGGCACCACCGCCTCGGGGAGGTCGTTCGCCGCGGCGACGACGCCATCGCGGTACGGAGCGAGCGACGAGATCTCGTTGCCCGCGAAGTCGGCCATCGCGCGCGCTTCGTTCTTGCTCGGGTCGTAGCGGAACACGACCGCGCGCTCGCTCGTGCCGAGCCACACCTTGCCGTCGCTCGTCGTGGTGAGCGCGGTGATGCGCTTGTCGTCGGTGTCGAACACTTCCTTCGCGGTGCCGCCGCTGATCGCGTACAGCTTGCCCGAGGGACCGGTGCCCGCGTAGAGGGTGTTGCCCGACGCGGCCAAGCTCCACACGGTCTCGACGTCGCTGGTCTTGCCCGTCTGGCCGAGCGTCACGCTCGCGGTGGCTTTGCCGCCCGCGACGTCGATCTTGTACAGCTTGTTGCCGGGCATCGTGCCGGCCCACACGGTGCCGTCCGAGGTCTGCGCGAGCGCGACCACCGCGATCGCGTTCGGGATCGACGCCACCTTCTTCGAGGTGTCGCCGCTCACGCGGTACACGGTGCCGTCGGCGTCGGAGCCGAGCAGCACGCTGCCGTCGGCGAGCCTCAGCGCCGACCACACGGCGTCACCTTCGAGCGCGGTGCGCTTGGTGTTCCAGCCCGCGCGCAGCTCGCCGGTCGAGGTGATGAACGCGTTCGACGCATCGCCCGCATCGAACTGCTGATAGGTCTCGACGGTCCACGTCGAGGTCACGACGGCGCTCGCCGGGAGCGCCAGCGCGGCGATCAGGCCCGCGCCCAACGCCAGGGGCAACGACACACGGATGGCTTTGTTCACGATCTCTCCCTCAAAAGCGACTAGCGAGCGCGCACGCGGACGAGCGTCGTCGCGGTGCCGTTGACGACGCGCTTGCTCGGCGCGACGGTGCGCACGAGCGGCTTGTAGGCCTGCGCGCGCTGCGTATGAGTCTGCGGGTGGAGCTTGTCCTGCACGCTCGGCGGTAGGTCGCGCACGACCTTGCCCTCGAACGCGACGCCCTCATCGGCGGGCAGCAGCGTCACCGCCCACACGTTGCCGGGCAGCAGCTTGCGGAACGCGGCGAGCAGCGAGGGCAGGTCGACGGGCGGCGCCGCGTCGAGCTTCGCGCTGTCACCCGCGGTGATCTCGAGCTGCACGATCGAGCCGGCGAGGTTCGCGGGCACGTCGACGGGCACGTCCTCGAGGACGTCCTTGCCGTCCCATGTCTGCATCAGCACCTTGAGCCAGTTGCGCTGACCGGGCACGAGCTCGGGCGTCGCCAGCTTGATCTCCTTGATCTCGCCGTAGTTCGCCTCGAACCGGAGGTCGACCTTCATCTCGACGCGCTCGATCGCGACCGGCGCGTACGGGTTCAGCATCAGCGGCACCAGCACGCGGAGGCCGCGCACGCCGCCCATCACGCTCGAGGCGCCGTCGTTCGCGTGCATGTAGTCGACGAAGCTGATCGGCTGCTGACCCTTGATGCGCACCGTCGACTCGACACGCGCGGTGACGTCGTCGCGGTCCGGCAGGTAGTAGTTGATCGCGTTCATCAGCGCGGCGCCGGCCAGCGACGGCGTGAAGAACTTGTTGTTGAGCACCTCGACCTTGAACGAGCCGCTCTCGGTGTGCTTGCCCGCGGAGGTCGTGATCGAGATGTCGATCGGCACCGTCGGCGTGCGCAGCTCGGTGTCCGCCATGATCGCCGACTGGCGGTCCTGCACGAGCGAGCCGATCTCGTTCATCGCGGTGCCCATCACGAACGCGCTCTGCGCGGACGGGATGACGGTGTGCACGTACGCCGTCGAGACCGGCGCGTAGGTCTCGCCGGTCTGGAACATCGGGTGGCCGAACGCGAGGACCTTCGCACCCTCGACGAGCGACACCGTGCCGACCGCCGCCGCGGACATGTCGCCGCGGATCAGCTCGACGGCGATCGAGCCGCCGCCGATGAACTTCGTCGGCCCGTTCTCCACCTTGCCTCCGGTGCCCGCCGAGCCACCCGCGCGGACCGGCACGACGTTGCTCGCGGCGAACAGCCGCTCGAGCTGGCCGAACGCGGGCGCCGAGAATCCGGCGACCGACAGCGGCACCGAGGCGCTCATCGTCTGATCACCGTCGACGGCAGCGGGCTTCGGGATCGGCGCAGGCAGTGGCGCCGACAGCAACCAGCTCTTGCGCGCGGGGCCGAGCGCGTCGAGCGCGGCGGCCGCATCCATGCGCGGCGTGAGGCGGCGCCAGTCGGACATCGTCGCGGCGGCGGGATAGACGAGGCGCGGGCCGCCCGTCGACGATGACTGCACCGTCGCGGCGCGCCGGTACGCATCGCCGTCCTTCTTCATGTAGTCGATCGGCGTGCAGCCACCGAGCGCGACCTTGTTGAAGCGGAAGCCATACGAGAACGCGCAGACGAGCTTGTCGTCGATGTAGAGCGGGCTGCCCGACATGCCCTGCCAGAACCCCGACA
>DATLHR010000179.1:0-11316 GCA_035539815.1 Kofleriaceae bacterium
CTCAGCGCTTGAGCTTCAGCGGGTTCACGCCGGTGAGCACGACGTCGCCCGTGGGTCCGATGCGGATCTCGGCGACCGGCGTCGCCTCGACGTCGGCGAGCGTGTAGCGCGACGTCAAGAGCTGGATGCGCTGGTTCGCCGAGCCGCGCAGGCCGCTCGCGAGGCGCTCCGTCGAGACGTAGCGGCCGTCGATCAACACGTCGAGCCGCGCGAGCACGGCGGGCCCGTCGGGCAACGCGCGGATCTCGTCGAGCGTGTACCCGGAGAACGCGAGCGTCGACATCCCGAGCGCGCGCGCCGCGTCGAGCAGCGCGGCCGAGGCGGCGGCCTGCTGCAGCGGCTCGCCACCCGAGAGCGAGAGCCCCTCGACGCCCGCGGCCTTCGCGGTCGCGAGCTCCGCGGCGAGCGCGTCGACGCTGATTTCGCGGCCCCCGGTGCTCGGGTGCGTCGCCGGATTGAAGCAGCCCGCGCAGCCGAGCGTGCAGCCCTGCATCCACACCACGAACCGCGCGCCGGGCCCGTTGGCGCGGCTGCGTGGCTCCGTCGCGTGGACGCGAACGATCACGGCTTGGGCAGGATCGGCGCCGGGCGGCTGCCCGAGCTCACGCCCTGCACGTCGAGCCGCTTGAACAGCAGGTCGGGCGTGATGATCCCGCTCTCGATGCCGCCGGATGGGACGAAGCCCTCGTCGGTGCCACCGCCGAGGCGCAGCTGGAGCTGGCTCTCCGCCGCGGCGAGGAAGTTGTATGTCGTGGTCTCCTTCGAGACGCCGAGCACGTCCTCCCAGGTCTGCATCGGGATCTCCGCGAGCTGCACGCCGCGCACGAGCTCTTCCTTGCCGTTCGGGTACACGCGATACGCGAGCACGGCGGGCGGCGGCAGCTGCTGGTCGGTCGACTTGATCAGCTGCACGAGCTCGCGCCGCGAGAACTCGGGCGCCGCGGTGATCGCCGCGTCGTCGAGCTTGCGGATGACGAGGCCATACTTGTTGCCCGCCGCGCGCGCGGCCGAGAGCAGCCGAGCGCGCAGCGCCGAGCGCGGCACTCCGTTCTTGCCGACGACGAAGAGGTTCGTCGCGCTGCCGTGGTACGCGCCACCTTCCGCGGTGCGCCGCGCGTGGCCATTGGACCTCTGGCCCTTGGCGGACGGCGTGCGGCTGAGCAGCAGCGACTTGAGGAAGCCGTCCTTGACGACGTCCACGCGCTGCGCTGCGACGCCTTCATCGTCGATCTTGTAGCCGCCGATCAGCGCCTTGCCGGCACCTTCGGTCGCGGTCGGGTCGTCGTAGATCGCGAGGTTCGGCGCGAGCACGCGCAGCCCGACCTGGTTGGCGAACGCGCCGCCGAAGGTCTTGGCCTCCTGCGGGTTGATGCCCTCGGGCACCGGCGTGCCGCCGAGGTGCGGCGCGAGCGTGAAGCGGATCAGGCCGACTGCGCCTTCGCCCTCGAACAGCACCGGGCCGCGATAGCGATCCATCACCGGCGCCTTGCCGAGCTGCGCGATCGTGTCGCTCAGCGTCTTCGCCTCGGCGGTGAGCTCCTTGTCGTTCGGCAGGTCGGCGGCCGTGTGGCCGTAGCGCAGGAAGTACTGCGACAGCGGCGTGCCGTCCGCCGCCTGGCCGCTCGCCACGATCACCACGCCGCTCGCGCGCCGCGTGTCGGTGACGCTGGTGCCCTCGGTGGTGAGGTACCAGCGGCGCTCGAGATAGCTCGTCACCGCGACCCGCGAGTCGCGGATGTGCGGCTGGTCGCGGAACGTCGCCGAGATCGCCTTGGCGCGCGCCTCGAGATCCTCGAGCTTCTCGAGCTCGGCGACGAGCACGGGATCCTCGCTGATGACCGGCTTCTCCGCCGTCCACGACGGAACATCCTTCTGCAGCGTGCCCGCCGCGCGCCGGCTCTCGAGCTTGGCGCGCAGCTGCATCAGCGCTTCCTTGTACGCGCTGTCCGTGACGAGCCACGCGGCGCGCCGGGCGATCCGCGGCGTGGCCTCGAGGGGCAGCGTGATCCCGACGACCGCGTCGATCTCCTCGGCGTTGGCGACCGCGAAGTTGCTGTTGTCGAGCTGCTCGTTGTTCACGCGCACGCGCGCTTCGAGGTTGACGAAGTGGCGGTTGCGCTTGCTCGTCGTCTGCCCGAGGCTCGCGGCCGCGTCGTTCACGTCGACCTCGGTGATCTTGTACGAGATGTGATACGGCCGCGGCGCGCCCGGGATGACCAGCGAGGTCATCGCGCGGTTCATCTCCTCGGCGATCGCGTCGAGGATGTCGTCGGTGACGGCCTTCGATGCCGAGCCCTTCGGCGGCTGCGCCTTCTCCGGCTTGGGCTCGTGCTTCTTGGGCGGCGCCTCGCGCGCCTGCTCTCCGGGCGCGGTGACGGCGGTGGCGGGAACGAGCGCGAGCAGCGCGGCGAGCAGATACGAGCGCTTCACGGCGCCTCCTTGCGAACCGAGGGCGGGTTGAGCAGCGGCGGACGATCGGGCGGGATGAAGCCCTTCTCGATCTCGAGCTTCTCGATCAGCAGGCTCGGCGCCGACGCCGAGACCGGGACCCAGCCCGACTCCGCACCGCACACACCGTTGAACGTCTCGATCTCGCGGCTCGCCGCGCGGATCGACTGCAGCGCGACGAGCGGCGTGCCGCTGATGTCGATGCCGCGGACGAGCTCGCGCTTCCCGTCGGGATACAGCCGGTACGCCATCACCGGGTTGACCTTGAACGCCTGCGGCGCGAACGCCGACGTGTTCGTGAACCCGCCGCTGATGTCGGTGAAGATCATCCCGTACGGCCGGTTCTGCTTCTTGATCTCCTCGATCAGCATCTTCTCGAGGTCGGTGCGCGGCACGCTCTTGGCGACCTCGACGACGAGGTTGCCCTGACGCGCCACCGGCGGCAGGCCCGGCGAGCGACGGCCGTGGCCATTGCTCTTCGGGAAGCCCTCGATCGGGTTGCGGCCCATGTCGAAGCCGACGAGCTTGCCCTTGTCGATCAGCGGGACGTGGCTCGCGCGCACGCCCTCGTCGTCGAACCGGTAGAAGCCGTTGAGCTGGACACCGTTGAGCGTGACGATCGACGGATCGTCGTAGACGCTCAGCCACTCGGGCGCGATGTCCTTGCCGACGTACGACGCGAACGTCTGCCCCGAGGTCAGCTCCTTCTGGCGGTGACCTTCGATGCGGTGACCGAACACCTCGTGGAAGAACACGCCGGCGGCGCGGCCCTCGAGGATCGCGGGCCCGACGTACGGCTCGGCGAGCGGCGCATCGTTGAGCGCCTGGAGGTCGCTCGTGACCGTCGCGATCATCTTGTCGATCTCGGCGTCCGAGGGGAGGTCCGCCGGCTGGCGGCCGAACCGCTGCTCGAGGCGCGACAAGCTCATGCCGTCATCGGCCTTCACCCCGACGGAGATGCCGATCTGCGCATTCGTCCACGACAGCTGCAGCTGCGTGCCTTCGCTGTTCACGAACCACGCCGTGTTCTGCTGGAACACGACCGAGCACGTGCCGCGCGTCGCCGGCTCCTTGAGCGCCTTCGCCGAGCACCGCTTCAGGCGATCGATCCACTGCGCCTTGTCGAACTCGAGCTTCTTCGGCGTCTCGACGTAGACCTCGGGCTTGTCGGCGGCGAAGTCGGGGGCCGAGCTCGGCTTGCTCAGCGTCGATTGATCCTGGCGCACGTAGCCGAGCGCGGTGACGGCCTCGCGATAGCGGCGATCCGTCTCCAGCCACAGCGCGTTCGAAAGCGCCTGCTTGTCTTCGCCGAACGGCACGATGCCACGGCGGGTGAGCGGGCCGTTGAGGCCGTTGTCCTCGGAGGCGAGGTTGCGCGTGTTGTCGAGCTTCGGCGTGCCGACGCGGACCTCGACGTCGAGGTTACGGTCGGTGTTGTCGCTGTCGGTGATCAGCGCGCCGCCCTCCGCCTCGAGGCTGACCACGCGCTGCTCGACGAGCTGGTAGGCGAGGTAGTGCGCGGGCTCGGCCTGCTTGCGCAGGGCGGCCATCTCGCGCTCGTTCTCGGCCTTCATGATGTCGAGCACCGGCGAGCGCTTGTCGGGCGCATGGCCTTCGGTGGGCTGGCTCTTGGTGACCGAAATCGTCGCAGGGATCGCGGGCAGGTCGACCTTGATCGCCGTCGTCTCGGCCTTGGAGTCAGGGCGCTTGGGCGTCGACGCAGGGCCGGGACACCCCAGGAGCCCGGCGGCTGCGCCGAGCGGGAAGAGCCATCGCATATGGCCGAAACACTAGCACGGGTATACTCAGCGCCACTGTGTCCGGCGGTCGGCCTACCGTGCTCGTGATCCACGATGATGGGGAGACTCTCGACGTGCTCACCCGTGCGTTCGAGGATGCCGGCTGCGACGTCGTCACGGCGATCTCACTCCGGCGCGCGCAGATGCAGCTCGGGAGCGACCTGCCGCTCGACGTCGTGGTCGCGCCCTGGGACACCAAGCGATCGGTCGGCGGCGACGTCTACCGCTGGGTGCTCGAGCGCAAGTACGAGCTGCGTGATCTGTTCGTGTTCCTCGGCTCCGACCCGCCTCCTGGTTTCGACGAGCTGGTCGACGGCCGCTGCCTGCTAGTCCCGCTCGCCCAGATGGGCGAGCTCGTCCCGATCGCGCTGGCCACCATCACGCGACGCGAGCAGCTGACGAAGCGGCGGTCGCAGCCCAAGATGGTGGTCGCGCGCCCCGCGCCGCGGCTGCTGCTCGTCGAGGATGATCCGATCCTGGTCGTCCCGATGGCGGAGCTGCTGGACGCCGCCGGCTATGCGGTGTCGGCGTGCGAGAGCGGCAACGAGGCGATCACGCTGCTCGGCAGCGAGGACTTCGACGCGCTGGTCGTCGACTGGCACATGCTCAATGGCTCGGGCGCCGACGTGTATCGCTGGCTGCAGGCGAACAAGCCGAAGCTCGCCGAGCGCGTGGTGTTCCTCGCGGACAGCGAGAGCGACGATGCGAGTGAGGTGGCGCCGGAGCGCCCGATGATCCGCAAGGGCCAGGACTCCCATTCGCTGACCGCGGTGCTCCGGGAGATCGTCGGCGAGCGCCCCCAAGCCGGCGGATGAACGCGGTATGACCGTGCGGCATGCTGGCGCGCATCCTCGAGGGTGAGAAGCTCCGGGCGACGACGGACCCCGAGGAGATTCGCGAGGCGCTCGCCGCCAAGCATCGGATCTGGATCGAGCTCGAGCGCAAGACCCCCGACGCCGATGCGCTGCTGGCGGAGGTGTTCGGCCTGCATCCCCTGACCATCGAGGACATCTGGGGGCCGCGCAGCCAGCCCAAGATCGATGACTTCGACGAGTACCTGTACGTCATCGTGCACGGCATCGGCGCGAAGAAGCGCGATCGCCTCGAGCTCGTCGAGATCGACATCGTCATCGGCGAGCACTGGCTGATCACCCACGATCGCGAGGGCCTGGTCTCCGACGACATCGGCACCGAGCTGGACCACTCACCGCGCCTCCTGCAGAAAGGCGTGCCGTGGCTCGCGCACGCGATCCTCGACCGCGCCGTCGATCGCTACCTGCCCGTGATCGATCAGCTCGACGCCGAGATCGAGCAGCTCGAGAACGACGTGCTGGCCAAGGCGGGCACGCCGAAGGGCAAGCGCGTCCTGGAGCGGATCCTCCAGTTCAAGCGCACGCTGCAGGCGCTGCGCCGGATGAGCGTGCACCAGCGCGAGATCCTGCTGCGGTTGTCACGCGGTGACTTCGGGGAGATTCCGCCCGACGCGATCCCGTTCTATCGCGATGTGTACGATCACTTCCTGCGCATCAACGACCTCGCCGAGGGGTATCGCGACCTCGTGAGCTCCGCGCTCGACGCGTACCTGAGCGTGCAGTCGAACCGGATGAACGAGATCGTGAAGACGCTGACGCTGATCTCGACGGTGATGTTGCCGCTGACGTTCATCGCGGGCGTCTACGGGATGAACTTCGACTTCATGCCCGAGCTGCACTGGCGCTATGGCTACGAGCTCGCGTTGCTCCTGATGGCAGGCGTGGCCTTCGGGATCTGGTTGTGGTTCCGCCGCAAGGGCTGGGTCGGCGCGGAAGCGCGCGAGCCGAAGGCCAAGCCCAAGCGCAAGCACGTGCCCGCGGCGCACGAGAAGCGCACGAAGGGCGCCGCATGATCGCGCGCACCGTCAAGAGCAGCGACGTCTCGCTCGCCGTCCTCGAGCGCGGGCCGAGCGGCGCGCCGGTCATCATCCTGGTGCACGGGTATCCCGACTCCCAGCGCGTGTGGACGCATGTGGCAGAGGTGCTCGCGGCGCGGTTTCGCGTCGTGACCTACGACGTGCGCGGCGCCGGCGGCTCGTCGGCACCGGCGTCCGTGGGCCGCTACGCGCTCCCCGTGCTCGCGCGCGACCTCGAAGCGGTGATCGATGCCGTCTCGCCCGGCGCGCCGGTGCACGTCGTCGGGCACGACTGGGGCTCGATCCAGACGTGGGAGTCGGTCACGGACCCGGCGATCGCCGCGAAGTTGCGATCGTTCACGTCGATCTCCGGGCCATGCCTCGACCATGTCGGACACTGGCTGCGCTCGCGCCCGCGCGCGTGGCCGGTGGTCAACCAGCTGATGCGGTCCTGGTACATCGCAGCGATGCATGGTGCGGCGGCGGCGTCATCGCTCTGGGGCGCCCTGGTCGCGCAGGCGATCCCGGGGGCGCTCCCCGAGGCTGCGCGCGACCCCGAGCTCGAGCGCACGCGCCGAGCCGACGCGCAAAACGGCATGCGGCTCTACCTCGCGAACATCGGGCCGCGGCTCGCGGCGCCGCGCATGCGGACGACCGACCTGCCGGTCCAGCTCGTCGTGCCGACCGACGATCCCTACGTGACGCCGGCGCTGGTCGAGAACGTGGGGCAGTTCGCATCGACGCTGTTCCGCCGCGACGTCACGGGCGGCCACTGGGGCGCGTTCGCCGGGCCCGCGCGCACCGCGGGCTGGATCACGGACCTCGTCGACTATGTCGAGGGCACCCGCAGCTACCCCGCGCTGGATCGCTTTCGCGCCTGAGGCGCACCCCGCGTGGGGTACCTTGGCCGTGATGGGCGACGTGGTCCTGGAGCTCGCGGCGCTGGCGTACGAGGCGGGCGCGGAGCCCTCGCGGTGGCCGGCGTTCCTGGCGCGGATCGCGGACGAGCTCGGTGATCGCACCGCCGCGCTCCAGATCCACGATCTGGGGAACGCGCGCGGCTCGATGGCGTTCTCCCACCGTGTCGATCCCGCCGACGAGGCCGCGTACGCCACGCGCTACGCCGCGATGAACCCGTGGATCGCGGGCGGTGGGGACGCCATCCAGCAGGGCAAGGTCCTGTTCGGCGAGGACGCGATCTCGACGCGCGCGCTGGTGCGCACCGAGTTCTACGCGGACTTCCTCCGACCGCAGGGCATTCGCCACTCGCTCGCCGCGGTCGTCGCGCGCGATCGCGAGTCCATCGTGCTGGTCACCATCCAGCGATCGGCGCGTCGCGGGTCGTGGACGCGCCGCGAGGCCGAGCTCGTCGAGGCGTTGATGCCGCACCTCGCACGCGCGTTCGAGATGCATCGGCGGCTCGGCGCACTCCGCATGCGCGAACGCTCGCTCGCGGAGACCGCGGAGCACCTGTCCTGGGGCGTGGTGCTCGTGGATCGCGCGGACCGGATCGTGTTCGCGAATGGCGTCGCGCGG
Source organism: Kofleriaceae bacterium (assembly GCA_035539815.1). Taxonomy (GTDB): domain Bacteria; phylum Myxococcota_A; class Polyangia; order Haliangiales; family Haliangiaceae; genus JABFXX01. The sequence goes on from DATLHR010000179.1 coordinate 7,672, forward strand.
CGGCTCGATCGCACGACGATGGGCCGGGTCCGCGCCGCGATCGCGAGCGGCGGTGGTTGCGTGCGGCGGCCGGAGCGCTACCCCCTCGCGGTCCGCGTCGCGCCGCTGATGGTCCGCGACGACGTGCTCGCGTCCGAGCCCGCGCTCCGGGCGGCGTTCATCCTCGATCCCGAGCAGCGTGGCGAGCTACCAGAGGCGCTGTTGCGCGAGCTCTACGACCTCACCGGGGCGGAGGCGCGGCTCGCGATCGCGCTGGCCAGGGGGAACACCTTGCACGAGATCGCCGCCGCCACCGGCGCCCAGATGTCGACGCTACGCACGCACCTCAAGCGGGTGTTCGCCAAGACCCACACGCGCCGCCAGGCCGAGCTCGTACGTCTGGTACTATATTGAGGCTCGCCGGAGGCACCCGCTGCACGCCCTGCTCGCGATCCATGAGGCAACCGGTACGAGCGGGGCCGCATAAAAACGCTGCATTCTCGATCGCTCCCGATCATGATACAGGAAGACTCGTATGGTCCATCCTGCGGCGCTGCGCCTTCACCACGTGTTGGTCTCACTGTGTGTGATGGCGGCGCCTGCGTTGGCACAGCCAGATGCCACGGATGATCCGCGGGCGCTCGCGCTTCATGGCGCGCGCCTGCTCGATCAAGGACAGATCGACGAAGCCATCGCCGTCCTCGAGCAAGCGCAGAAGCTCGAGCTCACGTACGAGGGCTGCTACGCGCTCGGGCAGGCGCTGCGCAAGAAGGACGGCAATTGCACGCGCGCCATGCCGAACTACCAGTGCGCGGCCGAGCGCGCACCCGACGCCGACCTCAAGATCAAAGCGGACGGCCAGATCGGACGCTGCCTGCGGCAGGGGCAGCTCGAGCTCGATCCAGGCAAGGAGCGCGTGGTGATCGTCACGCGCCCTCCTCCACCCAAGCCGTGGTATCGCGACACCGCAGGCGGCGTCCTCCTCGGTCTCGGGCTCGGCGCGGTCGGCTTGGGGTCCGGGCTGATGGTGCATGCGGAAGGCCGCGCGACGATGGCCACCGAGAACCTCGACGGGTTCTATGGCGCCGAGGGGGTCGACCAGGAGCGGCTGGGCGGGACGGTGTCGTTGTCCGTAGGCGGAGCGCTGCTGGTCGGCAGCATCGTTCGCTACATCGTCGTGTCGCGTCGATAGATGGTACATTTCGGATGGTGGCCGATTCGTCGTCGCCGATCACACAGACTGCGGTCTCCGGCTCCGGTGGGGCGGGGCCGCTGCGGCTACTCGTGGTCGACGGACCGGATCGCGGTGCCCACCTCGATCTCGCCCCCGGCGTGTACCGGATCGGCAAGGGCGCCGACGTCCAGCTCGTGCTGTCCGACCCGCTGGTCTCGCGCGAGCACCTGCTCGTCCACGTGAGCGCGCACGGGGTGCACGTGCGCGACCTCGGCTCGAAGAACGGCTCGTTCCTCGGTGGCACGCGGCTGACCGAGGCGACGATCGCACCGGGCACGATCGTGCAGATCGGCAGCAGTAAGCTGCGGCTCGCCTCGGTGCACGCGCCACCCCCGCCGCGCGCGTCGGAGGCGACGCGGTTCGGCGAGCTGCACGGCTGGTCGTTCGCGATGCGGCAGGTGTTCGCGCAGCTCGAGGCGGTCGCCGCGACGCGCGCGCACGTGCTGATCGAGGCGGAGACCGGATGCGGCAAGGAGCTGACCGCACGCGCGATCCACACCGAGGGCGCGCGGGCGAACGGGCCGTACGTCGTCTGCGACCTCGGCGCGACCACGGGCACGCTCGTCGAGAGCATGCTGTTCGGGCACGTGCGCGGCGCGTTCACCGGCGCGAGCACGAACCGCCCGGGCGAGTTCGTCGAAGCCGATGGCGGGACGATCTTCCTCGACGAGATCGGCGAGCTTCCGCGCGACCTGCAGCCGCGGCTGTTGCGTGCCGTCGAGAGCGGGCAGGTGAAGCCCGTCGGCGCCGACAAGTATCGCGACGTCGACGTCCGGGTCATCGCCGCGACCAATCGCAACCTCGAGGAAGAGGTGCGCGCGGGGCGGTTTCGCGAGGACTTGTTCTACCGGCTCGCCGTGGTGCGCGTGCGGTTGCCGCCGCTGCGCGAGCGCAAGGAGGACATCCCGCACCTCGCGCGCTTGTTCCTCGCAGACCGCGGCATCGAGCTGCCGCCCGAGACGCTGGCGGTGCTCGGCGAGTACGACTGGCCCGGGAACGTGCGCGAGCTGCAGAACGCGATGCAGCGCGGGCTCGCGCGGCTGCCCGGCGGTGGTCGGTTGACGCCGGATCTGCTCGGCATCGACGGCGTCGTGGGGGCGGCGCTGCCGTGGCCGGGACCCGACGACAAGCGCAGCGTGCTCGAGATCCGCGACGAGCTGATCGCGGCGTGGGAGCGCGCGTACCTGGCACAGCTGCTCGAGCGCTGCGGCGGCAACGTATCCCGCGCCGCACGCGAGGGCGGGCTCGAGCGCGCGTACCTGCACCGCTTGCTGAAACGGCACAACGTGCGATGACGGTCCAGCAGGGGGCCCAGCTCGGCCGCTATCGGCTGGAGGCGCTGCTCGGCACGGGCGGGATGGCCGAGGTGTGGAAGGCGCAGATCCTCGGCCCCGCGGGCTACGCCCGGACCCTCGTGGTCAAGCGCGTGCTCTCGCACCTCGCGCGCGACTCGGCGTTCGTGAAGATGTTCCTCGCCGAGGCGAAGCTGAGCGCGCTACTGGCGCACCCCAACATCGTCCAGGTCTACGAGCTCGCCCAGGAGGGCAACGAGTTCTACATGGCGATGGAGTACGTCGACGGCTGCGACCTCGGCCTGTTGTTGCGCCGCGGGAAGCAGCTGCCGATCGGCTTCGCCGTGTTCGTCATCCAGTCGGTGTGCCGTGCGCTTGGCTACGCGCACACGCTGCGCGCGCCCGATGGCACGCCGCTCGAGCTCGTTCACCGCGACGTCACGCCGTCGAACATCATGCTCGGCCGCGAGGGGGCGGTGAAGCTGCTCGACTTCGGAATCGCCAAGGCGCTCGGCGCGGCGTCCGAACACCGTACGGAGACCGGCACGCTCAAGGGCAAGCTCGGCTACATGTCGCCCGAGCACGTCGACGGCCGGCCACTCGATGGGCGCTCGGATCTGTTCGCTGCGGGCGTGGTGCTGCACGAGCTGCTCACCGGGCGCCGCCTGTTCAAGGCCGCGAGCGACTTCCTCACGCTGTCGCTCATGCGCAACGCGGACGTCGAGCCACCATCTCACATCAACCCCGCCGTGCCCCGCGCGCTCGACGCTGTCGTGCTCACCACGCTCGCGCGCGATCCCGCCGCGCGCTACGCGAGCGCAGACGAGCTCGTCGCGGCGCTCGAGCCGTTCCTCGACGGGTGGAACGCCGATCGCGTCCGCCTCGTGGTCGGCGACGTGCTCGCGTCCAAGGAGGCCTCGCGTGCCGGCGGTGCGATCACGATGACCGCCGACCCCGCCATCGCCCTGCCAAGCGCCGTCGGGACGACCGCTGTCCTCGAGTCGCCGTCCGTCGGTGTGTCCGAGCCCGAGCGACGCGTGCGATGGCCCGTGTCGCTCGCCGTCGCGGCTGCCTGCATCCTCGGTGGGATCGGCGTCTACGCGGCCATGGGACGCTCGGAGCCCGCCGCCGCGGCCGCAG
>DATLHR010000180.1:0-15867 GCA_035539815.1 Kofleriaceae bacterium
GGACCTTCTTCGCGACGGGCTTGTCCCCGCCCGCTGGGTCGAGCTCGCCGCGATCTTGGCGTTGTCCTCGATGTCGGCCTGGAGCTTCTGCATCTGCGCGCGCTCGGCCTCGAGCTCGTCCTTGACGATCGCGCGGATCTCCGAGGAGGCCTCGGCGCTCTCGAGGCCGTCGGCGGTGCGGTCATCGATGCCGTCCTCGAGCGCGCGCGCGATCTGTCCCATCACGACCTCGCCGAGCGAGCCGAGCTCCTTCTGGATGGTCTCGACCTTGTGCACGAGCTTCTCGAGCACGACGTCCTCGGCGCGCGCCGGATAGTGGAAGTAGTGGCAGCGGACCTCGGGTGACGGCTGCAGCGTGCGATCGATGCGGCCGTTGCGCTGCTCGATGCGGGCCGGGTTCCACGGCAGGTCGAAGTGGAACAGATCGGCGCAGTAGCCCTGGAGGTTCACGCCCTCGCGCGCGGCGTCGGTCGCGATCAGGATGCGCACCGGGTGCTCGTCGGGCGGGCCGTTGAACGCGCGCTGCACCTCCTCGCGCTGGTCGTCCGACATGCCGCCGTGCAGCTCGAGGATGCGCTCGTCGGCGAGGCGGGTACCCTCGATCGCCGCGTCGAGGATCTGGCGCAGGGAGCGCTTGGTGTCGCCGTACTCGGTGAAGATCAGCACGCGCCGCTCGGTCCAGTCGAGCTTGCTGCCCTTGCCCTGCGCACCTCCGAGCTGGACCGCAGGGCACAGGTGCTCGCGGATCCACGCGACGAGCGCCTGGACCTTGGCGTCCGCGCCGGTCGCCTGCTGGGCCGCGATCGCCTGCATCGACGCCAGCAGCTCGCGCGCCCGCCCCTCGGGACTCTTCAGCAGCCGGCTCGCGAGCTCGACCGCGGCCGCCGCGGCCTCGTCGAGCGCCTCGTCCTGCACGCCATACTCGTCGTCGCTGTCGTCGGCGTCGTCCGTCTGGCGCGGCGCGAGCGAGAGCTGCAGCGCGGTCTTCGCGCGCCCCTCGGCGACGCTCTGCGCGTGGACCTCGAGCGTCCGCCGGAACGCCTCGATGCTCGACAGCAAGCGCTTCTGGAGGTTCACGAACACGAGCCGCCCACGCCCGCGCTCGGGGCGCATGAGCTGGGTGTACTCGGCGAGCATCGCCGACAGCCGTACCTCCGGCGCCTCGGCGCCGCCGACCTCGAGCTGCACGAGCGTGCGCAGCGGGAAGCTCTCGACGCCGAGCTCGCGCAGGTCCTGCTTGAGCCGGCGCACCATCACCGTCTCGAGGGCCTGGCTCGTGGGGCGAACGCCGCGCGTGAAGCGCTGCGGGTCGAGCAGCTCGAGGAGCGCCGAGAAGCTGTTGGAGTGACCGTTATGCGGGGTCGCCGACAAGAACAGGCGATTGTCGAAGCGCGGCGCGAGGTCGCGGATGACCTTGGTGATGCGCGAGTCGACGGCGTACTTCGACGCGGTCGCCGGCGCGGCGGTGTGCGCCTCGTCGAGGATCAACAGGCTCTTGCGCGCCCGGTCGCCGAGCCGCGCGAGCAGCGGATCGCGGTACTCCGGCCGGCGCAGCGTCTGGTACGAGATGATGAAGCGGTTGTGCGTGGTCCACGGGTTCACGCCGAACCCACGCTCCTGCCGGCGCCGGGCCATGAACGCGCGGTTGTAGATCTCGAACCGCAGGCCGAAGCGCTTCTGCATCTCGTCGCGCCACTGCAGACACACCGAGGCGGGCGCGACGATCAAGACGAGCTCCACCTGCTGGCGCAGCAGCAGCTCTTGCAACACGAGGCCGGCCTCGATCGTCTTGCCGAGACCGACGTCATCCGCGATGAACAGGTTCGCGCGCGGCAGCGCGAGCGCTTTCTTCAGCGGTGTGAGCTGGTGGTTCATCAGCTCGATGCCCGCTCTGAACGGAGCCTGGAACAACCGGGCATCCGTCGCGGTGACCGCATGCCACCGCAGCGCGTTCAGGTACGCGCCGAAGTGCGCGGGCGGATCGAGCTCCTCCACCGCGCCGAGGCCGTGATCCTCGGGCACGAGGACGCGCGCGCCGAGCTCGAGCTCCCACAGCACGTCGAGGCGCCTGCCCTGGTTGTCGTCATCGAGACACACCAGGCGCACGCGCGTGGCCTCGCCGAGCAGCGGGCGCGCGATGACCTCCTCGACCAGATACTGGCGATGCCGGACCTGCACGATGGCGCCGACCCCCGGGACCTCGTGGCTCGCCGCAGGTTGGCGCGCAGCGAAGAGCGCCGCTGGCGCCGCCGACGCTGCGAGGTTGCCTCCCAGGATCCGTGTCGCGAGCGCGGACCGAGAGCGGCCCGAGTCATCGAGCTTGTGCGCGCGGCACACCTGCTTGAGCTCGTCGCGCGTCAGCATGCGCGCGAGCGTCGTGACATCGACGCCGGACGCCTTGAGGAGCCGCTCCACCTGCTGCTCCTTCGTGATCGTCGCCGGAACCGACACCGCGAGCTCGCGCCCGAGCTCGACGAGCCGCGCCTTGCCCAGCACGGAGAGGACAGACGACGCGCTCAGCTGCCCCATGTGCACCTCTTTACCACCAACGACGAGAACACAGGCCGCTGGAGGGTAACCCGAACTGTGCGCGTTGTGCGACCGCCTCGCGGCTTGGAGCGGTTACTGATCCGGAACATTGCCCCCGGACGCTGCGTTCTCCCTCCATGCTCGCTTCTACACGTCAGGCCGTCGTCGTTTCCGTCGACCTACTCGCAGCATCCGAGCGCTCGGATTCGTTTCCGGCGGACTGGTCTCGCGACCAGCGCGAGCGGGCACTCGCTCGCTATGTGAAATGGCTCGGACTGAAGGTGCGCCATCCAGCGGCGAAGCTCGCTCCAACCCGCGACATCGATCTGTTCTGGCATCTCCACATGCTGTCCCCCGTCGCTTACCACCGGGACTGCATGCGCCTGTTCGGGCACCTGCTGGATCACGATGGTGGCTTCGGTAAGGCTCCCGGCGAGCTGCCGATCCTCGAGGAGGTCTTCATCAAGACCGCGCTCCTTTGGGAGACGACGTACCAGGAGGCCTATTGCGAGGATGGCGCGTTCATTCGCGACGCGGAGATCACGAAGTGCAGGCATGACTGCCAGAGTCGTTGTTGGCACGCATGCTCGAGTGTCGAATGAACATCCTCGACGAGGAGCTTCGAGCTCGCGGGTTCGCTCACGTCCGCGCGACGCTGGATCGCGCCTCCTATCTCGAGCTCGCGCGTCAGCTTGGAGACGCGGTCGGCACCGAGATCATCGCACTTCGCCCACGCGCGCATGCGTACGTGGCCAAGCCCGGTCCGGTGCCACTGCACACCGACCATCCAGCGGTCGATGTGATCGGGTGGTTGTGCGAAGCACAAGACGAAGCAGACGGCGCGTCGCAGCTCCTCGATACACGCCCTATCGTGGACGGGTTGACTACGAAGGAGCGAGACGAGCTCGAGCGCGTCGGCCTCGCGTGTCCACCACTCGCCGGCGGTCCGGCGACGGAGCGCTGGCCGGTGCTCCGTCGCACCGCGCACGGAACCGCAGTGTTCTCGTCCCCATGGCTACGGGTCATCGATGACAACGCGGCGAGACAAGGAGCGCACGACGCCTTCCGCCAGAGGCTGTCTCATCACGCCAGACGTGCCGTCGAGGAGGTCCGACTCGCGCCTGGAGAGGCACTGTTCATCGACAATCGCCGCATCCTCCACGGGCGTCGATCGATCACAGGGAACAGTCACCGCACGCTCGTCCGAGTGTGGCTCCAAGGATCCCCCGCTCGAGCTCGAGTTTCTTGATCTCGTCCTAGAACGCGCGCTTCGCCTTGTACTTGAGACGGTCGCGCTCGAACCAGAAGTAGCCAAAGCCGGGCAGCTCGACCTGCTCGTCACGTCGCTCCTTCATGACGGAGCGGAAGCTCTCGATTCACTCCTCGATGCCGGGGACTCCCCCGTCGGTCGTCAGCAGCTTGGCGAGCCTCGCGAGCGCGCCGGTCACTTCGACGCGAGCCCCCTCAGGGTGACGCGATCGCGCACGATCTGCTCGCACCACCATCGCGCACCGATCGCGTGCGCCTGGTCCGCGGCGCGGGCGAGCAGGGACTCGGCGTCGGTGCGACGGCGTTGCGCGTCCGCGCACAACGCCAGGTGGCGGGCCATGGGGCCGAAGTAGCTCGCTCCCACGGTCACGTGCGGCGCCTCGGCCCGCCGGAGCAGCGACTCGAGTCGCGCGGCTCCTTCCTCGTCGTCGAACGCCACCACGAGATCCGAGATCACGACGGTCATCGTGAAGTAGCGGTGGACCTCCAGGGTCGCGAGCTCGTCGCGGACGATCTCGTACTGCGGGCGCGCCTCGGTGATGCCGCCCGATCGCCACGTCGCCGCGGCCAGCAACGCGCGCACCGGCGGAAAGGGAAACGCGGCGAGCGCGGCTCGCAGCACCGGGACGAGCTCCGCCGCACGGCCGAGCTGTGACAGCACCGCGAACCTCCCGACCAGGGTCGCCATGTCGGCGAGCAGCAGGTCCCCCAGGTTCCGGTTCAGCGCGTGTCCGGCCGCGAGCGCCGACTCGGCCTCTTCGGGGTGCCATGCGATCATCGCGATCAGCGAGCTCAGATCGTGGCCCGCGGCGCGTGCGGCGGGATGCTGCGCGCACCGGATATGCGCTGCTTGCCGTGCGGCGAGCTGGCGCGCATCCTCGATGCGTCCGTGGTCGACCAGTGAGGTCGCGTGGAGCAGCATCGCCCACGCCGCCCAGTAGCCGTTGGTCGATCGCTGGGCGAGCCGGGCCAGCTCGTCGGAGCACGCGAGCGTCTCTCGACCACGCGACGGATGCTTGACCGCCCAGAAGCGGGCGAGCTGCGCATACACCTGTGCATCGAGGTCGTCGAGCTGTGAGGAGAGCGCGAGCGCCTCCGCCGCGATCTGCGAGCCTTCGGGGTTGAGCGTGATGCCCTGCGACGCGATCGCGAGCCGCGACATCAGCAGCGAGCGTTGCCCGATCGTCGTCGCCTTCTCCAGCGCCTCGCGAAGGTGCGCGGTGAGCACGCCGTCCTCGACTGGCTGGATCACGGCCTCGAGGCCGCGCCCGAGTCCGAGCGTCGCGCGGCAGAACAGCTCGCGTGCGGCGGGTTCGTTCGCCCCGCGAAGGAGCCGCGCGGCCTCGAGGTAACTCTGCCGGCTCGCGGCGATGTCACCCGCGTTGAACTGGGCCCGGCCCAGCTCCACGAACAGCTGCCCCCGAGCGACGGCGCTCGGCTCGCCGGCGCCCAGCTCGAGGGCGTCGCGCAGGTAGCGGGTGGCCTCGCCGAACGCGAGCCGCTCGCTGGCGTGCACGGCCGCGAGGCGCGCGAAGTGCGCACCCTTGGCTCCGACGCCCAACGGCCCCGCGCTCCGGTAGTGATGCGCGAGCTGGAGGATCAGCTCGGGATCCGAGAGCGAGCCGCGCGACTCGAGGATCTCCGCGGCGCGCAGGTGAAGCATCGCGCGGCGCGCGCCCCCGACCCGCAGCGCCACGGTCTCGCGCAACAACGCGTGCGTGAACGCGAGGCGAGGACGATCGCCGGGGACGGAGCGCACCAAGCTCGCTGCCTCGGCTTCGTCCCACGCGTCGAGCCCACCCTCCGCCGGCACCTCCGCGACCAGCTCGGCGATGCGCGGTGAGAACTCGTGACCCAGGACGCACGCGGCCTCGAGCAGCGCGAGGCATCGCGCGCCGCGCTGCGCGAGCCTGGCCCGGAGCACCTCCTGTAGGCCTTCCGGACGCACGCGGTGGGCCTGCTCCGCGCGGAAGCTCCCACGCGGGCCGCGCGCCGCGATCCCGCGGATCACCTCCTCGACGAAGAACGGGTTGCCCTGCGCCTCGTGATGGAGAGCGGTGGAGAACTCGGGCGGCGCCTCGGGGGCGAGGCGCTCGACCAGCTTCATCGTGTCCGCGAGCTCGAGGCCTTGCAGATGGAACGCCGCCACCGCGGGTTCGTGCAGCAGCAGCCGTCGGACGCCCTCACGAGGATCGTGCTGCAACAGCTCCGGTTCGCGCCACGTCGCGACCACGAGCACGCGGTGTCGATCCAGCGAGCGCGCGAGCGCCGCGACGAGCGCTAGCGTGTCGGGATCCGCGGCCTGCAGATCGTCGAAGCACAGCATCCACCCCCCACCGGCTTCGCTGGCGCGCGTGACAAAGCCGAGGGTGTCCTCGAACAGCTGGAACCGGCGCGCGTCGGGGAGGGCGGCGTCGCGCGTCGCCGGTGTGTGGCCGGCGCGGGCTTGGAGCAACGCCGGCGGCGTCAGCTCGGGGTGCTGCTTCGTGACGATCGCCAGCAGCTGGCGCCACGGCTGAAAGGCAGGTGCACCGTCCAGCCCGTCGCAGCGGGTGCTCGCCACGGAGAGCCCGACCGAGAGAGCGCGCGGGCCGAGCTCTGCGGCGAGCCGCGTCTTGCCGATGCCGGCGTCGCCCGTGATCAGCGCGAATCGCCCTCGCCCCGCGGCCGTCTCGTCGACCAGGCGGGACAACGCGGCGAGCTCGCGTTGCCGCCCGACGAACGATGGGACGTCCGTGGGGCCGGCCGCCGGCAGCGCGAGCTCCTCGGTGGGCTCGTTCCACGTGTACCCGCGGCCGCGGACCGTCAGGATGAAGCGTTGCGACGAGCCGTCGTCACCGAGCAGCCGGCGCGCTTCCTTGACCGCGGTGGCGAGCGACGCCTCCGAGACGGCGATGCCCGGCCACAGCCGGGCCTGCAGCTCGTCCTTGGAGACCGCGCGCGCCCGATGCTCGACGAGGAACAGCACCAGCTGGAGGACCCTCGGTGGGCACGCGATGCGGGCTCCCTCGCGCCGGATCTCGAGCCGGTGCGCGTCGATCTCGAACGGCCCGGATCGATAGCGCGACATCGCGCTGATTGTTTCATGCAAACCTCATGGTCGCAGGCTTCAGCCCGCGTTTCGGCGCGGCTAGCCTCCGCCGAGGGGGGACAACGAATGCTCTGCAAGGCCACGTTCGTCGCGGCAGCTGTACTGACGTTCATCGCCGGCTCGCCTCGCCGCGTCGAGGCCCAGGCCGTGCCGGAGCGCGTGTCTCTCACCGCGCGGCTCGTCGATAACGGCCAGCCGGTGAGCGGGACGCACGACTTCGTGTTCGAGTTGTGGGACGCGGACAGCGGGGGCAGCGCGCGGTGGAGCGAGACGCGCACGGGCCAGACGGTCACGGACGGGCTCGTCTACATCGCGCTCGGCGCCACGACCCCACTCGATGACTCGGTGTTCGATGGCAGCTCGCTCTTCCTCGCGATCACCGTCGACGGCACCGCGCTGTCCCCGCGGCTGCCGATCGCCAGCGTGCCGTATGCGATCCGCGCCGGAGTTGCGGCCAGCGCCGACAACGCGGCCGCGGCGGCCCTCGCCGACGACGCGTCCGCCCTCGGCGGCGTGCCGGCGTCCAGCTGGCAGCGCCGCGTCACCGGCACGTGCACCGCCGGTCAATTCGCGCTCGGCGTCGGCGCCGACGGACAGCTGACGTGCGCGAGCGCCGGTGACATCACCGGCGTCACCGCGGGTGCGGGGCTTTCGGGCGGTGCGACCAGCGGCGACGCCTCGCTCGCCGTCGACACCGGCGTGATCCAGGCGCGGATCGCCGGCGCGTGCGCGGTTGGCTCGTCGATCCGCGCGGTCGGCGTCGACGGCACCGTGAGCTGCGAGCCGTCCGGTAGCGGCGACATCACGAGCGTGACCGCGGGCGCCGGGCTCGCGGGTGGTGGAGCGTCCGGCGCGGTCAGCCTGGCGGTCGATCCAGCCGTGGTGCAGGCGCGTGTCGCCGGCACGTGCGCCGCGGGATCGTCGATCCGGGTGATCAACAGCGACGGCTCGGTCGGGTGCGAGCTCGACGATCAAGCCGATACGCTGGGTGGGCTCTCCTGCGCGAGCGGTGACGTCGCGGCGTTCGATCCGCTCGCGGGCTGGCAGTGCATGGACCCGAGCTACACGCCCGGCGCCGGCCTGACCCTCACCGCGCGGCAGTTCGCGGCGGCGTTCACCACGGCAGGTGGCGAAGCGGGTGTGGCCACCACCGTCGCTCGCGGCGATCACCACCATGACACGCTGTATCAGCCACGGCTGTCGACGACCTACGTCCTCAGCGCGATCGGCACGCCGGCGCAGAACGGCGCCGCGCTCCTGGCCCTGATCCAGAGCATCACCGACAACGACGCGACCCGCCGCTACGTGATCAAGCTCGAGCCCGGCGTCTACGACGTCGGCGCGTTCGGCTACTTCACCAAGCCATACATCGATCTCGAAGGCTCGGGCCGCGCGGTGACCCGGGTGCAGGGATCTGGAAATCAAGCGGTGATCAACGTCGTCGGTAACTCCGAGGTCCGCGAGCTCTCGGTCCACCACTCCGGCGGCGTCGCGACCGCCGGGGCGCTGTGGTTCGCATCGGGCCCGAGTGCGGGACGGCGCATCGCGGCGACCGCGACCGGCGCCACGAGCACGACACGGACGTTGGGCGTCGGCGCGGGCAGTGGAGACGTCACCATCGAGGACTGCGCATTCGAGGCCACCGCGCTCGTCGGCGATGCGTTCGCCGCTCGCATCTTTTCGGGCGGCAAGGTCGTGATCCGCCGGAGTCAGCTCGTCGCGACGGCGCCGCAGAACACGAGCGGGCTCTCGTCGTCCGTCGCGGATCTCGTGATCGCTGACTCGACGATCGACGCGACCTCGATGGGGGCCACGAGCGTCGGCATCGGCGGGAACGGGAAGTTCCGCAACTGCCACGTGACCGCCACCGGGACCCTCGCGAACGGCGTGTTCTCCAGCGCCGCCAAGCTCGAGCTCGAAGGGGGCTCGATCGTCGCGACCGCGACCTCGTCGAGCGCGTACGGGATCAACGCACGTGATGGCTCGCTCCGCGTCCGAGGGACGATGGTGACCGCGGTCTCGATGACGGCGAGCGCGTTCGGCGTGAACCTCGGCAGCACGACGACACCGACGACGGGACGCATCCACGACGCCCAGCTCGTCGCGCAAGGCGCGTCCTCGGTCGCGGCGTCCACCAGTGGTGCGACCGATTTGAGGATCGGCGGCACCTTGCTCGACGCCGCGGTCGCGAGCGGCACGAGCTCCGGCTCGACGAACAAGTGCGTGTTCTCGTACGACGGCAGCTACGATCCGCTGTTGCCCACGTGCTCGCTGTAGTCCAGCAGCCGCCGAGCGACGGATCCGCTACGGCTTGATCGCGGCGTTCCCCTCGAACGTCTTCGTTCCGGATCCCGCCGCGCGCTGTTCGATCGGGTGCCCGAGCTGGACGTCCACGGTCAGCGAGCCACCGGTCACGCGCCCACCGGCGGACATGAGCTCGCGCGCGGGGTAGGCCGAGGAGACGGTCGCGTCTGGGGGAGCGTCGGGCGGCTGCGCATCGGGTGGCGGTCCGTCCGGTGGCCGCGCGTCGCTGCCGCTGCCGCTGCCTGCGTCGTCGGGCCTGACCTTGCTATCCCCGCAAGCCGCGCCGGCGAGCATGCAGCACAACGTCAAGATCCAAGGTGTCCATCGTCGGCTCGGCATCATCGTTCTGTGCCTTGGAGGATAGGCAAGCGCGTCCACGCACGCGGTCGCCGGTTCATGAGGATTCGATGAAATCCGCGCGTCCTCGAACATCAGCTTCCGGCGTCGGTCACGCGAGTGCGCACCGGGGTAGCGTGCGGTCGTGAAGTCTTCGATCTCGTCCAGTTCGGTCTCCGCGCTCGCGCTGATCTCGCTCGTCGGCTGCGGCGGCGATGATGGTGGCGGCCCCGATGCCGGGCCCACGGGCGTTCCGATCCAGCTGCGCACGCACGTCAACGGCGCGCAGGCCAACCTCGTCTGGGTCGCCGCGCAAGCTGGCGACGGCGCCGTGGTGCAGCTCGCCGGCTCGGGAGGCAGCTACGACTTCGCCGCCTCCGATCGGTTCGCGCTGTACTGGGTCTGCGAGTCGCGGCCCGGTCTCCACGAGCTCCACGCGCTCTACGCGACGGTCACCGAGTTGACCTCGCACGTCGTCCGCTGCACGAGCGGAGCGCCGGCGCGGCGGACGCTGAGCGGCGCCCTCGACAGCAACGGCGCGGACTTCGCGAACATCAAGATCCTGTTCAGCGAGCTCGAGGACGGCATCGCCGGCGCCGAGACCAGCTACTCGATCGAGGGCGACGTGCGCGACGGCACCTACGACGTCGTCGGTCACACGACCTACGCCTCGCCCGATCCCGCGGACTGGGCAGATCGGATCATCATCAAGCGCGGCGTGGCGTTCACCTCGGCGAACACCGTGGTCGACATGGACTTCGCGGCGGAGGGGCAGCCGCTGCCGCTCCACGTCGAGCCCCACCCGCTCGCGTCGGACCCGATCACGTTCGACTTCATCACGAGCGGTGGGACGCACATGCAGATGCGGGTCGACGAGACGGTCGCGGGCACGCTGTCGTGGACGTACGTGCCGGCCTCCCTCATGACCGGGACCGACATCATGGTCGCGACCCAGTTCAACACCGCGACGCAGCTGCAACGGCGCCGGTACTTCAAGGCACCGGCGACCGACCTCACGTTGACGCCGCCGCCCGCGCTCGAGGCGCCGACCGTGACCGCCGTGGACGGAGCGAGCTCTACGCGGCTCCGCTTCGACTTCACCCCGCCACCCGGCGACGTCGCCCTCTACGTGTTCTCGAACGAAGCCGCCTCGGGCACCATCACCGCAGAGGTCACGCCGGGATGGCTCGGTGCGGCGACGCGCTACGAGGTGCCCGATCTCTCCGCGACCTCCGGCTGGATGGATGTCTACGGGATCAACCTCGGCACGTCCACGGCGTGGTACATGCGCGCGCACTACAGCGACATCCCGCTCGACGTCCTCGTGCAAGGTGACGTCGTCCCGTCGGCGAGCTGGGACGGGCGGTTCTGGAACACGTCGCTCCAGGCAGGCAACTATCCGTAGCTCGTCGGTCTACTGCGAGGGCAGCCCCCCGAACGCGATCACGTCGAAGTCGGCGGTGTCGATCGCGGCGATCGCGCAGGTCGCGCCGCCACCGATGCCGGCGAACGTCACCTCGATGAGGTTGGTGCTGGCGTCGGGCAGGCCGTTGTCGTGATAGGTGCCCGCGAAGGTGAGCGGAACCGCGATGGCGCCGTCGCTCGGCACCGAGTAGATCGCCGAGCGCATCACGGCGGTGGTCCCGCCGTTCGTGCGGATCACGGTGTACTGACAGATACCGTCAGTCGCAGCATTTCCGCCGGTCATCTCCAGGTTGATGCGGCCGAGCACGAGCACGGTCTTGCCCGCGGTGTTCGGGATCGTGAAGCGCAGGCCGCCACCTGCATGGGTGAGCGGGCCCGACGTGACGCCCTGGACGGTGCAGCTGGAATCGGTGGCGCAGGCGAGCGAGATGCGGCCGAGCGGCAGCGGCATCCGCCCTTCCATCGCGGCGATCGAGGCGCTCAGGGACGTCGCGGTGCTCTGGAACGTCGCCACCGCACTCTCGAGCATCGTCGCCGTGCTCTCGAGGCTGGAGACCTTGCCCTGGAGGGTCGTCATCGTGGTCTCGAGCTCGTCGATCCGGATCGAGAGCGCCGCGACGTCCGGGTCCGCACCCGACGGTTCGTCGCTGGCGCACGCGGACGCCGAGGCGGTCAACAGGAACAGGGACACGGCGGATGACGGGAGGCGCATGATGGAAGGGGCCCACGGCCGCGCGTTCGCGATCATGAGGATTTGATGAAACCCTCGACGGACGAAAGATCGATCCGTCCTCGAAAGGAGGTGTATGGCTCGTCGTCGATGTTTGACGTCGAGCACGAGCAACCGCGTGGTGTCTGACCCACGCCCAAATGATCGCGACCTCCACGCGCGTCCACGTCGAGGAGGTACGCTGGTTTATGCCTTTCGAGCTGGTCTACGTCGGGACGTGCAAAGCGCCCATCGGCAGGAACTTCGGGGGCCCCGTCGAGCCTCAATTCGAGAGCGGGACGCGATTTCCCCTCGAGGTCGGCAAGCGGACCGTGCTCGGCAAGGCACCGGGCTGCGGGATCGTGGTCCAGTCCATGATCGTCCAGCGTCACCACGTGGGGCTCACGCTCGAGGTGACGGGTGACGATGCGGTGCTGGTGGTCGAGAACCTCGGCGGCGGCACACACGTCTTCACCGACGGCAAGTACTTCGATGATCGGGTACGGCTCACGCCCGGCCAGCGCTTCGAGATCGGCGGTGTGCTGATGTTCGAGTTGCGGCGGACATCCGGTCCCCCCACGAGCTGACGCCAGCGCAGCCGACGGCGATCAGGTGCGTCGCGCGGCGGCCGTCGGCGCGACGACGCGGTAGGCACGAAATCGTCGATTCTTGATGCGGCCGTTGTTGAGCCCGTCCAGCGCGCGCGCCCCGACCGCCGCTGCCAGTGCGACGAAGCTGATCCGGTCCATCACGCTGATCTGCCCGATGTCGGCGGCGGCGATGCCGACCTCGGTCGTCAGTGCGCCGACGATGTCGCCGGGCCTGAGCCGATCGTGACGACCACCTTGAATCGCGATGGTGATCATGGCCGGCGCGGGCGCGCGCTCCGCCCCCGGTGCGGGCAGCGGTGAGAGGGGCACGCCCGCGAGTGGGCCGGCGCGCAAGTCGTCGACGGTGCGACGGTCGTGAGGTGCGGCGAGCGTGATCGCCAGCCCTTCGTGACCCGCGCGTGCGGTACGTCCGATCCGGTGTACGAAGGTGTCTTGATCCCGCGGTAGATCGTAGTTGATCACGGCGCCGAGCTCATCGATGTCGAGACCACGGGCCGCCACATCGGTCGCGACCAACAGGCGCAGGCTCCCGTTGCGCAGCAGCAACAGCACGGTGTTGCGATCGTGCTGATCCATGCCTCCGTGCAACGCCACGGCGGCGAAGCCCGAAACCGTGAGCGCCTCGGCAACGACGTCGCAGGTCTCGCGGTGATTGCAGAAGACGACCGCGGACGCGGGTTGATGGTGGGCAAGGATCTGGGTCAGGGCGAGTCTGCGGTCGAGCGTTCCGATGTCGTAGATCAGCTTGGTCACGCCTGCCGCGCTGTCGTCGGCCGGCGCGACGACGTGGACTGCATCGCGCTGGAAGGCGGTGCTCAGGGTGCGCACCGCGTCGGGGAACGTCGCCGAGAACAAGTGCGTCTGTCGATCTGCCCACGTGGCGCGCGCGATCGCGCTCACCGCATCGACGAAGCCCATCTCGAGCATGCGATCCGCCTCGTCGAGGACCAGCGTTCTGATCGCACCAAGATCGAGCCGGTTGCGCGCGAGGTGATCCTGCACGCGGCCAGGTGTGCCGACCACGACATCGACCCCATGTTCGAGCGATGCGCGCTCGCGCTGGATCGAGCTGCCACCGCTGAGCGTGAGGACTCTGGTGTGGGCGAGCGGTCGCGCGAGACGTCGCAGCTCGTCGGCGACCTGGGCAGCGAGCTCGCGCGTCGGGCACAACACGAGCGCACCCGGTCGACCGCAGCGCGGCGTGATCCGCGACAGCAAGGCGAGCCCGAACGCGGCAGTCTTGCCGGTCCCGGTACCAGCCTGCCCGAGGACGTCGCGACCTTCGAGCATCGGCGGCAACGCGAGAGCCTGGATGGGCGTCATCTCGTGATACCCGAGCTGCTCGAGGTTGGCATGCCACGACGCCGGCAAGGGGAGCAGCGAGAAAGGTTGATCCGACATGGAACGGCTGCCGACGGCAGCCACACAGCGTAGCAGTTTCGCGCGCCGCGACGACGCGCGTCGGCGAGAGAGCCGGAGCGACAACACCTGACTGCTTCTTCGCGTCCCCCTGCTGCTTCGCGTGCTCGAGCTATTGCTCGAGGTCCGCGCCCGGCCGGCGCTTCTCTGGCGGCGTGCTGGGAGACCAGGGTCGCGGTGCCGAGACCCTCGACTCCCGGACCGAAACACTGCTCGGAGTCGCTTCGCGCGACTGTAGTAAATGTGTAGTAGGCCGTCGTCGTTTCGGGTTCACGCCGAACGTCGCGGCGTGCGCCCGGAAGCTGTGTCGTAGCCGGGGCCATCCCGACGTCGCCACCTGGTTAGCGCGGACCGTACGCGGGCAACGGCGCGCCGAGCTCGAAGGCGCCGAGGTCCGGCGCAGCGCCAGCGTAGGTGTCGTTGATGTTCGGGATGACCGCGCCCTTGTCGATCGCGGCGCCGCCGCTGTCGAGGCGCATGTCGGGGACGCTCTTCGCGGGGAACGGATCCGCCGGATACGGCACCGTGGCGTTGAAGATGCCGAGGCTCACCTGCACGGCGTGCTTCTCGGTGGTCTCGGCCCTGAGCTCGGTGAGGCTCGAGAACGTGCTCGCCCCGAGTTGCCCGGTGAACGTCCCGGTCGTGGAGCCGAACCCGTCATAGTCGTAATCACCGGACGCGTCGGCGCTCGGCATGTAGATCACCGCGCCGTTGCCATTGCTCCACGTATTGTAGGTCCCGCCGGGTCCGCCGATGAACACGTTGTTGCGCGCGAGCTGGCGAGAGAACGTGACGGTCGAGGTCACCCTCAACGCGTCGCCGTTCTTGACCACCGTGTTGTGCAGCAACACGTCGCCGATCGAGCCATTGTTCAGCTTGAACGCCGAGCCGATCACGTTGTAGCCGGCGTTGCGGATGAAGTACGTCGGTCCGCCGAACCCCGGCTGAGAGGACGCCATCTGGAACACGTTCGTGAACCGGTTGCGGACCGAGCGACAGTTGTGGACGCAGTAGTCGGACTCGAGGCCGTCATCGGCACAGTTGCTGGCGTCATTCTCGATGAAGTCGATCGAGAACTGATCGACGCCTCCCGCACCGGGGGCCATCATGGCCAAGCAGTCGCGGAACCCGCGGACCCGGTTGTGCTCGATGACATGGCCCGGGCCGGTGACCTTGACGCCCGTGCCCAGGTTGTCGCCGTCGACGCCGAGCGAGCTCTCGGCCCACACGGTCTGGCCGGTGATGATGTTGTCGGCGATGTAGTTGTCCTCGCTGCGCGCCGCGCAGTGGACGCCGTGCCCCGTCGAGGTGACGCCGTTGATCACGTTGTTGGTGATCGCGAGCGCGAGCGTCGAGTTGCAGCGGACCCGGCCGTTCACCGTCACGCCGGTCAGGTGGACATACTTGCGGCTGCTGAGCACGAGGTCACCGTTGATCGTGACCGTCGCGCCTGCCTTGCCGCGTAGGACGATCGGCTTGCCCGCGCTGCCATCCTTCGACATCGAGAACCCGGCGTACGTCCCCCCGGCGAGCTCGACGATGTCACCGGGCTGCGCCGCGGAGAGCACCGAGCCGAGCGTCGACGGCGTCGCGGCCTTCACCGGAGCACCCGCCATCGGCACCGGCACCGCCCGCGTGGTGACGGTGCCGGTGCGCAGCGCGCACCCACCGTCGGGATCCAGCAGGAACAGCTCGACCTCGTACGTCGTCGCGGGCTGGAGGTCGAACAGGCTGCCCGCGTGTCGATCGGTCCACGAGACGCCGGAGAGCGAGCCCGCGGGCGCACGGCGTAGATCCATGCCGCGCTTCCACACCGTCGCGCCCTGCGCGCGATAGCGCACGGTCACCACGCCGTTCGCGTTCGCATCGCCGGTGATCGGCCACAGGATCGTCGCGTTGCGCAGCGTCGGATGCGGGAACGACGGCGTCCCCGGAACCGTGCCGTTCGGCGCCGTGCCGGGCCCCGTGTTGCCCACCGGGCAGCTCGGCGGCGGGTCCACCGGCGGCGCTCCGAGCGCGAGCAGGCTCCAGCCCGCGGGCGCGTTGAACGAGGTCAGCCCGGCGAAGTCCTTCGACGCGAGCGCCCCGCCGGAGACGTCGCGATCGCTGAACGCGACGTCGAACCCGAGCTCCTGCCCTGCCCCGGGCGTGACGCCGATCGCCGCGAACGGCAG
>DATLHR010000181.1:0-24075 GCA_035539815.1 Kofleriaceae bacterium
GACGGCGGCGCGACCTACGCGCTCGATCCACGCCTCGGCAGCACGATCGTCTATGCGGCGGGGCGCCTGGGCGCCGGCGGCGCGGCCACGCCGCTCGATGGCATCGCCTACGACATGCTCGGCCTCGCGAACCCGATCGGCGCGCGCATCACCAAGACCAACCCCGGGCAGGCGCCGGGCCACCAGAAGTGGCTCCCTTCGCCATGGCCGCTCGCAGAGTTCGGCGACCCCGCGCGCGATCACGCGCAGCCCGATCAAACGCCCGCCGTCACGATCCGCGCCGCGCGTCACGCCCTCACCTGCGGCGACCTCAAGGAGCTGCTCGACTCGGCGCGCGCCCCGCTCACCGTGGGGCGCTTCTTCAAGAACCTCGTCGGCGCGGTCGGCCGCACGCGCCTGGTCATTCCCGCGGATCCCATCGACGCCGAGTGGACGTTCTGCGATCGCGCGACCGTCACGCCGCGCGTCTCCACGTCGAGCGCGCACCCGCACAACGCGTGGTCCAAGTGGAACCTCCTCGACGGCAGCGACGCGCTCGGCTTTTCGAGCCAACCTGGCGTCGCGCAGGATCACGAGGAGTGGATCGAGCTGCAGCTCCCCGCCCCGCGTGCCATCTCGCAGGTCACCGTCCATCCGAGCAGCGCGGGCTTCCCGCTTAGCTATCGCATCCAGATCTGGGACGGCGCGCGCTGGGTCGACCGCGCGACACGCGACGCGCCCGAGCCTCCGCCGGCCCCACAGGCCGTCACCTGGAGCCCAGCCGACACCACCGATCGCATCCGCGTCGTCGCGACGCACCTGCGGCCCGGCCCCGACGGTTACGCGCTCCAGCTCTCCGAGCTCGAGCTGCGCTGAGCGTGTTGGCTGCCTGACTACCGTCCACTACGTAGACCGAGCATCACGGCGCGTTTGCGGTCGCCGTCGCGTGATCCGCTTCTACGGTCACAATACGCTGGAGACAGTATGGGGCGTCGTCGTTCGTTCGCTGTTCCTCGTCGGCGTCATGCATCGAGTGGAGACGTCGCGGCTGGGCTGGTGATCGTCGCTGCCATTGCGGTCTCCGCGCTCGGCATCTACCTGGTGATCGCCGCGGCTGTGGCTCTCTTCGGCTGGCTCGCCGCGACGATCGCCACGAAACGAAGTCCATCGACGCCGCAGGTCGTCGAACCGACGACCCCGAGCAGCGCGGCTCCGCCGTCGCATCAGTATCTCGCGGTCGTACCGGTGGATGCCGCCGTGTTTGACGACGCACGTGCGCTTTCGGCACAAGCGCGCGTGGTGTTCAACGCCTGGGCGTCGCAGCTACCGAAGGCGCCACGGGACGCGGCATCCACGCTTCGTGGAATGGCGCTGCGCCGCAGATTGATCGGACGTTTCACGAGTCGCCTCGATGGTCGGCGTTTCGTTTGGAGAGCATCGCCGTATCGTGGTGGCAATCGGAACGTCGGCGTCCCGACGCTCGATGTTACGCGGCTCGATCCGTACGCTCCGCCGCCCGACCTGCGATCGCGCAGCAGTTACCTCGAGCTCTGTCATATTTGCGCTGGCGACGGTCGGTGTGAGTGCATTTCGTGTGGTGCGTCGGGTCGCGTGATCTGCGCGGCGTGCGTTGGCGCCGGCAAGGTTCATGGCATCGCGAAGAATGGCGCGCGCCGGCTGCTGAACTGCAAGGACTGCAAGGGAAAGGGTGGACTGACTTGTCGTGCGTGCGCGAAGGGACACGTGAGCTGCACGTCTTGCGCGGCAAGTGGTCGAATCGAGCGGTGGCTCGATCTAGAGGGCGGCCCGCGTGAAGGGGACATCCAGGTCGAGCCCGACGGCGATCTCACGCGCGCTTTCACGTGGGGACGCGACGGGGCACCTGCAACCGCCGACGAGATCGCACGAGATGCGCGCGTCGTCGCGGCCATCTCGCAACCGCGGCAGCTTACGCTCGCGGATCTTCCGCCTGACGTCCCACGGGCCTGGATCGACGCCCATTGGGACGGCATCCAGGCTCGGCTTCAGCCTGGTGAGCGCATCGTCGACCAGACCTTCACGCTGCTCGAGGTTCCGTCGGTCGAGCTCACCTACGGCATCGGGAAGTCCGCTCAGGCGATCCAGCTCGAGGGACTCCGCATGCTCGCGCCTCCAGTCACGGCTGATCATTTGTTCGCCTCGCGTGCCGCATCGCTTCGGCGCCTCGCCCTCGTCCTCGCGGCGATTCCGGCCGCGGTGTTCGTCGCCTACGCGATTCGCGGTTCCTACTTTCTTACGTCCACGACTGCGGGCGTGATCGCATGCGCAGCACTAGCGTGCGGCATCCTGTACGCCGTCATCTGGCACACTAGCCTTGGCCGCAGCGCCTGGAGATGGCTCGGCGCCGCCGCAGTTCCCGTCGCTGCCGCGACGAGCCTCGCCATCCTATCGGAACCAACGGAGGCTCGTGCTCGCGAGCTCATCGCGCGTGGCCAACTCGCACTCGCGAAGATCGAGCTCGAAGCCCTCGGCTCGCCCGATTCCAGTGCGCTGTGGGCCGACGTACATCTGGCGGAGGCCCTCGGCGCGACCACGTGTACCGCGGCTAGCGAACGGGCAAGCCTGCTTCCCGCCGGCTCGGCGCAACTCCAACGTGCGCGGGCTCATGCCGACGCGCTTGCTCTACACGAGGCAGAAGCGCGTCTCACTGGCCGCGACCCGGCCGGTGCGGTCACCGCACTAACGTGCGCGAGCGATACGATTCGTAAGGCCGAGAACGGGCGCACGCTCGAGGCTCGCGTCCACCTCGCCACAGCTCGCGCGTGCCTCGATGCGAACGACTGGGCCTGCGCCTATTCGCGTGCCGATGAGGCAGCGCGCCTAGGCGCTACGGGCGACGCCGACACCGTTCGCGCCGAGGTGAGGGCAAAGGTCACGGCCGCCGTCGACGACGCGATCGCGTCGAGTCGAAATGAGACCGACCTAGCGAAACGCGTCTCGCTCCAACGCAATGCAGACGAGCTGTGGACCCGCTACCTCCTCGCCGGTGCCGGCACGGTGCCTCCTCCCCTCGAGAAGCTTCGGGCTTCACTCGTCTCCGATCAACGGCGGCTCGATCGCGAGCTCGAAGTCGCCCGTAAGAATCAGGAGCGCGAGGAACGGCGCGCGCGCGAGCGGGCCGAGCGCGAGGCACGAGCCGCCGAGCAACGCGCACTTCGAGCGCAGCGCGAGCAAGAGCGCAGGGAACGTGCCCGTGACTACGCACCTCTGCTGTGCGGTGACGGCAGTTTGTCTCCCAGCTGCGTGTGCGGTGGCAGCCACCGGGGATGTTGCTCGCACCACGGTGGCGTCGCCGGGTGCTCAGCCGACTAGGCGAGCGTCACGTCGGGCGCGTGAAGAAGTCGTCGATGCTGACCTCGGTGTCGACGAGCTCGCGGAACCGCGGATCGTCCTGCAGGCTCGCGAAGTCCTCGTCCTCGGCGATGTGCGGCGCGAGCTCGGGGTCGGCTTCGATCGCCCGCTCGATCGCCGCGAGGGCGAGCTCGGGCTTGCCGCTCAGCGCGTGAGCGCACGCGAGCGTGTAATGCGCATGCCCGTGGTCGGGCTCCTCGCCGAGCACGCGGAACATCGAGTCGATGCAGGCCTGGTAGTGGCCGGCTTTCACCTGCGCGAGGCCCAGGTGATAGAAATCCTCGGCGGTCCTGGGCTCGTGCTCGAGCGCGAGCGCGAGCGCATCGTCGGTGCGGCCGAGGCGCTGCAGGATCGCGATGTGGTTGTGCCGCACCGTCACCTTGTCGTCGCCGGTGAGCAGCTGCTCTGCGTGCGTGAACGCCTCGTAGGCGTTGGGCAGGTCGTCGATCGCCGCGAGTGCGGCGCCGAGTCCGAACAAGGCGCGTGCGCCGTGCACGCCGTGCGCGACCTCGACCGCGCGCTGCAACAAGGGCAGCGCCTCCTCGGGCTGATCGAGCTCGACGAGGATCGAGCCCGTGCGCTCGAGCGCTTCAGGATCGTCGGGTGCGAGGGCCAGCACCTCCTGCCAGGCCTCGAGCGCACGCTCGGGTCCGAAGCTCGTCATCAGGCGCGCGGAGCCTCGGCGCGCGACGAGTGGATCGTCGACGACGTCGACGCCGAGGAGCTGCGCCATGTCCGCGCGCAGCGATGGCAGCTGGCGCTGCATGAGGAGGCTCGTCGCGTTGCCGATCATCCAGAACAGCTGGTTGTGGGCGAGCGCCGTCAACAGCTCGCGCTGCGTCGCGGTGAGGTCCGAGGGTGCGGGGGCCGGAGCTGCACCGAAGGCGCCGGCGAGCGCCGCCTGCAGGAGGCCGACCGCACCGAAATCGTCGGCGGTCGACAGCTGCTCGACGAGCGCTGGCATCGCCGTCGCGAGCACGTCGGGGCCCATGGTCGAGAGCAGCGCGGCGATATCGTCCGCGAGGTCGCCGCCGCCGATGTTCGAGGCCTCGTACGCGTCGGCGAGCTGATCGAACGCGAGCGCGTCGTCGCCGTAGAGCCAGCCGACGAGCGCCGTCGACACCTCCGGGGTTGCCTGTCCGCGACGCGCGAGCCCCATCGCGGCGACCAGGCGCACGAGCGCGTCGGGCTCGGCGCGGAACATCTCCTCGAGCCACCGCTCGCGCAGCGGCAGCAGGTGCGTCAGCGCGAGCACGATCGCCGCGCGCACCTTCGGCTCCTCTTCGACGGCGAAGCGCGCGACCAAGCGTGGCGCGACCTCGTAGCGCTCGGCGAACTTCCCGAGCGCCGCGAGCAACCACGCGGCTGCCGCGCGCTCCGCAGGCTTTGCCTCGGTGACGAGCCGCAGGCACAGCGCCACCGCCGGCTCGGCCGCGTCCTCGCACGCCGCGAGCAGCTCGAGCGTCTCGCCGTAGTCGGTCATCGGCCGCACCGCGCCGCCCCAGATCGGCCCGGTCGCATGGCGCGGTCCCGACGTCGGCGTGAGCTGGCCAGCGACGCAATGCACGAGCAGCGCGAGCAGGTCATCGACTTGCTTGGCGTCCGGTCGTGCCGCGATCTCGATGATGCGTGCGATCGCGGGAGGCGTCGCGGTGTAGCGCGTGCCCTGGTGATAGATGTTGCCGTACGCAGCGTCGAGTGCGTCGGCGCGGTCGGTGGCGTCCGTCGAAGCGAGCGCGCGCAGCATCGCGGGGACATCCGTGGCCGGACCGTACGCGTGCGAGAGCTGCTGCCAGTCGACGTCGCCCATACGTGGACTCTACACCCCGTGTTACAACGGTCGGCATGCGCAACGTGATCTTCGCGGCGCCCTTCCCGCTCGAGACCACGATGCGGTTCGCGCGCGCCGCGTCGCGCCTCTCCGGCGTTCGGCTGCTCGGCATCGTGCAGCAGCCGCCCGGCGGCGACGATGCTCGCATCTTCTCCGATGTCGTTCAGGTCGCCGACGGACTCGATGCCGGTCAGCTGATCAAGGCGGCGCGCGTGCTGGAGGCGAGGCACGGCACGATCCATCGCGTGCTCGGCATCCTCGAGCCGCTTCAAGTTCAGCTCGCCGAGGTCCGCCGCGCGCTCGGGGTCGCCGGCACGGATCCGCAGACCGCGGATCTATTTCGCGACAAGGCGCGCATGAAGGACGAGCTGCGCCGCCACGGCCTGCCGTGCGCGCGGCACGCGCTGATCCGGAGCTGGGCCGAGGCCGAGGCATTCGTCGCGCAGGTCGGGTTCCCGCTCGTGCTCAAGCCGACCGACGGCATGGGCTGCAAGGCGACCTGGCGGATCCAGAGCGTCGACGAGCTACGCGGCGCGCTGCGAGCGCTGCACGCGAGCCCGGAGCACCCTGCCCTCGCCGAGGAGTTCCTGCGCGGGCGCGAGTTCAGCTTCGAGACGATCACGGTCGGCGGCGAGGTGCAGTTCCAGTCGTGCTCGCGCTACTACCCGACTCCGCTCGAGGTGACCGAGACGCCGTGGATCCAGTGGGTAGTGGTGCTGCCGCGCGTGATCGACGGTCCGGACTTTTCCGATGCGCGCGAGCTGGGCATGCGTGCGGTCAAGGCCCTCGGCCTGCAGACCGGGTTCACCCACATGGAGTGGTTCCGCCGCGACGACGGCTCGCTCGCGATCGGCGAGATCGCGGCCCGGCCGCCGGGCGCCAACATCGTGCTCGGCAACAGCTACGCCCACGACACCGACATGTACCGCGCCTGGGCGCGGGCGGTCGTCGACGAGGCCTTCGACGGGCCGTGGGAGCGCAAGTACGCCGTCGGCATCGCCTTCCTGCGCGGCATCGGCCAGGGTCGCGTCGTGCGGGTGAGCGGGGTCGAGCGCGCGAACGAGCTGGTGGGCCGCCACGTCGTCGAGTCCAGGCTGCCCGCCCGTGGTGCCCCGCGCTCCGACAGCTACGAGGGGGACGGCTATGTCATCGTGCGCGATCCGGATACGGAGGTCGTGAAGGCGGCGATGACGAAGGTCATCGAGACCGTCCGCGTCGAGTACGGATGAGATAGGCTTGTTCGACAAGTGCACGTCCTCGTCGAATACCTGGGGGAGAGCGTGGTCCTGCCGTACGGGGAGACGTCGGTGGGGCGAGACATCAGCTGTTCCCTGCGGTTCAACGATCCCGCGGTCTCGCGCAAGCACCTGCGCCTCATCCGTCGTGAAGACGAGGTCTTCCTCGAGGACCTGAGCAGCGCGAACGGCACGCTGCTCAACGGGCGCAAGCTGGGCAAGGCCGTCAAGCTCCACGACGGTGACGTGATCCGGTTCGGCAGCCGCGAGCTCACGATCCACATCACCGATACGCAGTGGGACGAGCGCTCGACCCTGACCTTGAAGGCCGATGCGCTCGAGCGCGAGACCACGCCGCCGCCCGCGCTCAAGAAGATGTTCGGCGTTCCCGTCCACGTGCCCCGCGCGCGCACGCAGCCGATGATCGCGGTCGTGCCTCCACCGACGCAGAAGTGCCCCAAGTGTGCGGCGCCGGTGACCGAGCTCGACGATGAGTGCCCGAACTGCCGCTTCAACTGGGGCAGCTTCCGGCCGATGAGCCGCACCGACATGATCGACCGCAGCACGATGAACCTCCGCATCGCGGAGCGGCACGCCGTCGAGCTGCGCCTGGTCTATTCGAGTCAGGAGCTCGAGATCGAGGCGGTCACCCGCGACCTCAGCGAGAGCGGCGTGTTCGTTTGCTCGCAGGTGCTCGATCCCGTCGGCACCGCGTGCCACCTGACCATCCTGATCGACGGTGGACCGCCGCTCGCGATCGAGGGCGTGGTTCGCCGTGTCGTCACGCACACCGATGACGTCACCGTCGACACGGGACTCGGCGTGCAGTTCAAGACGCCGGGCGCGGCGGAGCTCGCCTGGATCCGCGCCGTGATCGCTCGGATGGCGGAGCCCGACGCGGGATAGGGCTACGCTCGTGGGCGCGCGCACCTTCCAGATTTTTTGCGCAGCCAGGGCGAGGTCGGGGTCAGACGAGTGGAACTGAAGCACTCGACCTCCGACGCACCGACGGAAGATCGGCTCACCGAGCTGTACCGCGCGTACGGTCCGCTGATCTACGCCCGGTGTCGCCGGCTGCTCGGCGACAGCGCCGCCGCCGAGGATGCGACCCAGGAGACCTTCATGCGTGTGCATCGCCACCTCGACAAGGCCGACCAGCGCGAAGCGCTGGCCTGGATCTACCGGATCGCCACGAACTACTGCTTGAACGAGATCCGCAACCGCAAGCGGCGCCCCGACCTCCGCGACCAGGTGCCCGAGCTGCCGGCCGGCGCCGACGTCACGCAGCTGTTCGCCGACCGCGACCTCGCCGAGCGCATCGTCGAGCGCGCGCCCGAGAAGCTGCGCGTCGTCGCGTGGCTGCACTACGTCGACGGGCTCGACCAAGGCGAAGTCGCGCGCGTGCTCGACATCTCGCGCCGCACGGTGGTGAACCGGCTCGCCGAGTTCGCGGCGAACGCGCGCAAGTTCGCGCAGCGAGGTGACGTGTGAGTCACCCGTCGAGCCTCGATCTGGATGCACTCGCGGCGGGCAAGCTCCCCTCCGCGGAGGCCACGGCGGTGCGCGCGCACGTCGCCGAGTGCGCGCGCTGCCGGGCCGACCTCGCGGCCGCCGAGTCCGCGTGCGCGCACTTCACGCGTGACGTGCTGCCGCGCACCCTGCCCGCCTTGCGCGCGCGCGCGCCGAAGCGGACGCGGTGGTGGGCCATCGCTCCGGCGATCCTGGTGCCCGCGTTCGCCGTCCTCGCGCTCGTGTGGTGGACCGGGCGCCAGCCGGCCGGCCCCCCCGACGAGCCCGACCTCCTCATCAAGGGCGGCATGTCGTTCCAGGTGTTCGCGAACCGTGGTGGCGAGGTCATCCCGGTGCGCGACGGCACGCGGCTCGCCGCGGGCGACAGCATCCGGTTCGTCGTCGGCACGGGTGGTCCCCGGTACGTGATCGTCGCCTCGATCGACGGTGCGGGGAACACCACCATCTACTATCCGTACGATGGGGAGCGCAGTGGTGACGCGACCAAGTCCCCCACCGAGCTGCCCGGCAGCATCGTGCTCGACACCTCGCCGGGGCCCGAGCGCGTGTTCGCCCTCGCGTCGGCCGAGCCGCTCGAAGGTGGCGCCGTGAAGCGCGCGCTCGCCGAGCTCGGCGCCCGCGGCGGCGACGCGATCCGCACGACGCGTACGCTCCCCGTACAGGCGGCGGCGCAGGCCTCGATCGTGTTCGAGAAGGTGGCACCGTGACGAGGCTGGTGCTCGCGCTGCTCGTGCTGACGCTCGGCGCGGCGCATGCGGAGACGCGCCGCGTCGCGGTCGTGATCGGCAACAACACCGGCAACGGTGGGCTCGCACCGCTGCGCTACGCCGAGCTCGACGCCGCCAAGATCGGCCGCGTCCTCACCGAGCTCGGCGGCGTCGCGCAGAAGGATCTCTTCCTCGTCCAGGGCAAGGGGCTCCCGGCGCTCGAGGACGCGCTGCGGCGCGCCTCCGCGGCGATCGCCGAGCACCGCCGGCGCGGCGACCGCGTGATCGCGATCTTCTACTACTCGGGCCACTCCGATGGCATCGCGCTCGAGCTCGGCGCGCAGCGCTTCACGTTCGCGGACCTCCGCCGCTGGCTCAAGGACACCGGCGCCGACGTGCGGCTCGCGCTCGTCGATTCGTGCAAGAGCGGCGCGCTCGTCGCGATCAAGGGCGGCTCGCTCGGGCCGGCGTTCAGCATCCGCCTCACCGATGATGTCTCGGCGACCGGCGAGGCGTTGCTGACGTCGAGCGCCGCCGACGAGAACGCGCTCGAGTCGCGAGAGATCGGCGGCTCGTTCTTCACGCATCACCTCGTGTCCGCACTGCGCGGTGCGGCGGATGTCTCGGGAGACGGGCGGGTCACGCTGGACGAGGCATATCGGTACGCGTACAAGCACACGATCTCGACCTCGGGCGCCACGCTCGCCGGCCCGCAGCATCCGACCTACGATTACCGGCTCACCGGTCAGGGCGAGCTCGTGCTGACCGAGCTCGCCAAGCCGACGTCGTCGATCGCCCTGCCCGCAGGGTTCGAGCGCGCGCTCGTGATCGACGCCGCGCGCGATCAGGTCATCGCCGAGCTCGGCCGCGGCGAGCCCGTGCGTGTCGCCGTGGTGCCGGGTCGCTACACGGTCCGCGCGTGGACCAAGGAGCGCGCCGTCGAGGGCACGTTCGCGCTCGCCGCGGGCGAGCGGCGCACCATCGCGTGGACGGAGCTGACCAAGACCGTCGCGCTCGGTGCGCGCGCCAAGGGCCACGCGGACGTCGAGGCGCGCCCGTATGCGATGTCGTTCGCGCTCGGCGGGCGGGCCGGCATCGCCGACGAGCTCGACGTGCTCGCGGGGGTTCGCGCCGGCGTGCGCGGCGGCGCGCTGCGCGGGCCATCGCTCGCGCTCGACGTCAACACGTGGGCGAAGGGCGCGCTGCGCGAAGGGAGCGTGTTCGTGCTCGCGGGCTATCGCACCGGCGTCGAGGCGGGCCGCGCCCGCGCCACGATCGCGCTCGAGGCCGGCGGCGGCGCGGTGTACCAGACCGTCGACGACACCGCCGCGAGCCCGGCGGGCGTGGTCGCGCCGACCGGCCAGCTCTCCCTGGCGCTTTCGCGATCGTTCGCGCTCACCCTCGAGGCGCAGCTCGCGGCGGCGCTGCTCAAGCGCGACGGCGAGCTCGGGGTGATGCTGTTGCCCGCGGTGTGGCTCGGCGCGGAGGTCCGGCGATGAAGTGGGCGGCGCTCGTCCTCGCGCTCGCCTGCAGCTGCGATGGCGTGCGCACGCATCCGCTCGCCGGTGACGCACCCGGCGAGGACGCCGCCGACGACGCGTCCTCGCCGGTCGCGCATCACTACGTCGTCGCGACGCAGAGGTTGCCGAGCTCGCCGCTGATCGACGCCAGCAACCCGGCGGTCGATCTGACCGGCGACAGCGTGGGCGACAACTCCTTCGGTCGCGTGCTCGGCTACCTCGCGACCCACGGCCTCGTGCTCCAGACCAGCGTCTCCGTCGGTGTCCGGCGTGGCGACGTCCTCCTGCTCGCCGAGGTCACGGCGCGGGACCTCGGCGAGGGACCGGCGACGTTCGCGCTGTTCACCGGAGACCGCGCCGGCACGGAGCCTCCGCCGTGCCCGGACTCGGGCGGCAATACGGAGCTGTTCTGCGGCCAGCACCTCGACGGCACCGCCACGATCCCGCTCTCGCCGAGCACCGCACGCGACGCCGCCCTCACCGGGACGTTCGTCGCCGGCGAGCTCTCGGCGAGCGGCGCCGTGCTCGAGATCGATCTCGCGCTCGGCACCGCACCGACGACGCTCCGGCTCGTCGACCCGCGCGTGGTCGCAGGCGCGATCGACGAGACCGGCATCCACGATGGAATCATCGCGGGAGCGATCAGCCAGAGCGACCTCGATTCGCTCGTCGCCGCGCTGCTCGGGACCATCAACGCCGCGCTCGCAGCGCCGGCGTGCTCGTACAACACGACGACGCAGGCCTGCATGTGCACGGATCAGAGCGCGAATGACCTGCAGAAGGCCTTCGATGCCGGCAACAACTGCGCCGTCAGCGAGGCCGAGCTGCGGGGGCAGAGCATGGTCATGCCTTGGCTCGTGCCGGACCTGCCCGCGGGGGTCTCGTTCGGCATGGGCTTCACCGCGGTGCCGGCGACGTTCACGCCGTAAGCGAGCTCCGAAGATTTTCTGCGCAGGTCGCCGACCTCGGGGGTGAACACGGGACACCCCCCACCTCCGAGGTCCCCATGTCCCGCCATCTCGTCGCGTCTCTGCTACTCGCCGCCGGCTGCTTCGATCCGGACGTCAAGGTGATGCCGGATGGCGCTGGCCCCACGCCGGACGCCCCACCAGCGCTCGACGCCCCCACCGATGCTCCCTTGCCGGCCGGCTTCCGCGTCGTCGCCACCGGCAACTACCTCGCGCTCGCGCCCAAGATCGTCGATGGCCGCGTGTACGCCGTCGAGTACAGCTCGACCGCGATCACGGCGCAGCCGCTGCGCATCGTGTCGATCGACGTGGCGACCGGCACCGCCACACCGCTGCGCGAGCTGCCTGCCGGCGTGACCGCGCGCGACCTCCAGGCCAACGCGACCGGGTTGTACTGGCTCGAGGACACGAACGCCGGAGGCTCCACGTCGACGTCGCTGTTCTACAAGCCGCACGGAGGGACGGCGGACGCGCTCGTCACGCCGACCACGACCGGCGCCCCGAGCGGCAAGCTCGACGCCTATCTCAGGTACGGCGACTCGGACGAGCTCTATCTCCTGTACACCAAGGGCAACAGCTACGAGCTCGGCACGGTGCCTCCGACGTCGTCGCTCGGCAGCAGCGTCGGTGACGGCTACTCGAAGATCGGCGACGGCTCGATCCCGAACACGAGCAGCATCACGTTCGCCGACATCAGCTCGACGATCGCGCCCGTCGGCAACATCGTGTATGCGGGCGGCCACGCCACGAGCAACTTCGGCTTCGTCCAGCGGTTCAACACCGACGGCACCTCGCACACGGTGCAGGGCCTCGCGAACACGTGGGTGCGCTCGTTCTGGTACGGCGGTGTCGAGTCGTACTGGCTGACCGAGGACGGCGACCAGGGCCACGCGATGACGCTGCACCGCGCCAAGCCGATCGGCGCCGGAGGCAGCGACAACACCGCCGTCGCCGATCTCCCGCTCGGCAGCTGGGACTTCGGACGCCTCGCCACCGGCGCGTTCTACGTCGTCTCGCTCGATGCAGGTCACACGCGCCTGTCGCGCGTCGACGCCCCGCAGGGTGGCACCGCGACCACGACGCTGCTCGGCGACCTCGCGACGTGCGAGGGCCAGACCTCGCAGGACTGCACGACCAAGATCCCGAGCATCGCCGTCGACGCTACCGCGAGCACCGTCGTGTTCGGTGCGACGACGGCGGTCTACGCGTACACTCCGTGATCACCACATGGATGACGATGAAGCGACGACCATCGTGACGGGACGCCCGTCGAGCACCACCCAGCTCACGGACATCCTCCCGGATGCGCCGGCGCCGTTCGAGGTCGCGTTCGAGCACGTCACGCTCGATGGCCGCCCGGCGGACACCGCCGCGTATCGCGTCCTCGACATCTGGACCCAGCACAGCATCTATCGCGTCGACGGCAGCCTCACCTGCGTCGAGGTCGTCGACCGCGCGAGCGGCGTGGCCGATCCCAAGCATGCGGTGGTGGGCGCGAAGCTCGTCGGCGGGCACCGCCGCTATGGCAAGTCGATCCATCAGACGCGGCCATTCCCGGTGCCCGGCACCGAGGCCGTGTTCGCGACGAAAGATCCCTCGGCACCGCCGAAGCTCACGTCGCGCGTGATGCGTGTCGTGATGAACGTCCGCGTGACCACGGTCGTCCTCGATCACGACGCCGCGTTCGACGACGTGACCAACGCCCTGCTCGTCCCCGGGCTGGGCCGGCTGTTCGAGGAGTGAGTCAGTAGAGGAACTCGGTCGTCTCGCCGATGCCGAGCACGCGGACGCGTCGCTCGAGCTTGGCGTTCGCGATCGCACGGTCCAGGAACGGCCGCTCGTAGTGCCGAGGCTGGAAGAACGTGTCGTAGTGGATCGGCACCATCCACTGCGCGCCGGTCGCGGTGAACAGCTCGAGCGCGTGCTCCGGTGTGGCGTGCACGTCGCTGCGCCAGCGCTCGATCCACTTCGCGCGGCCGGCGGGCCCGATCGGCAACAGCGCGACGTCGATCGCGAACCGCGCCCGGATCGCCGCGGCGTCACGCGCGACGTAGCCCGTGTCACCGGCGAAGTAGACGGTCAGGCCCTGGTACTCGATCACGAAGCCGGTGTGGGTGTCGTGGTTCCAGCGATCGACGATGTATCGCCCGTCGCCGTGACTCGCGGGCACCGCCGTGATCGTGAGCCCGTCGTGCGACCATCGCTCCCACGTGCGCAGGCCGACGCCGCGCAGAGCGAGGTCCTCGGGCAAGAACTCGAGCGCGCCCGACGGCATCACGATGCTCGTCCGCGGCACCTGCCGCAGCGATGGCAGGTCAAGGTGGTCGAAGTGCGCGTGCGAGATCAGCACGGCGTCGAGCGGCGGCACGTCTGCGGGCGCGATGCCCGCCTCGACGTTACGCGGCAGCAGCTTCGCGATTCGCTTGCCGAGCACCGGATCGGTGAGGATCCAGCGATCGCGGATCCGGATCAGCACCGTCGCGTGCCCGATCCAGGTGACCCCGATCGACTCGGTGTCGGTGACCGCCGACGGGACCGCCGGGTGCGCGAGCTGCGGCGCCGGCTCCGGCGTCCGCAGCAGGCAACCACCGGCAACCGCTGCCACGACGATGAAGCTCCACCACATCGAGCGCATCCGGCGACGCGTAGCAACTCGCGCACCAGCCGCACCCCGCTTTTTCTTGCGCAGCTCGCGGCCCTCGCGGGTGGTACGGGAACATGCGTCCGTACCCACTCGCCCTCGCCCTCGCCCTCGCACCCGCGTGTGCCGTTCCCGACGACGATCCGGCGGCCGAGACCGTGCAACCGCTGACCTCGCCGCTGTACACGGCGACCCGGTTCGCCGCCAGCGGCGTGAATACGACCGCGACCTGGCAATCCCCGACCGACGTCGACGTGTTCTACGGGCGCCGAATGTTCTACGCCGGCCTTACCGGCGAGAACCCGAACAACGAGGCCACCTGGCACTACTGGACGCCCGCGGTCTACGACATGGACTGGGCAAACCACCGCCTCGTGTTTCGCGAGCGTGTGTTCGAGCTCGACGCGACGCATCGCACGTGGACCATGGGCGACGGGCGTGCGGTGTACTCCGCGTACGATCCCAGCGTGGTCGTCCAGGGCGGCCAGCGCCTGATGGCGTTCGAGTGCGTGCTGCAGGGCTTCGTCGGCACCGTCGGGACGTGCATCGGCGAGCTCGACGCGAGCGACCACCTGATCGCCGCGCGCACGCAGCTCGTCGTGGCGGGTGTCTCCGTCGACGACGCGCACGCCGATCATTACCCGAGCGCGTCGGCGCCCAAGCTCTACCAGAGCCCCGATGGCCGCCTCGCGGTGATGTGGACACGCGTCGAGGTCCTCAAGGCCGGCCACACCTTCCGCGGGCTGACGACGCGCGGCGTGTGGCTCGAGCGCGGCGCGAACGGGCGCTGGACCGCGCGCGGCACGAACGGCGCAGCGATCGCGGCGGACGACCCACGCACCGTCGAGATCGGGCGCCAGCCCGACGGCACCGAGGTCACGTTCGACCTCTACGGCATCGCGAACCTCCCCGGCAACGGCCAGTACATCGCGACCTCCGCGACCGGCGGTGAGGGCTGCAACACACCGCTCGACCCGCCCGCGAGCTGCTACGCGCTCGACGTGCGCGTGGGGCCGCTGCCCCGCTACCTGCCGTTCGAGCTCAACGACGACGGCCTCCATCACCTGCCGCGCGTCATGCTCGATCTGCCGCGCAACCCGAACGAGTACGTGCGCCTCGTGCGCACGCCCGACGGCGACGTCGGCCTGTTCGGTGCGTTCCTCCGGCCCAACCCCAACACGCCGGATCACCAGCTCCAGACGCCGGGCATGTACCTCATCACCCACCCCTCGCTCACGCACCACGCGACCGCGCCGCGGGACACGTCGCCGCTCGCGTGGCAGGCGCTCGCCGAAGGTCCCCAGCGCGCGATCGTGCGGCTGTACCAGGAGGCGCTCGGGCGCCGGCCCGCGCTGTCCGAGGTGCAGGGCTGGATGGATACGCTGCGGACTCGAGGGCTCGCGTGCGACGAGCTCGAGCACGGGTTCTTGTTCTCGCCCGAGCTCGCGCGCTGGCTCGCGACGGCGAGCGCCGAGCAGGTCGTGACCCGGCTCTACCGCGCCATCCTCGCGCGCGATCCCGATCCCGCGGGCTTCGCCTCGTGGGTCGCCGCGTATCGGGCGCAGGGCTTCGCCCCGGTCGCGAACGGCTTCCTCGACTCGACCGAAGCCGGCCTCGTGTGCGCCACCGATCAGCTCTGAGCGCCACGCGCTCGTGCTATCTCGCGGTGCGTGACGCCGACTGCACACGTGCTCGATGTTCCGTTCGCGATGCGCGGGATCGCCACCGCCAGCCAGGCCCGCTGGGACGCGGCCCACGGGGTGTTCATCTACGAGGGGCGCGAGCTGCCCGCCGCGCTGGCTCCGTTCACCGCGCTCCCCTACTCGTGGGAGATGCGCGTCCAGCGCGAGCTCGCCGGCGACTCCCTCACGCGCCCGGCCGGCGCGACCGGGCGCATCGAGCTGCGGCCACATCAGCGCGCGGCGGTCGACGCGATCGCGGCGGCCCGCGCGTCGGGCCTTCCCGGGTTCCTGCTCGCCGATGACGTCGGCCTCGGCAAGACGATCACCGCGTGGCAGGCGATCCGCGACATGCAAGACGTCACGAGCGTCCTCATCGTGTGCCCGCTCGCGGTCGTGGCGCACTGGCGGCGCACGATCGAAGCCATGGGCGACGCCGGCAAGGACATCGTGGTCATCAACTACGAGCGGCTCGGCAAGCTGTTCGAGGTCAGCGACGCCGCGCGCAAGAAGATCAAGAGCAAGAAGGGCCTCGCGCGCGCGGGCACCGCGCCCGAGCTCGACGTCATCGTGTTCGACGAGAGTCACCGCTGCAAGAACCCGACGACGGCGCGCAGCAAGCTCGCCGCGAAGCTCGTCGCGAACGCCGGGTTCTGCCTGTGGTTGTCGGCGACCGCAGGCCAGAACCCGCTCGAGCTCTCGTACCTCGCGCCGCTCCTCGCGCACGTCACCGGCGCCCGCGCGAAGGACCTCAAGGACTTCGAGGCGTGGTGCCTCGCGCAGCAGCTCGGGGTGACGCGCGGCACCTACGGCAAGTGGGAGTGGGCCGGCGCGCGCGCCGACTGCGAGCGGGTGCGCGCCATGCTGTTCGACGCTCCGTCGCCGCGGTCGTCCCCCGCCGGCATCCGCCGCCGCCCCGAGGAGATCGCGGGCTGGCCGCCGATCAATCGCATGCTCACGCCGATCGAGCTCGACGCGGAAGGCCGCGCGCTCTACGCCGAGCTGTGGACCAAGTTCCGCCGCGAGCTCGAGCTCTCCCCGCGCGGCAAGGATCCCAAGGGCGCCCTCGCCGCGATCCTGCGCCTGCGCCAGAAGAGCTCGCTGATCCGCGTCGCCGGCACCGTCGAGCTCGCGCGCGAGCTCCTCGACAACGGCCACGCCGTCGCGATCTCGGTCGCGTTCACCGAGACGCTCACCGCGATCCGCGATGCGCTCGGCGGCGGGCTCGCGCCGGTGCCGTGCGCGGTCATCCACGGCGGCCTGAGCGCCGCCGAGCGCGAGCAGGAGCGCCTCCGCTTCCAGCGCGGCGAGGCGCGCGTCGTGCTGTTCACCGTCGAGGAGGGCATCTCGCTACACGCGGGCGAGTTCTCCCCTCCGGGATCGATTCCCGCCGCGAGGGCTGCGCCCTCGCCCCGTCGCTCCGCGCCGGGCGACCGCTTCGCGGCCGGGCGTGAATTCGGTGGCGCGCCTCGGTCGCAGATCATCCACGACCTCCGCTGGTCGGCGATCCAGATGGCGCAGCTCGAAGGCCGCTGCCACCGCGACGGTCACTTCGCGCAGGTGTACTGGGCCTACGCCGATGGCACGATCGAGGACAAGATCGCGCGCGTCGTCGTCGGCCGCATCCACGCGATGAAGGAGATGATCGGCGACGACGCGGAGACGCTGCGCGAGATCGAGTCCGTGCTGCTCGCCGACGAAGGCTAAGGCGGAGAACGGAACGTGAGCGGATAGCCCACGCGCACCTCGCCGTTCTCGGGCTTCGGGAGCTCGAGACCCGCGATCACGCCTGCGACGCAGGTCTCGACGGTCGTGTTGCCGAGCCCGGTCGCGACGGCGTCCTTGACCTTGCCATCGACAGCGATCGTGAACGTCGCCTCCAGGGTGCCCTGGAGCGCGGGCGTGGTCGCGAGTTGCTGCTCGTAGCAGTACGAGAGCCTCTGCGCGCTGCGCTTGATGTATCGACGAACGATCGCCGGCTCATACGCGCCTGCGAGCATCGGCTGGCCGATCGCGATGGATGGGATCGCGCTGGAGACGCCGCGCATGCCGGCCCTCGGAGAGCCTCCGACTCCGGCTCCCGAGCCGTAGCCGATCGTGCCGTAGCGCCCCGTACCGATGGTGCCCCAGGCGGTGCCACCGCCTCCGGGGCCGAACCCGTCCTTTCCAAAGGCGTAGCCGCCGTTGACGATGCCGTCGGGCAAGCCCTCGGCCGGCCGATTCGAGCCCGCGATCGCGGGCACACCAGCGCTGAATTCGAGCAGGAGGACCACCGCGACGGGTTTCCGGTCGCGAGGCTTGGTGAACGCGAGCTTCGCGAGCGCCGCGTCGATGCAGCTCTCCAGCGACGAGAGCAGCGCGTGCGTGCGCGTGCTGGTGACCTTTCCGCTCGCGCCGATCACGAGGGTGGCGGTCGCGATGCCATGCAAGTCCGACGTGGTGGCGAGCTCCGCGCGGTAGCACGCGAGCAGCGGCGCTGCGCTGCGCTTGGCCACCGCCGCCACCGCCTTCGCCGAGAGCCCACCGGTCACCTGGGGATCGCCGATCGTCACGGCCGGCTTCGCCGGAGCGGCGGTCGCTGCGCTCGCCGCGCACGTCATGAGGAACATCGCCACCCGTTCGCGCATGGCCACGGTGATGCCATCGACGGCGGAGACGTTCAAGCGTGAACAGGACGAGCGGTCCGAACAAGCTGGTTGCTCGCACCATGAGATAGTGGCGGCGCATGCGCTGCGCCAGCCTCCTCGCCCTCGCCTCGTCCGCCTGCGTGACCGGCGTGACCGTCACCCACCATGCGACGCTGGCGCCCGACGCAACTGCACCGTCGTTCACGCTGCCGGCGCAGGACGGTACGCAAGTCTCCCTCGCGCGCACGCTCGAGGCCGGGCATGCGGTGCTCGTGTTCTATCGCGGCTTCTGGTGACCATGGTGCAAGTACCAGCTCGGTGAGCTGGCCCGCAACCTCGACGCGCTGCGCGCTCGCGGCGTGACGTTGCTCGCGATCAGCGCCGACGAGCCCGCCGACTCGCGCACGTTCGCGCGCCGCTACGGCCTCGCGTTTCCCCTCCTCGCGGATACCGACCACGCTGTCGCGCGCATGTACTCGGGCGTGACGTCCGATGGCGCGGACCTCGCGGGGGTGGTGATCATCGCGCGCGACGGACGCATCGTGTTCCGCCGGCTCGCGGCCACCAAGGACGATCGGATGAGCGCCGCGGAGCTGCTCGCGACCCTCGACGCGACGCTCGGGACCTCGGGCCCCGTCGCCGCCGGGCGCGGCTATGCCCCGATCGATCGCGCGCAGCTGCGCCTCGATCTCGGTGGCGGCGCGGTGCACGACGACGACTTCGCGGGCACGGCCGTCGGCGAGCTGAGCGCGCTATTTCCGCTCGGCACGCACGTCCTCGTCGGTCCCGCGGTGCGTTCGGAGCCGCGCGAGGCACCGCTCGACGTCGACGGCGCGCTGATCATCCGCGCGCCGATCTGGCATGACCTCGGTGCGCTCGAGCTCGGTGTCACCGGCGGCTGGAGCCCGGCCGGCGACACCGCGTGGAACGTCGGCGGCCGCGCGGGTATGTGGTTCGCGGTAACGCCATCGCTCTCCGTCCAGCTCGGCGCCACCGTCACCGTGCACGGCGACGACACCGCCGCGTTCCTCACGCTCGGTGTCGCGCGTCTCCTCCGGTTGCGCTGAGCGTGACGTCGCGCAAGCTCTTGCGACCCGCCGGAATCGGCGGCGCGGCCACCTCGTCCGGGTCGATCTCGGGCGGGACGGTGACGACGCTCTTCTACTTCGTTCCGGAGGAGGACCCCCGAGCCATGGGCCGCCGCGCGTGTCTGCGATCTGCAGAGCCTCCGCTTCGGGCGCGCCCAGCGTCGCCGACGATGCGACGCCGGCATGGGTCGCCGCGCTCCCCGCGCACGGCGCCTGAAGGCCGGCGTGACGAGCTCCGCGCTTGCGTCAACGCAAGGCGGCACCAGCGAGCGGGTCCTCCTCGGAGAGCGGAGCCGCGGCGGCGGGGCACCCCAGCGGCCTGGCGCGCAGCGCACAGGCCGCGGGGCTCACCGGTGGTGCGAGCACAGCAGTCGCCGTGGCCGCGACCCGGGAGGCTACTGCGAAGCAGAGTACGCCCGGGGTTGCCGCCGCGGCGCAGCGGGTCCGAGGAGGAACCCCGAGCCAAGGGCCGCCGCGCGTGTCCGCGATCTGCAGAGCCTCGCGCGCGACCGGCGTCACCGACGATGCGCCGACGGCGTGAGCCGCGGCGATCCCGCGGACGCGCGTTCGCCCGGGCGCGGCGGCGTCAACTCTGCGTAGCCTTCGCGGCGCGACTGAGGTGCGGCGAAGCCGCGCGGCGATGGTGGATGCCGGCGGCGTTCAACCTAGGACGCGGGGCGCTAGTTGACGACGCGCAGGCTCTTGCGGCCGGCCGGGATCGGCGGCGCGGCCACGTCGTCCGGATCGACCTCTGGGGCGACGGTGACGACGCTCTTCTTCTTCATCGTCCGGGCCGCCGCGGCCTTCGCGATCTGCAGCAGCTTCTCGTGCGCCTCGTGGTGGTCGCGCGCGCCCTTGCCGGTCAGGGTCGAGACGACCTTGTTCTTGAGGTAGCTGAGGCGCTTGCGCTTCGCGCCCACCTCGTAGACGAGGTCGGCGGTCGTGCAGCCCGCCTCGTGCGGCGCGCGGTGGAACGCCTCGGCCATCGACGGGTGCTTGCGGAGGTACGCCTGCACCTCCTCCATCGTCATGCCGACGTCGGCGAGCGCCTTGTCGACTTCCTTCTGCGCGAGCTGCTTGGCCTTGAACAGCTGCATCTGCACGCGGCTGTACACGTTGACCGCGCCGTCACCGTTGGTCTCGATCGGCAGGAAGATGCCCTGCGGATAGAGCTCGGTGATGAACGACTGGATGCCGTCGGAGACCGACGACGACGGCATGCAGCCGAACGGCTTCACGCTGAGGGTCATGTTGACCTTCGAGTACGCGACGTTCTGGATCAGCTTGCCGACCTCCATGTGGCCTTCGCCGCCGCGGAGGTTGTTGTCGTAGAACGCGTGCGAGATCTCCGCGATCTGGTTCATGTCGGGCAGGTGGTAGTCGTACAGACCGATCGAGTGCGCGAAGGTCTGGAACAGACCGCGCAGCACCTGCTCGCCGGCCCACAGCGACGCCTTGCGCTTGCGCACGTCGACGCCCTTGAGGCTGAACTTGCTGCCGCCCTCGCCCTTGGTCTCGTCGGTGCCGCGCAGCTTCGCGCGCTGCTCGGTGTCGTAGCGGCCCTGCCAGATCATGTAGAGCAGCCACGCGGTGACGAGCTGGATGTCGACCTCGGCGCCCTCGGCCTCGAGGAAGCGCTGCAGGCCGTAATTGCCGTCGCCCTCCGTCGTCATCGCCCAGAACTCGCCGATGATGCCGACGCGCGGCTTGGCCTTCGTGCGGTCGACCTTGACCGCGCCCATCGTGCGGCGGACCTTGTACAGCGCCGCCGGCAGCGACGTGTTGTTCTCGAGCGCGAGCGACACGAGGCGCTTGCTGGTCTCGATCGCGCGGTCGGTCGCGCCCGCCTCCACCTCGTACGGGCGGATGCGATAACCGAGCGCGTTGAGGCAGTCGCCGATCAGGATGCCGCGGACGACGCCCCAGAAGAACTGCGGGTTCATCTCGAGCCCGACGCCCTCGCCGGTCGCCTGCTTGAGGCCGCCCGTCTGCTGGAACAGCAGCACGCGGAAGCCGTCGAACCCGGAGTCACGCAGCGCCTTGCGGTACTCGGTGACGTAGGTGCCGAACCGGCACGGGCCGCACGCGCCCGCCGTGATGAACACGTGGTTCTTGACGATGTCGTCCTTCGACATGCCCTGCTCGCGCAGGCCGTCGAGGTACTTCACGAGGTTGCCGACGGTGAAGTACGTCGGGTTGCACTGGCCGCGGTTGCCGTACTCGCGCCCGAACTGGAGCGCGTCGTTATCCGGCACGTCCATCGCCATCACCTTGTAGCCGATGCCACGCAGCGCCGCCTGGATGAACAGGTCGTGCGCCATCGTCAGGCCCGACACGAGGATCGTGGTGTGCTCGCGCTGCTCGCGCGTGAACTCGCGCGGCACCGCATCGAACCACTGCTTGACGCTCTCCGTCGGAAGACCGAGGCGCTTGCGCTCCTCGACCTCGAACTGCTTGAGCTGGGCCTCGATCGCCTCGAGGGACATGGAGTCGAGATTAGAACCGTTGTTGTCGTTCGTCGTGCTCATCGTGTTCCTCGGGTTACTTGGCCGGGCCGCTCTTCGCGGCGCTCTGGGTGACAGACTGGGAAGAGCCGGCGCCGGACGCCGTGCCCTCGGGGATGACCTTCAGCGCGCCGGGGCGCTTCGCCTTCGGACGGCTCGCCTCGTCGGCGGCGCGCCACGCGGCGACTTGCTCGCCGAGCGCCGCGATCTGCGCGTCGAGGTTCGCGTCGGTCTTGCCGGTCGTGGACAGCTTGGCCTGCAGGACCGTCATGAGCTCGAGCTTCTTCTCGACGAGAGAGCGGTCGAGCTCGACCTTCTTCGTCGCCTGATCCTCGAGCTTCTCGCGCAGCAGCATCAGCGTGTGCGCGTAGGTCTTCACGCGGATCTTGATCGAGCCGCTCGGCTTGTTCGCATCGATGTCGTGGAGCGCCGAGTACGCCTTGCCGGCGGAGGCGATCACGCTGTCGATGAGGCCGTAGGTCGGCGCGTCGTGGCCGCACTTGAAGCTCGAGAGGTCGAGGCACGCGAGGTTCGGGTGGCGGGCGGCGTACTTCGCGGCCCACACCTTGTGCACCGAGTTCGTCGAGTAGTTCTCCGGCCACACGTCGGAGACGTCGAGGCCGTCCTCGATCAGGCCCTTCGCGAGGTCCTCGGCGAACAGCTCCTTGACCCGGTCCTTGTCACGCGGCAGCGACCGCTGCGAGAGGATCGGGTAGCCGAGCGCCTGGAACTCCTCGAGCACCGAGTGGTTGAGGCCCGGGTCGTTGTGGTACGGGCGGCCGAGCATCACGAGCGCCACGCGGTTCTCGCGGGTCACCTCGTCGAGGATCTCGCGGCCCTTGCGCTGCATCTCGGCGTCGAATGCCTCGAGCGCCTTGAACGCCTCGTCGACCGCGAAGTCGCTCTCGTCGACGGTGAGGCCGAGCAGCGGGCCCCACTCGTTGAACATCTGCTGCTTGCACATCAGCTTCTCGTTCAGCGTCACCGCCGTGTCGAGGTAGCTGATGCCGCGCTCGGCGAAGAAGTCGGTCTCCTTCGTGAACGCCGCGCGGATCACCTTCGGCGTGCCGGAGACGAC
This sequence comes from Kofleriaceae bacterium, assembly GCA_035539815.1. Classification (GTDB taxonomy): domain Bacteria; phylum Myxococcota_A; class Polyangia; order Haliangiales; family Haliangiaceae; genus JABFXX01. The sequence continues at coordinate 22,778 of DATLHR010000181.1, forward strand.
CGGGCAGCTCGCCGTGTCCATCTGGTTCACGATGAACGTGGGGATGTGCGTGATCGCCGGGAAGAAGATGTAGTTGAGCGGCTTCTTCTCGTGGTGCTTGAACAGCAGGTTGTGGATGTGCGCCTGGCAGACCTTGCTCGGGTAGCAGGGGTCGACCGAGCCGTACTTGCAGCCGGCCTGCCACAGCTCCTCGGTGGTCTCGTCGGAGAACACGACGTTACGCGTGTCGAGCCCGAGCACCTCGAGGTACGTGCGCCAGAACGGGCCCGTGTTGTACAGGTTCAGCACGCGCGGGATGCCGACGCGGACCTCCTTGCGCTTCGCCCACACCTCGGCGCTCGCGCGCTCGAACGGGCGCTTGACCTGCTTGTGGCGAACCGCACCGAGCAGCGTGCGCTTGACGACGATGTCATCGACGGGCGAACCGTGCGCCGGCATGGCGGCGGGCTCGTAGAAGCTCTTGAACGCGAGCTTGGCCTCGTAGTCGACGAGGTTCGGGTACTTCTTCATGCGCGACTGGCGCTCTTTGTTGAGCTTCTTCAGCGCGTCCATGTTCTCGACGGTGCCCTTCTCGCAGGAGAACCCGGAGATGTAGCGCGCGGTCTTGCCGTCGAGCGTCTTGGTGTCGATGAACGTGCGCGAGCAGTTGTTCGGGCAGAAGTTGCAGCGCGTGTCTTCGTTGTTGATCGACACGTACTCGATGTCGATCGCCTGATCGAGACCGACGAACGTCGACGTGCCGCGGCGGCGCGTCACGCGCAGCGCCTCGAACGCGGCGCCGATCGCGCCGGCCTCGCCGGTGTGCGGGTGGAGATAGACCTCGGCGTTCGGGACGCGCTTCTCGATGTAGACGACCTGCGCCTTGAGCGCCGCGAGGTTCTTCTGCGTGCCGCCCTGGAGCACGAACACGCGGCCGAGCTCGGCCATGCGCGGGATCTGGACGACGTACTGCCAGACGTTCTTGGGCAGCACGAGCGCGAGGCCCGCGAGCAGCTCCTCGCGCGAGTAGCCTTCCTTCTGGAAGTTCACGCGGTCGGAGTCGAGGAACACGGCGCAGCCGTAGCTGAACTTCGGCGCGAGGCGCGCTTCGAAGGCGACCTCGGCGTACTGCTTCACGGGCACGCCGAACTGATCCGCCATCGCCTGCAGCAACATGCCGTTACCGGCCGAGCAGCTGTTCGATAGACGGAAGTTCTTCACGTCGCCGTTCTGCATGAACATCACCTTGATGTCCTGCCCGCCGATGTCGCAGATGACGTCGACCGCCGGGAACCAGCGCTTCGCGCTCATCATGTGAG
>DATLHR010000182.1:0-20689 GCA_035539815.1 Kofleriaceae bacterium
CCGACCACCCTGCGCGTCGTCGGCTCGAGCGTGCGTGCGGCCTCGTCGGACCAAGCGTCGGGCAGCGTCCACGCGGTGAGCCACGCCGGCGGCGCGCCGGTGTAGTTGCTGCGCAGGATGACCACCGCGATGTCATGGCCGGCGTTGACATGCTGGGCATCGAACTCCGGGTGGATGATCGGAGCGTAGGCCTTGATCCAGCCGGTCGACCCGACGCGGTCCTTGCCGGTGACCGAGACCTTGACGCTCGAACCAACCCACCGCGAATGGACGCAGTGGGCCGCGGTCACGACCGCGTCGGGTGCGACGAGCACGGCCGTGCACTCCATCTCGGCGAGGCTGCCGCTCGCCCGGAGCGCCAGCACCGAGCGGTCGCCGGAGAGCGTGCCGCCGAGCACGTCCTGATCGTCGGAGCTGAGCTCGTCATCGTCGGTGGAGATGGCGCACGCCGAGAGCGACGTGAGCGCCAGCGCCATGGTCAACGGCAGGAGCACCAGGGACACGAACCGGGGCGACCTCGACATGGGCGCGCACTCTATAGGAAACCCTCCGAGGATTCGAGAGGATCCGAAGCCGCGTCACCCGCGCGCGTCGACGAGATCGCCGAATGTGCGGAACCGGCCACCGCCGAGGTGGTGCAGCGTCTATCGGTCGTCGAGCACGAGCTTGTCGTCACGCCAGCAGCGTGCACCGGCGGCCGCCGCGACCACGTACCACGTGCGACGGTCGCGGGCGCGCCTCCGTCCGAAGGCGCGACATGACGTACCTTCGCCCGTCGATGCACCACCACCTGACCGTCGCGCTGTCCGTGTTCGCCGTCCTCGGCGCCTGCAACGGCAAGAACAAGGACGCGCCGTCCGAGTCCGCGCGCAAGTCGGCCGACATCGAGATCGAGCCGATGGCGAAGCCAGCCAAGGACGAGCGCAAGCCGACCGGCACGCCGCGCCCGCAGAGCAAGCTCGCTGTCACCGTCGATGGCAAGCCGGTCGAGATGGCGACCGCCCTCGCGTGGAAGCACTGGGATGGCATGGTGAAGCTGACGGCGTCGTCCGTGCCGGTCGGTTGCGACGAGGTCACCGGCGACATGCGCTGGCTGCACGACGGCGAGGTCACGTTCGACCTCGACCTCGCGTACGGGCTGCAGCCGGATGGAAGTCTGAAGCCCGAGCAGCGCTACATCTACTTCGAGGGCATGACGTTGCAGAAGACCGCGCCCGTGACCGCGACCGGCGACGGCACCCCGGGTCAGCCGACGACGGTCGATGTCGAGCTCGAGACGACGAGCGCGAAGGGCAAGAAGCTGACGGTGAAGGGCACGATCGACGCCCTCGGCTGCGCGGCGAAGCCCAGGAAGGACGCGCCTGCCCTGCCGCCCGAGCAGCCGGCCAAGATCACGATCGCGGGCAAGACGTTCCCGGTCCGGTTTGCGAAGTTCTCGAAGAGCGGCGACGTGCCGAGCGTCAAGCTGTTCACCGGCGCGGAGAGCTGCGAGACGGCGGCGTTCGCGACGCCGAGCGAGGTCACCGTGGATCTGACGTGGTTTCCGTCCGGCAAGGGGCAGGTCAGCCAGGTCGACCTCGGGGGCTCGCTGGTCAGCCGGGCGGCGGATCAGACGTTCGACAAGAAGAAGCTCGTCGTGAAGCCGCCCCCGACGGGCGCCGGGGAGATCGAGCTCGCGGGCGACATCGAGGTCGCGGGCTATCCCCTCAAGCTCGAGGGCAAGGTCACCGTCACCGAATGCGCGAAGTGACCGTGCAGCGCTATGCTGCGCGGACGTGAAGGTCGCGACCCGGATCACCGTCGCCACGGCCGTCGTGGTGGCGATCGCGTCGGCGACCTACGCGTTCTACGACCTGCGCCGGCGCGTCGGCGAGCGCGCCGCGACGCTCGACCGCGAGGCACGGGCCCTGGCGGGGACGGTGCGCGTGTCGCTCGAGGCGGGCGTCAACGAGGCCGCGCGGAGTGCGCGCTACCGGGTGGAGCAGCTGCGCACCGAGCTCGAGGCGGTGCTGCAGAAGCTGGGCGACGGCGAGGACGCCGCGCCGATCGAGGAGCATCCCGCGCTGGAGCGGCAGCGCACGGAGCTCGAGCAACGGCTCGCCACGGCGCGGACCCAGGCCGGCCTCGCCCGCCCGCTCGATCTCGCGCTCGCGTACCGGCCGCCGAGTGAAGCCGAGCTGCGCGAGCTGTCGCGCGCGTCCGGCTGGCACATCACGGTGATCCCGCGGAACCGCGCCGGCGTGCCGGCGGGCCCGGACATCACGCCCGCGCAGCTGCGCCGGCTCGCGACGCTCGCCGACGTGCCCGGCCTCGCGTTCTCCGAGATCGAAGCCGACCACTACCTGCACGCGATCTCGCTGCGGGTCGCGACGGGGCAACAGGAGAACGCGAACATCGTCATCGGCATGCTCGAGGTCACCAAGCCATCCGGCGCGCTCGCCGCGACCGCCGACGACATCTCGCGCGCGGTCGTGCTCGTGCTGCTGATCGTCATCGTCACGACGGTGATGGTCGGCGCACTCGCGAGCCGGTTCGTCAGCCGGCCGATCACCAAGCTGCTGCGCGGCATCGACGATGTCGCCAAGGGCGATCTCTCGCACGCGATCCTCTCCGAGCGCGACGACGAGATCGGTGCGATCGCGACGCGCTTCAACGACATGACGTACTCGCTCCGCGAGTCGCGCGCCGAGACGGAGCGTCAGAACGAAGCGAAGCTCGCGCTCGAGCAGCGGCTCGGTCAGACCGAGAAGCTCGCGACCATCGGCCAGCTCGCGGCCGAGATCGCCCACGAGGTGGGCACGCCGCTCAACGTGATCGCGGGCCGCGCGCGCTCGATCCAGAAGAAGGCCAAAGACCCGGAGGCCGTCGAGAAGAACGCGGAGATCGTCGCCGAGCAGACGGCGCGCATCACGCGCATCATCCAGCGCCTGCTCGACTTCACGCGCCGCAAGGTCGGGCATCACGAGCGCGCCGAGGTCGACCTCGCCGAGCTCGCCTCGACGACGCTCGAGCTGCTCGCCGGTCAGTTCTCGGCGGCGAAGGTGAGGACCAGGCTCGAGCGCGACGACACGCTTCCTCGCGTCGCCGGCGATCCCGATCGCTTGCAGCAGGTCCTGATCAACCTGCTGCTCAATGCACAGCAGGCGATGCCGGACGGCGGCACGATCACCGTCGAGCTGCACGTCGACAAGCGCACGCGCCCCGGACTCGAAGCCAACGCGGAGCAGGCGTTCGTGCGCTGCTCCGTCACCGACACCGGGGCCGGCATTCCCGCCGACATCCGCGAAAAGATCTTCGACCCGTTCTACACGACGAAGGAGGATCGCGGCGGCACCGGCCTCGGCCTCGCCGTGTGCTCCGGCATCGTGAAGGAGCACGACGGGTGGCTCGAGATCGACGACGCGGCGGGTGGAGGCACCGTGTTCCGCGTCTACCTCCCTGTCTGATCACTCGATGATGCCGTAGCCCGCGAACCCACCGTAGCCGTAGCCGCCGAGGTCGCCCGCCGGACCGATGACGGCCGTGACCTGGCGCTCCGTCGTCGGGTCGAGCTCGGCGCCGCGCGTGCGCAGCTGCGAGGCCGCGGTCGACTTGAGCCCTCGCTCGGCGCTCGGGTCGTTGACGATCGAGATCAGCGCCGTATCCACCTCGGGGCCCGCGTTGTACGCGGCGTACATCGCGGTCTGCGCGACCTGCATGTCCTTGTCGCGGATCAGGCTGGCGAGCGCCTGCCCCGCGCGCGGATCGTCCAGCTGACTCATGCCGTTGATCGCGGCGAGCCGCTCGGCGAGCGTGCCCGTGCGCGCGGCGTCGATGATCACGGTGCTCGCGCGCTCGCTGCCGAGCTGACCGAGCGTCTGGAGCGCGGTCGCACGCACCTCGGGGTCGGTGTCGCGCGCGAGCCGGATCAGCGAATCGGTCGCGTGCTCGTCGGGGTTGCGGATGAGGGCCTGCATCGCGGTCGCGCGCACCTGCGCGTCCTTCGCGGTCAGGCCCTGCTCGATGACACGCCGCGCCTCCTCGGTGCCCTGGTCCGCGAGCGCCCACAGCGCCTGGGACGCGGCCGAGGGGTTCTTGCCCGCCACCAGGTCCGCGGCGAGCCGCACGCCCGCGGGTGAGCCCGACTGCACGAGCGGCATGACGATGCTGCCCTTGAGCGCGGGGTTATCGCGCGCGGCGGTGAGCAGCGCGGCCTCGAGCTGGTCCGTCATGCCGACCTGCGACAGCGCGCTCGCCGCGGCGACCGCGAGGTCCATGTCCTTGCCGGTCACCGCCGCGAGCAGCGTCGTGCGCGCTTCCTCGGTGCCGATGCGCCCGAGGGCGTGCGCGGCCTGCATCGCCTCGTCGCGGCGGCCCGAGAACAGCGAGTCCGAGAGCAGCTGCGCGAGCGCGGGGTCGCTCGGCCGCGCGCTGACCAGCAGGTCCATCGCGTTCGCGCGCGTCGTGCCGCGCGAGGCGCCGGCGATCTCGAACAGCGCATCGACGGCCTTCGCGTTCCCCGAGCTCGCGAGGCTGTTCATCGCTTCGTAGCGCTCGTTGCGCGAGCCCTTGGTCGCGAGCTTGACGGCGAGCGCGAGCGCGTCGTCGTTGCCGCTGCGCAACAGCCTCGGCAGCACCGCGCGGCGGTCCACGCTCGTGCCCTGGGAGAGCACGCTGATCAGCGCCTGCTCGACGTCCTCGCCGTCGAGCTGGGCGAGGTAGCCGAGCGCGCCGGTGATCTGTGCACGATCCGAGAGCGCCACCTCGATCAACAGGTCGCGCGCCTCGGGCCCACCGTTGCGGGCGAGCTCGTTCGCCGCGGCGCTGGCCGCCTGGCGATCACCGAGCCTGATGATCTCGCCGAGGATCTCGATCGCCTCGGGACCGCCGACCTCGCCGACGGCGTTCACCGCGGCCCATCGCGTCTGGGAGGCTCCGTGCAGCGCCGCCTCGCGCAGCACCGGCAGCGCGGCCTCGCCGGCCTTGGTGAGCGCCGACAGCGCGGCGGTCACGAGCTGCGGATCACCGGTCTTCACGATCTGCGTCGCGCGCTCGAGCATCGCCTCGTCGAGCTCGGGCAGCGCGCTCAGCGCCGCCGCCGCGATCCGCGGATCCGGCGCGTCGACGAGCTTGCGCAGCGCGACGAGCGCGGGCGGGGTTGCCGCGACGCCGAGCGCGCTCACCGCAGCGCTCGCGGCGGTGTAGTCGCCGCCCTTGGCGATGACGGACAGCACGGCGATCGCGCGCTCGCTGCCGAGCCGTCCGAGCGCCGCGATCGCGGTCGTCTGGCCCGAGTCCCCTCCCTTCTGGGCGAGCTCCACGAGCGGCTGCTCCGCGCGCCGGCTCTGGGTCTCGCCGAGGGCCGCGATCGCCGCGCGCCGCACGCCGGGCCGCACATCGCCGAGGTGCCCGAGCAAGGCATCGACCGCGTGCTCGGTCGCGATCTGGCCGTACACGCCGAGGATCGCCTCCGGGACGCCGCGGCGAGGGTCCTCGACGAGCGGCGCCAGCTGGTCGATCGTCTCGTCGTCGCCGACGGCTCCGAGCTTGTCGGTGAGCTGCACGAGCTCGCCCAGCGACCGGGCGGCGAGCGCGCGCTCCACCAGCTCCTCGCGCGACACGCCCGCGGCGAGCGCCGCCTGGGCATTGATCCGCAGCGGCCGTCGCAGGTGCTGCGGCAGCGCGCCTCCTCGCGCCGTCACCGTCGCGGCCGGCTTGTTCGCGGGCGTACCGCGCTGCGAGCTCACGACGGTGTAGCCGGCGATGCCGGCAAGGAGGGCGCAGGCAAGCTTCCAGCGGGTCAAACTCGTCACGTGGGCTCCTCGCGGCGTCGGCATAGCTCGCAGCTATGTGTCCAACGAACGCGGTTTGGTTTCGATCCATTCCGGCGCCACCTGCCCACAGGTCGCACCGTGCTCCCGAAAACCGCCGATGTTCGCCGAGGACGTTTTGCGTCGCAAGCGCTCACCGGGCGCTGAAGCGCGCGAGGGGGACCGATCGCCTGCAACCGCGTACCGCGATTGACGGCCCCGACGAGGCCCGTAGACTGAGACCATGTTGACGCCCGAGCAAACGAAGGAGCTCCGGTCGGTACTGGAGGCCGACCTCAACCGCCTCGGCGACCACGCGCACACGGCCCTCGAGTTCACGATGGACCGCGACCGCGACCGGATCGGCCGTGACTCGATGGACGAATCGACGGAGGAGGAGATCTACTCGACGCAGCTCCGCCTACATGACCGCGAGACGTTCCTGCTGGCCAAGATCCGCGAGGCCATGCAGCGGCTGGAGAACGGCGAGATCGACGAGTGCGAGGAGTGCAGCGAGCCCATCGGCTTCAAACGCCTCATGGCCCGGCCGGTCACGACCCTGTGCTTCGAATGCAAGTCAGCCCGCGAGCAGGTCGAGGCCGACGAGCGCCCTGAATAACACCTGAATAAGTGTTTCCATGGGCGCGCATGGCGCCCGCAGGCTTTTGGTAACCACCAGCACCTCTGGTACTATTTGCCTCGCCCGGGATGCGCGACCGTTACACGATCACCGAGCGCCTCGACCACGGTGGCATGGCCGAGGTGTTCCGCGGCGTCGCGGAGTCGATGGAAGGGTTCAAGAAGAACGTCGCGATCAAGCGCATTCTTCCGAACCTGACCAAGAACCAGAAGTTCGTCTCGATGTTCCTCGACGAGGCGCGGCTCTCGCTGCACCTCCAGCACGCGAACATCGTCCAGGTCTTCGACATCTCGAAGACGCCGGACAACGCCTACTTCCTGGTGATGGAGTTCGTCGACGGGTGCAACCTCAAGGGCCTCGTCGAGCGGCACAAGCAGAAGGGGAAGCGCCTCGAGATCCCGCACACCATCTACATGATGATGGAGGCCTGCAAGGCCCTCAATTACGCGCACAACCTCGAGAGCCCCGAGACGAACGAGCCGCTGAACATCGTCCACCGCGACGTCTCGCCCCCGAACATCCTCCTGTCCAAGAACGGTGAGGTGAAGCTCGTGGACTTCGGCCTCGCGAAGGCCAACACGCAGCTCGAGCAGACCGACCAGGGCGTGGTCAAGGGCAAGTTCAGCTACCTCGCGCCCGAGGCTGCGAGCGGCAACCCGGTCGACCACCGGGCCGACGTGTTCGCCATCGGCATCATCCTGTGGGAGCTGCTGACCGGCCGCCGCCTGTTCTTCGGTGACACCGACTACCAGACGGTCGAGCTGGTGCGGAACGCGAAGATCCCGTCGATCGCCGCGCTCAACCCCGAGGTCGAGGCCGAGCTCGAGCAGGTCGTCCGCAAGGCGCTCGCCCGCGACCCCGACGACCGCTACCAGAGCGCCGCCGACCTCAACGACGCGCTCGCTCAGTACCTGTTCTCCCGCCGCATGAAGGTGACGGCGCGCGACATCTCCGCGCTGGTCAAGGACACCCAGCTCGAGATGATGCGCAAGCGGTCCGCCGAGCCGAAGGAGTCGGTGATCGACGCGCTCATCAACGACGAGATGAACAAGATGCAGTCGCTGCTCGACGGCGCCGCCTCGGACACGGGCACCGGCGGTGAAGGCGCGATGAGCCTCGACCCGAGCGCGTTCGTCGACACCTCGAGCTGGACCGGCGATCTCGGCGTCAGCGGCCAGCAGCAGCGCGCGGTCAAGCGCCCTACCCGTCCGCCCGGGCGCAGCAAGCCATCGCCGACGACCCCGCCGGGCACCAACGAGGTCGAGGGCCTCGAGCACCTCCTCGAGCCCGAGCGCACGGGCGTTCACAAGCGCGACGGCGGCCCGCCGTGGGCGATCATCATCACGATCATGCTGCTCGTCGCTGCAGGCGCGGCGGTCGCGGTCGTGATGATGATGCGCTGAACCGCTACTTCTCGAGCGCCTCGAGCTCTTTGAGCTGGTCGCTGCCGCGCGCGATCACCTTGAGCCGCGCGATGGCCTCGCCGAGCTCCTTCTTCTTGTCCAGCTTCGCGGCGTACTGGCCGACCTGGTACCAGCCATCGGCGTAGTCCGGGTTGAACGTGACGGCGCGCTGCACGAGCTCGAGCGCGACGGCGGGCTTGCCCTTGGCGACCTCGGCCGCATAGAGGTACGCGCCGTAGATCGACGGGTCCTCCTCGCGCACGAGATCGAGGTACGCCTTGGCGCTCGGGTCGTCGCTCTTGAAGTAGGCGATGACGGCGAGCCCGAAATGCGCCTGCGCGAGGCGGCGCGGCGTGGCCTTCTCGAGCGCCTTCACGGCGGCCGAGTACGACGACTCGGCGACGTCGTACTGCTCGGCGGCGATCGCGAGCTTGCCGGTGACGATCATGCCCTCGGGGGCGTTCTTCAGGCGCTGCTGGACGAGCGTCTTGAGCTTCTGCGCGAGCGCCGTCTGCTTGGGATCCATCCCGACGATGTCCGCCGAGAGGACGAACATCTCCCCGTCGGTCCCGGCGGCGTCGAGCGTGGCCAGCGCGAGCTTGGCCGCGCCCGCGATGTCGCCCTTGCGCAGGAGCAGCCGCGCCCGCTCGCGCTCGAGCCGCCAGCGCACGACGTCGGGCAGCTTGTCGGCGCGATCGAGGAGCTCGACCGCCCCGGCGTGATCGCCGACGAGCGTGCGGGCGCGCGCGCCCTCGAGCAGCAGCGCCGCGGTGGCATTCACGCCGGCCTCCTTGATCAGCGCATCGAGCGTGTCGCGGCCGCCGGTCGGATCGCGATCTTCGATCTGGAGCAGTGCGAGCTCGAGGCGCGCCTCGGTGTTGCCGTTGCGGGTCGCCTCGGCGAAGTAGTTCTTGGCGCCGCGCGTGTCGCCGGTGTCGCGGAGCACGCGCGCGAGCTCGAGCTGCGCGCGCGGCACGTCGACGGACACCGGCCCGGCGACGACGCCCTCGAGCAGCTGCTTGGCGCGCGGGACCGACGCGACATCACCGGCTGCGCGCAGCACCGCCGCGTACGCCGTGACGAGCGCGGGGCTCGCGGTCGCCGGATCGAAGGTCGGCTCGATCCGCTGGCGTGCGTCGTCGACCTCGCCGGCCGCGAGGTGGACCCGCACGCGCCCGATCACCGCGACCTCGAGCGCTGGATACTTCTTCAGCACGACGTCGAAGTCAGCACGCGCACCCTCGAGGTCGCCGGTGGCGAGCCGCGCGAGCCCGCGCACCGACTGGCCGCGTGGCGACTTCACCACCTCGGGATGCGCGGCGATCAGCTCGAGCGCCTCGTGTGACTTGCCCATCGCGATCAGGATCTGCGCGTGCGAGATCCGCGCGCGCAGGCTCCCCGGCCACGTGCCGAGGATCTTGACCACACCGCTGTTCGCGCCGCTGAGGTTGTTGATCGCGTACAGCGTCTCGATCGCCTCCTCGGCGAACCTCGGTTCGTCCTGATTGAGCGCGAGTGCGGCCGAGAGATCCGCGCGCACCGCGTCGAGATCGCCAAGGGCGAAGTCGACCTGCGCGAGCGCGACGTGCGCGAGCGCGACCTGCGCCGGCGAGCCACCGCGCTGCTCCGTGCCTGGCTTGCTGTCGGCGATGAGCTTGGTCAGCTGGCCGCGGACCTCGGCGGCGAGGGGCGTGCCCTTCGAGATCCGGCCACTCGCCGTCAGCAGCAGCGCGCGCTGGATCAGCGCGGCCGGCTGTTCGGGGGCGGCCGCGAGCACCCGGTCGAGGGCGGCGAGCGCATCGTTCCATGCGCCCGTCATCCCGAGCGCGCGCGCGAGCCCGACGGCATAGAGCGGCCGCGCTTCGCGCTCGACGGCGCCGCGCAGCTTCTCGATCGCGAGCTTGTAGTCGCCATCGAGCAGCGTCGCCTGGCCGCTGACGTACAGCGCGGCGGCATCGTTGGCGGCCCCCGCGAGCGCCTGATCCGCCGCGGCCCTGGCCGCGGCGCCATCGCTCGCCGCGAGCGCGACGTACGCGGCGGCGAGCGCCCCATCGAGCCCACCCTGGCCGGCGAGCTTCTCGACCGCCTGCCTGGCCTCGGCCGCACCATCGCCGAACTCGTACGCGATCACGCCCCGTGCGCGCGCGAGCGCCGCGCGGTTCTCCAGCGTCGACGCGGCCTGCGCCACGCCGGCCAGGCGGTCGCGCGCGCCGATCCAGCCCCCGTAGGTATCCATCGCCGAGAGGGTGGTCGCCGTCGCGCGCGCGTTCGCGATCTGCTTGCCCAGGCGCATCGCGCGGATCTGGAAGCCGGCGAACACGCCGCCGCCGATCACCGCGGCGCCGACGAGGATCCACACCATGATGGCGAGCCGCGAGCGCCCGCGCCGGACGCCGGTCTGCAACGCGCCGTGCGGGACGCCATCCTGGCCTTGCCCGGGGAGCTCGATCGCACGGCGCGGATCGACGGCCTGCGCCTCGGACGCGAGCACCGTCTGGCGTGCCCACGGCTGCTCGCGCTCGCCGCCATAGGGCGCCGGCACGACGGCCATCGTCGGCATCGCCGCAGCGATCGGCGTCGCGACGGCGGTCGGCAGCGCGGCGGCGATCGGACCCCGCGGATCGATCTGCGGCACCGGCGCGGGCTCGGTCTTGCGCGACGACGCCAACGACGGTGCGATCTCGGTCTTGCGGATCGACGCGGGCGTCTCGGTCTTGCGATGCGGCGCCGCCGTCGGCACCGGGCCCGCGTGGTGGGGTGCGACCTGCGGGCCGGGGGCCGCATCGATCGGGCCCGCGGGCAACGACACCGCGTTGCGCACCGCGCTCGAGCCGATCCTCCGCGCCGGCTCCTCGATCGGAACGAGATCCTTGCTCGAGAGCTCGACCGAGGACTCCTCCTGCTTCGCGCGCTTGGCGGCGCGCTTCACGGCCCCGCGCGGCTCGGCGTGCGTCGATGCGGCGGCGCGGCGCGAGCGCGGGGGCGCCGCGACCGCGCCGAAGTCGTCATCCTCGTCGACCTCGACGCCTTCGCGCTCGGGATCGAGCTCGACGGTCCCGGAGCGGTCGCCGACGGCGAGCACGTCGGGCGACGGCGTGGACTCGCGCTGCGCGGGCTGGCGCCCCGAGCGCTTCGCGGCGCCGGGTGCGGCGAGCGACGTCGGGCGCGTGTACGTGCCGGCCGTGCCCTCGTCCGCCGCTTCGGTGAGCTCGTCGTCGTCGTCGTCGGAGGCGTGGTTGGGGTAGTGCCGCGTGCGCTCGCTGCCGCCCGCCGCCCCGCCGGAGCTGCCGGAGCTGCCGACGAACCCGACGGCGCGCTGGCTCGAGCTCAACGAGGCCGCGGCGCTGCGCGCCTCCGCGGTGAGCTTGACCAGCTTCGGGTCCTTGGGTGCGATCGCTCGCACGGCCTCGAGCACCTCGAGCGCGGCGGACCTGTCGCCCTTGCGGATCAGCGCCTCGGCCTTCAGCAGCTGGGCCGGCACCGACGCGTGATCGAGGTCGAGCGCGACCCGCATCTCCGCGAGCACCTCGTCGTAGCGCTTGAGCGCGAGCAGCGCCTGGCCGAGCACGATGCGGCCATCGACGGTGGTCGGCCGCCCCAGCAGGCCCAGGCGACAGACCTTGACGGCCTCCTGGTACTGCCCGGACGTGACCAGCGCCTGGCCTCGGGTGACGAAGTCGCTCTGCGACACGCTGACGGGCGAGCTTACCGCGGCTTGGCCCCGTCGTCCTCGGGATCGCGCGGTTCGGGCAGGCCGGGCATCTCGTCACCGCGCACCCGCTCCTCCTTGACGATCCACCATGTCTTGCCCTTGCGCTCCCAGGTCTGCATCGCGTGGGTCTCGCGCAGGGTGCCGACCGAATCCAGGTACCAGGACATCTTGACCTGGACCTTTGCGAGCTTTTCGCCCTTGGGCTCGACCTTGACGACCTCGTAGTCGCTGATCCGCAGATCCTTCGCGCGCTCGTCCATCTCGTCGACGAAGTCGGCGCGCTCCGGCGGGGGGACCGCGACCGCGGCGACGGCGAACCGCTCCCAGCGCACACCGTCGTTGTAGCTGCGGACGGTGTCCGTCAGCGCTTCGGTGTGGCGTTGCGTGGTGCCGCACGCGGTGGCAAAGAGACAACCGGCCAGCAGGAACGATCTCACGAGTCACCTCCATCGGTCGCGCGCTTCTTGCGCACCGCCTTGATCGCCTCGAGGTCGCGCTTCCCCAGCTCGCGCGTCACGACGAGCGTCACCAGGAACACGCCGCCGACCACGCACGCCTCGACGAGCGTCATCAGCTTGCCGTGCAGCGGCAGCAGCCGGCCGACGACGAGGCCAGCGCCGGTCGCGATCGCGATGCGCATCCACGACAGCGCCGGGATGAACGCACCGAGCCGGCGCTTGAGCTCGACGCCCGACAACACCGCGCCGATGACCATCGCGCCGCTGGTCACCGCCGCGGCGACCTCGAGCGTCCGCCCGCTCTCCGCCGCGATCGGGATCGCGATGAAGTTCGCGACCGTCGCGATCGCGAGCGTGATCGCGGCGGTCACGATCGCCGAGCGCGTGTTGCCCGAGCCGTTGAGGATGGTCCCGTTGATCGCGAACACGCTGAACGCGACGTTGCCGAGCGCGAGGAACCGCAGCGCAGCGGCGCCGCGCTGGGCGTAGTCCGGCGCATAGATGAGGCCGAGCGCATCGACCGGGTTCGCCGCGAGCACCACGGCGATCGCCATCGCGAACATCAGCGAGTAGCGCGAGGTCACCTGCACGTAGCGCCGCGTGGTCTCCTTGTCATCGGTGAACGTCGAGCGCGAGACCAGCGGGAACACGACGAACGTCGCCGCGATGATCGCCTGGTACGACAGCCGCGCGAGGTTCTGCACCGCCGCGTAGTAGGCGTTCTGCACGTCGGCGAGCGCGCTCGGGTTGAAGTGGTAGCCGGAGGCCTCGGCCGCCCACGGCACCGTGGCCTTCAAGGACGAGACGAGCTGCGACTCGTGCGCACGGAAGTACTCCGTCGTCAGCCGCTTGATCAGCAGGCTGTCGACGAACATGAGGGCGTTGAACAGCGCGAGGTAGACGGCGACACCTGCGAAGAACTGGATCAGCGGCTTCACCGGCAGCCGCTCGCTCGCCGCGAGCTTGCCGTCCTTGCTCGGCAGGCCGACCCACACGATCGCCGCGCACAGGATGATCGCGACCGCGGCGACCCAGCCGCCGATCACGCCGATCACGCCCATGCCCGCCATCGCCATCCCGAGCAGACCGACCACGCGCAGGGTCGCGAACGAGATATCGAGCCCCGCCTGCTTGTGGAACTCGTGGAGCCCGTTCGCGGTGCCGACGAACACCGCGTAGAACGAGTAGCCCGCGACGATCAGGCCCGCGAGCATCAGCGGCGCCGTCTTGCTCATGTCGTGGAGCCCCCACGCGACCAGCGGGGCGGCGGCGATGAAACCGACGGCGATCACGAGCCCGAGCCGGGCGTGCATGCGAAGCCCCGCCTGCTGCACCGCCCTCGCCTTGCCAGGCTCCTGCGCGCTGAACCGCGAGACCGCCTGGATCGTGCCGGTCACCAGCACGTTGTTGACCAGCGAGGCGATGTTGCTGACCAGGCTGTAGCTGCCGAACGCGGTGCGCGACAGGATGTTCGGAAGCCGGAACTGGATCACCAGCCCGGCGAACATGAAGTAGAACTTCGCGAACGCGAGGTACAGCACCCCGCGTCCCGCACCCATCCCTCGCGCTGGCTTCTGAGTCGGCTCCTGCGTCGGCTTCGCGTCGGGCTCGGACATGTCGCGGGTCCTTTGCGGGTAGCACGCGGTCCGCCGAACCAGCAACTTACCGGCGGCTTATCGAAGCTCTTATGCGCGCCCATGGCATGCGCCCTGCGTCTCGACGCTGTATGCGACGCCTCCTCCTACCTCTCTTGTTTGGCGCGACGGTGGCCACGACCGGGTGCTATGGGACCACGGCAGCGTACGTCGATGACACCGGCGCTGTGGTCACGGTGTCGGACGGCTACTACGGGTACCCGTACTCCTCGGCGTACTACGGCTACTACCCGTATTCCGCGTACCGTTCGCCGTACTACTACCGGGGCTATCCGTACTACGGAGGGTATTACCGCCCGTACTACGGCCACTACGGCCACGGTCACTACCCGTACTACAGCTATCGCGGCAACCCGTACTACCGCGGCGGCAGCTACTACCGCGGCGGCTATCACAGCGGCAACTACTACCGCGGCGGCAACTACTACCGCGGCGGCAACTACTACCGCGGCGGCTACCGCGGCGGCAGCTACTACCGCGGCTCGCCGGGCGTCAGCTCGCGGGGCTATTCCCACGGCAGCGGCGGATACCGCGGCGGTGGCGGGTATCGCGGCGGCGGATACCACGGCGGCGGCGGATACCGCGGCGGCGGTGGTTCGCACGGCGGCCATCGCTAACCGCCGAGTGCGCGTGGTCCCCGCGAGCGCGGCGAGCGCGTCCAGGGCGCTCGTTTAGCCAGCCAGGCCGCGACGCGTCAGCTGCGTCGCGATCACGTCGGTCGTCTGATCGATCAGCTGCTTCGTGTCTTCCTCGTCGGTGACCGTCTTGGTCAACGCCGACCAGACGAGCTGTCCGCTCCGCAGCGAGTACGCCTTGGTCTCGACGCGAGAGATGGTCTCCGTGTACGCGTACCCCGGCGAGTAGAACCCCGGAGAATAGAAGTACGGATAGCCGTACGACCAGTATCCGCTGAACGTGGACGGTGAATACTCGAGCTCCTGATGCTGATCGACCAGGCGCATCATCACGACGCCGTCGAAGCCCATCCCGAGCAGCTTGGATCTCACCGCCTCGCTGTCGGGCATCTCCTGTTCGCCGAGGACCGCGTAGGAGGGTGACGCTCGGACGCCCTTCGCGAGCAACTCGCGTGCGAGCTGATCCTCGGCGGCGCGACGCGCGGTCTCGTTCTCCGAGAACATCACCGTCACGACGCGCTTGAAAGGCTGTTCGCGCATCGCCGTCGGCGAGGTCCACGTCTGCTCGACGGTCGTTTCGGGGTAACAAGCGGCGGCGACCGATAGCCCCACCACTGCGAGCAGCTTGGTCAACGTCCTTAGGTGCTGCATGGAGATCCTCCGCAAGGAGGCCACAGCACTATCCGTGCCGGCGATCAGCGCGGGCGCGTAACGACGAGGTGCGCTTGCTTGTCCTTGTCGACGTAGCCGAAGCGGAAGCCGAGACGACGCCGCTTCTGCTTCTTCCACAGCTCGAGGAACGCCTCGTCGTGCTTGCTGGTCTGCGCGCCATCGAGGAACGCGCCGTTGTAGCTGCCGTAGGTCTCTTGCACCATGCCCGCGGCGCGCGCGTACGCAGGCGGGATGCCCGTCGAATCCGACAGCATCCACGCGAGGTGATCGAGCATGTACTTGCGGATCAGCGAGAAGTCGCCGCGCCACAGCAGATAACTCGCGCCCTTGGTCAGCAGCGTCACCTGCCCCTTCTGCTCGAGATGGCGGAGCAGCTGCGGGTGCTTGCTCAGGTAGTCGTCGCCGAGGTTCCACCCGATGTGACGATGCACGCGCAGGGTGGTCTCTCCGGTCTTGCGGTACTGGATCTCCACGTTGGCGAACGCGGGCGAGAACGACGGCGACTGCCAGTCGTGCTTGAGGCTCGCCTTCTTCGCGGTGTCGAGCGCCTCGATCTCGGCCTGGTCGAGGTAGTCGATCTCGCCGGTTTCGCCGAGGCGGAAGTAGCGCATCGACACCGGCTCGAAGCCGCCCGCGACGAGGCCGAGCAAGAACGAGCTGACCTGACCAGGGAGATCGTTCTTCTGCTGCGCGGACAGGTTCTCGCTCGTGTTCGAGCCGACGGAGATCAGGCCGCCGATCTCGACGCGCAGCGCACCCAGGCTCGTCTCGAGCGCGGCCGGTGCGAGGGTCCGCAGCCGGCGCGGATCGCCGGACTGCTCGAGCGAGATCGTCGTGATCTCCGTGGCGTTGGGAAACGCGACGAGCGCGCTGATCAAGTCTCCGCCGCCGAACGGATACACGACCGTCGCCGGTGCGCCCGCCGGCACGACGGCGTCGAACCAGGGGCGCGCCTTCTCGAAGTACTGCGCGCGGAACTTCGCCAGGTTCTCGGTGATGCGCTTGCAGTGGCGATCGACCGTCTTGCCGAGCCTGGCGGCGAGCTTCGGATCGCCCTTGGTCAGCGCCTCGGGCAGCGGTTGATCGGCGTTGCCGCACGCGGCCACGCGATACAGGAGCCGGGCGTCATCGATGAAGTCGACGCCGTCGGCGGCGGCCGTGCCCGAGCTGATCAGCACCGCGCCGAGCGCGGCCAACGTAAGGATTCGCATGCTGTTGTTCAACGTCGAACGACCGCGCGCTATTCAGCGGCGATCGAACCCTCGTACATCTTGTCGAGCAGGGTCGCATACTTCTTCTCGACGACCTTGCGCTTCACCTTGAGGCTCGGCGTGAGCTCACCTGCATCGACCGACAGGTCGGCCGGCAGGATCTGGAACTGCTTCACGGTCTCGTACTTGGCGAGCGTCTTGTTCACCGCGTCGAAGTACGGCGCGAGCAACGTCTTGACCTCGGGGTCCTGCACGACCTCGCCGTAGCTCTTGCCGTTGCGGCCATGCTCCTTGGCCCACTTCATCGTCGCTTCCTCGTCGAGCGTGACGAGCGCGGTGACGAAGTTGCGCTTGTCGCCGTGCACGAGCACCTGGCTGATGAACGGGCACGCGGCCTTGAGCTTGCCCTCGATGTGCTGCGGCGCGATGTACTTGCCGCCCGAGGTCTTGATCAGGTCCTTCTTGCGGTCGGTGATACGCAAGAAGCCGTTCGCGTCGATCTCGCCGATGTCGCCGGTGCGCAGCCAGCGGTCCTCGGTCAGCGCCTCGGCCGTCGCGTCGGGGAGGTTGTGATAGCCCTGCATGATGCCGGGCGACTTCATCAGGATCTCGTTGTCCTCGGGCGCGAGCTTGACCTCCGTGCCCGGCATCGGGAACCCGACGCTGCCGAACGCGTACTTCGACGGGCGGTTGACGAAGCTCGCCGCGCTCGACTCGGTGAGGCCGTAGCCCTCCAGGATCAAAATGTCGCACGCGTGGAAGAACTCGGCGATCTCGCGCGACAGCGGCGCCGAGCCCGAGATGAAGAACTTCACGCGGCCGCCGAACCGCGCCTTGATCTTCGAGAACACGAGCTTGTTGGCGAGCTTCAGCTTGAGCGCGAGCATGCCTCCCGGCTCCTTGCCTTCCTGCCGCAGCTTGCTGCCCTGCTTGCCGGTGGCGACCGCCCACTCGAAGATCTTCTGCTTCATCCCACCCTGCTTCGCGCCCTCGACGATCTTGTTGTAGACCTTCTCGAAGATGCGCGGCACGGCCGCCATGAGCGTCGGCTTCACGACCGCGAGGTTCTCGACGATCTTGGGGATGCGGCCGTCGACGGCGGTGACCGACCCCGACGCGATGTGGCCGGCCATCAGCACCTTGCCGAACGAGTGCGACATCGGCAGCCACAGGTACTGCACGTCGTCGGGCCCCCACAGGCGCACGGCGTCGATCGCATCGGCGGTGTACGCCCAGCACTCGTGGAGGAGGCGCACGCCCTTCGGCTTGCCGGTCGTGCCCGACGTGTAGATCAGCGTCGCGAGGTCCGCGGGCTTGATGCCGGCGACCACGTCGTCGACCGCCTTCGGGTTGGTCGCGAGGTGCGCGGCGCCCTGGGCTTCGAGCTCGGACAGCGTGAGCACCCAGTCCTTGTCCCCGGCGGCCGGTGTGCCGTCGATGAGGATCAGCTTCTGCACCTTCGGGATCTCGGCGCGATGCGCGACGAGCTTCTTGAGCTGGCCCACGTCCTCGATGAACACGTACTTAGTCTCGGAGTCCGCGAGGATGTACGCGCACTCTTCCGGCGTGCTGGACGGGTACACCGTCGTCGTCGCGCCGCCCGCCGAGAGCACACCGAGGTCGCACAGCAACCACTCGACGCGCGTGTTCGACAGGATGCCGACACGCTCCTCGCGATGCAGTCCCAGCGACAGCAGGCCCGCGGCGATCGCCGTCACGCGATCGTATGCCTGCTTCCAGGTCATCGACCTCCACTCCTCACCCACCGGGAAGCGGTACGCCTCGCGGTCCGGAGTCTCCTGCACGCGGTTCGCGAGCAGCTGGGCGATCGACGACGTCTTGCGATTGATCCGCTCGGGGGCAGTCGATTCCGACATGGGGCGAACTATGCCCATGAAGCCCAACGGTCTGCAACGCATCCTCCGAGTTGTTCCCTTCGGCCACATGGTCTCGACGCGATTCGCGCGTCCCATCCGCTCCGCGTCTGCGCGTCGCTCCGCGCCGCGGAGCCCATTCCCCGAGGCACCTTGGCGAGGTAACGTCTCGGGGTGGCGGCGGACGCACGTGACTGGTTAGACAGCCTCGGCAAGGCCTGGCGCGCCGAGCGGGCGGCCGCGCGGGCGAAGGTCGCATTCGAGCGCTCCGCGCGCCCGCTCGCGGAGCGGGTCGCGCTCGGGATCGCCCTGGCGAACCTGCGCATCATCGACGAGCAGTCGGCGCCGCGCGAGCGCGTCCGCGTGCGGGTCACGGTGCCCGACGCCATCGACCTGGACATGGTGAGGTTCTCCCCGGGCGACCCGGTGCGGCTGTGGGGCGAGCATCCCGAGGAGCCGGGTGCGGTGCGCGGCGTGTTCGAGCGGCGCGAGGAGCAGAGCCTGTGGCTGATGCTCGACCGCGCCGTCGACGAGATCGATCGCGACTACGCCCTCGACCCCGAGGTCCCGGAGGTCACGTTCGACCGCGGGGACCTGGCGATCACGCGCGCGCAGGGTGCGCTCGCGACGAGCGACCTCGCCCGGCTACGCGACGTGGCCGCCGGCGTGCGGCCGCCCCGCCCGCTGGCACCGCGCTCGTGGACCGTCCTCGACGAAGCGCTCGACGAGCGGCAGCGCGCCGGCGTCGATGCCGCGCTGCGCTCCGGGGACATCGCCCTGCTCTGGGGGCCCCCGGGCACCGGCAAGACGCGCACGCTCGTCGAGGTCATCCGCCAGCGCGTCGCGAGCGGAGAGCGGGTGCTGTGCGCCGCGCCCTCGAACACGGCAGTCGATAACCTCGGACTGCGCCTCGCGGATGCGGGTACACGCGTCGTCCGGCTCGGGCACCCCGCGCGCGTCGCGCCCGAGTTGCTCGCGCTCACGCTCGACGCACAGGTCGACGCCGACGGTGCGAGCAAGCTCGCGCGCGAGTGGCGCGACCGCGCGCGTGCGCTGCGCAAGAGCGCCTACGGCCGGCGCGGGCCCGAAGCGCAGCAGCTGTGGCAAGAGGCGCGCGCGCTCGATCGCGACGCCGCCCGCGAGATCGCGAATGCCGAGCGTGCGATCATCGACCGTGCCGACGTGATCCTGGCGACCTGCGTCGGCTGCGATCACCCGCTGCTCGGCTCCACGGTCTTCGATGTCGCCATCGTCGACGAGGCGACGCAGGCCGCCGATCCGCTGTTGCTCATCCCTCTCGCGCGCGCGAAGGTCGCCGTGCTCGCCGGCGATCCCAACCAGCTCGGCCCCGTGGTCACCGGCGGCCCGGCGGTCGACGCCGTGCTCGGCTCGACGATCTTCGATCGCCTGGTCGAGGAAGCGGCGAAGGGAGCTGCGCCGGTGATGCTCGAGCAGCAGCACCGCATGCACGAGCACATCATGGCGTTCCCGTCGCGCTCGATGTACGCCGGTCGACTCCGCGCATCGACGGCCGTGGCAGGGCACCGCATCGAAGAGCTCGGCGTCGCGAGTGATCCACTGCGGCCTCGCGCGCTGTGGCTCGTCGACACCGCGGGCAAGGACTGGCTGGAGGAGCGCACGGACTTCGATCCGGGCGGCTCGCTCAACAACATGCCGGCCTACCACTTCGATCCGAGCACGTTCAACGCGGGCAACGCGGAGCGCGTCGCGGCCGAGGCGCGCCGCCTGCTGTCGCGCGGGCTCGCACCGAGCGACCTCGCGATCATCGCCGCGTACTCGGCCCAGGCGCGCCACCTCCGCGAGCTGCTCCGTAGCGAACGCGCGGCCGGCGTCGAGATCGGTACCGTCGACGGGTTCCAGGGGCGCGAGAAGGAAGCGGTGATCGTCGACCTCGTGCGCTCGAACGAGCACGGCGAGATCGGGTTTCTCGCCAACACGCGCCGGATGAACGTCGCGCTCACGCGGGCACGCCGCTTCCTCCTCGTGATCGCCGACTCCGCGACGCTCGGCGAGCACCCGTACTACGCGCAATTCCTGTCCTACGTCGACGAGATCGACGCCCACGGCAGCGCGTGGAGCGACGACGCGCCCCCGTTGCCTTGAGTCGGAGCCGGCTTTCTGCCACAACCGGCGATGCCGTGACCAACCTTCGTTCCTCGCTCTTCGTCGTCGCGCTCTCGTCCTCTCTGGGCTTCGCCGCTGCCTGCCAGAAGGCGCCCGACGTCAACAAGATCCAGTCGCAGGCCCTGCTCACCGTGAAGTCGTACGCCGGACAGCTCGAGGTCTTGCAGCGCCGCGCCGACGCGAACCTCACCAAGTTCCGCTCGATGGATCAGAGCCTGCCGGGCGCGAGCGAGGCCGGTCGCCGGCTCGGTGATGCACGGGGCAAGCTCGAGCAGCTCCGCGCGCTCGTCACCGCCGCGCCCACGACGCTCGCGACCGCCGCCAAGAGCGGCAGGAGCACCGACCTGCAGGCCTCGATCGACAACACGAACGCCACGCTCGTCGACGGCACGCTCGAGGTCACCGCCGACCTCGCCGCGTTCGAGAACTGGGCCGCGTACGCGCGCCCGTCCGTCGCGATGGCCAAGGCGCCGGCGACGCCGCCCACCGAGGCGA
>DATLHR010000183.1:0-37526 GCA_035539815.1 Kofleriaceae bacterium
GAGCAAGGATCCGCAGGCTGCGACCTCGTCCGAGCTGCGCCCCGTGGTCGGCGAGCTCGCGCGCAGTCAGGGCGCCCGCATGGCGTCGCGCATGATCGCGTCGGCGAAGTCGTGGCTGTGTCACCCCGGCGTGGATCGTCAGGCGGCGATCCTGCCGTGGGGCGACAACGACGGGCCGAAGCTGTCGCCGGTGGTCGCGCAGGCGCACGTGCTCGCGCACGTCCGCGAGGCGTGGGACGCCGCGCACCCCGAGGCGCCATTCGCGCAGCAGGAGGTGCTGGTCACCGTGCCCGCCTCGTTCGACGAGGCCGCGCGCGAGCTGACGCTGCAGGCCGCGACCAAGGCCGGCTATCCGCCGGTCGTGCTCCTCGAGGAGCCTCAGGCCGCGTTCTACGCCTGGATCGATCAGCACAAGGGCAACAAGGGGCTCTCGGCCGGCGAGCGCGTGCTGGTGTTCGATGTCGGCGGCGGCACCACCGACTTCACGTTGATCGAGGTCGACGCGAACGGCGACGGCTTCACGCGCACCGCGGTCGGCGATCACCTGCTGCTCGGCGGCGACAACCTCGACCTCACGCTCGCGAAGCTCGTCGAGCAGCGGGTCGTCGCGAAGAGCGGCAAGAAGCTCGACGCGCTGCAGTGGCACGGCCTCGTCCACGCGTGCCGGCTCGCCAAGGAGACGCTGCTCGGCGATGCGCCACCCGAGTCCGCGCCGATCACCGTGCAGAGCCGCGGCGCCAAGCTGATCGGCGGCACGATCCGCGACGACGTCACGCGCGCCGAGCTGCACGAGGTCCTGTTCAGTGGCTTCTTCCCCGTCGTCGCCAAGGAAGCGCCGCTGCTGCGCGGGCGCGGCGGCCTCCAGGAGTTCGGCCTGCCATACGCCAGTGATCCGGCGGTCACCCGCCACCTCGCCGCATTCCTCGCCCGCCACGAGGCCGCGCGCGTCGACGCGGTGCTGTTCAACGGTGGTGCGATGACGCCGTCGTCGGTGCGCACGCGCGTGCTCGAGCAGATCGGGACGTGGCAAGGCAAGGCGCCGCGCGAGCTGCCGTCGGCGATGCCCGAGATGGCGGTCGCGCAAGGCGCTGCCTACTACGGCCTCGTGCGTCGCGGGCTCGCGACGCGCATCAAGGGCGGCACGCCGCGCGCGTTCTATGTCGGCGTCGACGCGACGGGTGCGCGCCGCCGCGTCCCGACCACCGAGATCGGCGCGAGCACCGAGCCCGCGCGCTTCGCGGTGTGCCTCGCGCCACCCGGCCTCGAGGATGGCGCGCGCGTGCAGCTCGCGCGCGACTTCAAGCTCGTCACCAATCGGCCCGTGAGCTTCCGGCTCTACTCGTCGACGACACACCACGACGAGCCCGGCGCGCTGGTCCCGATCGGCGATGGCAGGGCCGAGACCGTCGACGATGGGAGCGACCTGCTCGAGCTGCCGCCGATCGTGACCGTGCTGCGCGCGCGCGGCCGCGGCGAGGTCACCGTCCGCCTCGAGGTCCACATCAGCGAGCTCGGCGCGCTCGAGATCTATTGCGTCGATGTCGAGCCACCGGGCGAGACCTGGAAGCTCGCGTTCGACATGCGCTCGGGCGGCACCGCCCCCGCGGCCGAGGACGCCGCCGACGGCGCGCCGCACCCCGCGATCGACGTGGCGAAGGCGCGCGTGACCAAGGCGTTCGAGACCGGCGATGGCCTCGCCACCCTCACCCGCGATCTCGAGACGCTGTTCGAGACCCGGCGGGACGAGTGGTCGCTGATGACGGCGCGCGCGCTGTTCGATGCGCTCGTCGAGGTCGCACCCGCGCGCAAGAAGACCGCGGACCACGAGCAGCGCTGGCTCAACCTCGCCGGCTTCCTCCTGCGTCCCGGCACCGGCGCTCCCCTCGACGCGTGGCGCTCGCGCGTGATGTGGGGTGTGTTCAACGAGGGCCTCGCCTTCCCCAAGGCGGAGCCCAACAAGCTCGCGTGGTGGATCGTGTGGCGGCGGATCGCGGGCGGCCTCGCGAAGGGCCAGCAGGATCAGTTCTACGATCGGTTCAACAAGCTGTTGCTGCCCAACCCGCTGCAGGCGAAGAAGCTCGCCGACGCCAAGGCCAGCAAGCAGGAGCTCGCCGAGATCTGGCGCGTCGTCGCCAGCCTCGAGCGGCTCGCCGTCTCGCACAAGGTCAAGCTCGGCGACGAGCTCATGCGCCGCATGGAGACCCGCAAGGGGCGCGAGGACGCGGTGCACCTGTGGGCGCTGTCGCGCGTCGGGGCGCGCGTGCCGCTCTACGGTCCGCTCAACCAGGTCGTGCCACCGAGCAAGGTCAAGGACTGGCTGACGCCGATGCTCGGATGGGACTGGCCGGAGCCCGACAAGACCGCGTTCGCGTTCGCGCAGCTCGGTCGGCGCACGGGCGACCGCACGCGCGACCTCGATGACGCGACGCGGGCCAAGCTCGCCGACGCCGTGCGCGCCATGCCGGGCGGCGATCGCGCGGTCGTGCTCATCGACCAGGTCGTCGCCCTCGAAGCACGCGAAGAGCGCGTCGCGCTCGGCGACACCTTGCCCGCCGGCCTCAAGCTCGTCATCGACGACGAGCGGCCGGCCGAGCCGGATCCCGCGTAGCCGTCAGTCCTCGTCGATCGACGGGTCGTCGCACGCGGGGTAGCCGAGCGTCTCGGCGAGGCCGTCGAGCACCGCCCGCCACGTGGCCTCGACTCGCTCGGTCGCGTCCGCGCAGCTCGCGTCGAGCACGTGTGTCAGGACGAGCGTGCTGCCGCCATCGGCGCGCGGCTCGATGTCGACATTGACCAGGCTCTCGGGGAAGCCAGAGCTCGGCGCCGTCCACGTGAAGGCGATGCGACGCGGGCGCTCGAGCTCGCGGACCGTACCGTGACCGTCGAGCGGCTCCTGGCCCGGCCGGCGCACGGCGATGACGAGCGCTCCTCCGACATAGGGCTCGAGGAGCAGCTCCGTCACCTCGCCGACCCCGCGCCCGAGCCACGGACGGATCTGCGCCGGGTCGAGGAACGTGTCGTAGACGCGCTCGGGCCGCGAGCTAAGCGGGCGGCGGATCTGGACGATCGGCGGCGGCTGCACGCCGAGGGCACCGGCCTGCGCTGCGGGCATTTCGTTGTGCTGGGTCGCCACTGAGAACCTCCAGCACGGGGAGGAGTGCAACCGGTGTTCCCGCGTCGTCAGCGACGCCACGCCAGGGCGACGAGCTGCTGGAGGCGTGTGGGGTCGCTCGCGGTCGTCTTGCACATGAAGCCGCTCTTGTGGGCGAAGTGGACGTCCGGCTCGCCCTCGACCCGCGAGAAGTCGAGGCCGGGATGGTCCTCGTAGCGGCCGATGCCGAAGCCGCCGCCGCGGCGGTCGGGGTAGATGATGGCGGCGATCGCGGTGTCGAGCTTGTGCGCGCGGATGTAGCTGCCGAGCGTCCCGCTGGGCTCGTCGACCTCGGGTTCGCTGCGGGGGAGGAACAGGGCCTCGATGACGTCGTCGCCGCTGGAGATCGACCACCGCTGGACACGCTGGTCGAGAACATCGAGACGCCGGCGCGCATCGCGCAGGTAGTCGAGGAGGTCCGCGCCGACCATCTTCATGAACGCGTACAGCGGATCGGTGGGCTCGAGCCGCGTCGTCTGCGCGAAGCGACGGAGGAGCGTCGTATCGATCGGGGAGTTGAGCTGGGAGATCGCGCGGCGCGGGACACCGAGCCATTCGCCGGTCTTCTTGGGGCCGCGCGAGTCGAACCACTCGGCCGTCTCGAGCCAGTCACAGAACTGGAGCGCGTCCTGGTAGAGGCCCAGGTGATCGAGGACGAGGCTCAGTGCACAGGTGGGCGGGTGCTCGCGCGGAAAGTGATGATGGTCGAAGTTCGCGCGCGCGGGATCGTGAACGCCACCGATGTCGACGACGGCGACCTCGGGATCGTCGAGGTCTGCCGGCGTGGGCTCGCGACGCTCGATGGGACAGTCGTGGATGGCGGCGAGGACACAGACC
Source organism: Kofleriaceae bacterium (assembly GCA_035539815.1). Taxonomy (GTDB): domain Bacteria; phylum Myxococcota_A; class Polyangia; order Haliangiales; family Haliangiaceae; genus JABFXX01. The sequence continues at coordinate 3,989 of DATLHR010000183.1, forward strand.
GCGAGGAGGTCGTCCTTGTGAGAGCCGCCGGGATGAGTGACGATCGTGTGCACGGTGGGTCGTGCAACCTAGCATCACGGGTCAGTTGGTGTCGTCGCGCAGGATGAGGAGCCCGCGCGGGGAGTCCGCGACGAACACGAGGTCACGCGCCGCATCGACGTCGAGCCCGACCGCACCCTCGAAGAATGCGGACGAGTTGGCCGGATCCTGCGGATCCCAGGTGTTGTAGTAGCCGAGCAGGCGCGGCGCGCTGGGCGTCGAGAGATCGAAGATGCGCACGCCATCCTGGTAGTACGTGACGTACGCGCGCTCGCCGAACGCCATGACGTTGTGGATCGAGACGTGATCGCGCGTCTTGTACTCGCCGATCGGCTTCATGAACGTCGGCGACGCGGGATCGATGTCGACGACGTGCAGGTGCGCGCCGTACGCCTCCTCACCGTGCACCGCGACCTTGCGCCCGCCCGCGGTCGTGGCCCAGCTCGAGTGGCTCGAGTACGTCGGCGTCGGCTCCCAGCGGCCGACGATGCTCGGCGTCTCCGGCGTCGTGAAGTCGACGACAACGAACCCCGCGTCCCATGCGTTCAGGTACGCGATGCCGTTGTCGATCATCAGGTCGTGCAGGTAGTTCGCGCCGAAGTTGTAGCGAATGATCCGCATCGGCATCGTCGGATCGGTGATGTCGTAGACCGGCGCCCTGCCGTTGTTGTCGCCGATATACGCGTAGATCTTTCCGCCGCGCTCCTCGGTGAACACCGTGTGCGCGTCCTCCTGGAGGTTCGCGGCGAGCGACGGGCTCGTCGGATCGGTGACGTCGACGATGTCGACCGGCGAGTCGGCGATGATGACGTAGCGCCGCTGCGCGACGTCGACGATCTTGAGGTCGTTGCTGTAGCCCTGGCCGCTGCGCCGCCAGCGGCCGATCTCCGTGGGGTTCGCCGGATCCGAGGTGTCGATGATCTTGAGGCCGTCGGTGCGGATCACGTACGCGAGCGAGTCCTTGACGCGCACGTTGAACGTGAAGCCGTCTTCCCAGTCGGCGCCGCGGAGCTCGCCGAGGAGCGTGAGGCCGTCCGCGACGCCCTCGCCCGCGTTGCGCTCGGCGCGGATCATCCCCGCGGTGCAGACGCGACACTGACCACCGCCGCACACCGCGCGCTGCATGCGCAAGCTGCCGTCGGCCTGCAGGTCCGAGATCCGGATCGCGATGTCGAAGAACACGCCGGTGTCGATCGTGAGCCGCGCGCGGTGGAACACCGCATCCTCGTCGATCGTGCCCGGGGTGCTCGCATCGCCGTCGAACAGCACCGAGCCGTCGGGCTGCTGCGACAAATACACGCTCGACACGCCGCCGACCCGGATCCCGGTGAACGACCAGCGCCCGTTCGGGTCCCACCCCGCGAGCGTGCCCGGCGCCAGCGGCCCGAAGCCGGCCGCCGACGTGAACGTGTCGTCCGGGGTGTCGTAGCAGCCGGGCTCGAGCACGGGCGGCAGCTCGGCGTCGGGGGCCGCGTCCGGCGTCACGGTCGAGTGGTCGTCCCCGCAGGCGGCGACAAGGACGAGCAGCGACGGGACGGCGGACCAACGCATGGGCGAGGAGCATTCTCCGATCCCGAAATCCCCGCAAGCCCCGCTGGCCTCACACGGGCTGCACCGGTGAGACGCCGGGTTAGCCGTTGGCGCGCTGGCGCACGACGACGGCGAGCAAGTCCTCGTCGCGCGTGCTGCGCTTGCCGGCGTGGTCGAGCAGCACGCTCGCGAGTCGCTTGCCGGCGGGTGCGAGCTCGCGCAGCACGACGTGCCAGCCTTCGGTGTCGGGCACGCGTACGGCGGTCGACGCGATCACGAGGAGCGAGTCGGCAGGCATCGCGAGCGTGCCGCGGCCCACGAGGCTGGTCGCCAGCGGCCGCGCCGCTGCCCCCGAGCCCTGCGGGAACGTCTGGAGGTCGAACGCGACGGGACCGACGACGTCCGCGCCGGCGTGTCCCGCGCACGCCCACTCGATCGTCTGCGCCTCCGCATCGAGCAGCGCGACGAAGGCGGCGACGCGCTCGCCGCCGCGGGTCACACCGTCGTCGTTCGCGCGCAAATCGGCGAGCAACGCCTCGAGCCGCAGTCCGCGCGCGTTCGTGGTGGCCGCCGCGAACGCACCGGTCAGCGCCGAGGTCGCGAGCGCGGCTGGCACGCCGTGCGCGCGCGCCTCGGTCACGAGCAGCGCGAGCCGCCCGTCGGGGAGCAGCGTCGTCGTCCAGCCGGCGCCCGAGGTCCGACGTGCCGTTCGATACGCCGCCGCGACCGTCCACGCGCCGAGCTCGTCATCGCGGCTGGCCGCGAGCTGCAGGCGCATGGCCTCCGCGAGCTCGACCTCGCGCGCGATCTCGCCCTCGCGCGCCGCCTCGCGCGCCAGGGCCGCATAGCTCAAGGCGCGCGCTGCTGCTCGCGCCGCATCGACGACGAGGGCGCGCTCGTCCTCGCGCAACACGTCATCGTGCTTCGCCTCGACGAGTCCGACCAGCATCTCGCGATCGATCAGGGGGATGAGCAGCGACGCGCCGTGCGCGGAGACCATCGCTTCGAGGGCGGGCCGCACGGCGCCCAGGCGCATCGTCAACAGGTCGCCCGGCGCGAGCGGCTGCCCGTACGAGACCAGCCACGCCGCGCACGCGCGATCGAGCGGCCACCGCTCGCCGGTCGAGATCTCGACGAGGGTGTCGCCCTCGGTCTTCCAGGTCGCACGCACGATCACCGCGAGGTTGGCCAGCATCGGCTTCACGCGCGCGGCGATCTCGCGCTCGTCCTCGACGTCGGCCAGCCGCGACACGAGCTCGTCGAGCGCTCGATCGCGCGCGACCCGCATCGGCCTGCGCGACGCGATCGTCCACGCCACCGCGAGCGCGAAGGCCCACGCCACCGTCGCCACCACCGCGAGCACGAGCGCGTGCTCTCCCTCGAGCACGATCGAGATCGCCGCGACGATCACCGCGGCGATCACGAGCGCGATCACCTCCACGAGCACGCCGCGATCGAAGCCGCGCGGGCGCAACAGGTCCGTGCGCACGACGAGGTGAAGCGCGAGCGCGGCCGCGAGCAACGCCGGCAACCACGCGAGCGGATAGCGACCCCAGATGCCGTAGACGAGCAGCATGTCGAGCGAGCCGACGGCGCCGAGCCCGAGCAACCACAGCATCAACCGTACGAGCCGTGCCTTCTCGCCGCGCGTCGTCGAGCGACGGACCACGAAGATGCCGACGCCGAGCCACAGCGCCAGCTGGGAGACGTGCAGCGACGTCAACGGTCCCGCCTTCGTGTACCAGACGCCCGACGGCAGCCGCTGGACACCCGCCACCATCCAGTCCGTCGACCAGCACAGGGCGAGCAGGATCATGCCGACGCCACCCGCTACACGCGCGAGCCAGCGGAACCGCTCGAGCTGTCCGCTCAGCCCGAGCAGCACGAACAACAAGTTCGGCCCGATCAGCGCGACCGGACCGAGGCCTAGCCGCAAGAGGCGCGCCGAGAACTCGGGATCCGTGGCGCACACGGATACCGCCGAGCAGATCGCCCATGGCAGCGTCGTCTGCGCCGCACCGACGACGCCGAGTCGCATCACGTGATCGCCGCGGATCAACGCGCCGCTGACGATCACCGCGAGCACCATGACCACGCATGCCAGGTACGGCACGCACAGCCAGGTCCACGCGAGGTCGAACACCCCGCTACGTTAGCGCGCGGCGCGGGCGAGAAGCTGGAACGTCAGGCCATACCGGCTGTAGTCGCACCGCCGCAGGTGTGATCGCTGCCCGTGGTGACTTCACCTATCCTGTTGGACCGCGACCACGACGACGAAGCCGTTGTTCGGGACCGCCGTCTTGTCGCCCCACACGCCACCGTCGCCCCACCAGAACGCGACGAGCGTCGCCGGGCCCGTCGTGGTCACGGCCGGGCTCGTGAGAGGCGCGTGCGACGGCCGCGAGCGTGATCTCGTCGTCGGCCGGAGTCGACGTGCTCACCACGTGGCCGCTCCCCCCCGCCGCCGAGGCGAACGCATAGATCGCCGTCCCCGAGTCCGGCCAGCGCGTGTACCGCTGCACGCTGCCCAGCTGCTGGTACGGCGTGTTGCCGCGGTTGTCGGACGGCGGCAAGAACACGTAGCGGTTGCCGCGCCCGACGCCGACGATCAACGTGCTGCCGCTCGCCTGGGTATCGAGCGGCGGCAGCGCGATCGTCGTCGGGCTGTGTTTGTTGTAGCGATGGAACGCCAGGCCATGGGCGCCGACGCCTGGCTGGCCGGGCTCGAGCCCCAGGCCCAGCGCCGGCAGCGATCGACGAGGCGAGACATCCGCGGACCGTAGCCGTGAAGCGTTGCGCGGTCTGCGCGCCTCACCTCGGCCTCGTCGTCAGGCATACGGTGGATCGTTGCGCTTGACCGGTTGCCCGAGGGCACGGCGGACCAGGTTGTGGGCCGAAACGTATCCGGAGAGGACCGTCGCCTTGATGCGATCGTTGCGGGGCGAGGCACCGACGGGCTGCGGCGCGAGGCCCAGCTGCCGCAGGCGCACGTTGCCACGATGGAGCAGCTCGCGCCGGCGCGTCGCGTCCGTGTAGTAGGTGAGGCTGATCGTGATCGACGGCTCCGGTCCGGTCTCGACCATGTGGGGCGCGAGCGACGGCATGTAACAGCCGCGGCCGGGCTCGAGCTCGAAGATCTGGGCGCGCGCGCGGAACTCCTCGCGCCACGTCACGAGCTCGCGCGATTGTCGGGTGTGGAACTGCTCGTGCGCCTGCTCCGAGACGACGACGCGATCGTCCGGCGCCCACGTGTACAGCCGCTTCGTGCCGCGGATCTGCATCAGGAAGTTGCTGTCGCGATCGATGTGGAACGGCGTGACCGCTCCCGGCGACGAGACGAAGATCCAGCCCGCGCGGTAGTACATGCCCGGGTCGCGAGGTTCGATCGCCGGACGGACCTCGTCGAAGAGCTCGTCGACGAACCGGCCGTAGATCGGGTCGGCGTGCACGTTGCGCAGCAGCATCCACGCGCGTGCGTTCGCGATGTTCTCGATGATGGCGGACGTGCCGACCTGGTTCGGATGGAGGCTCGGTGCGCCATCGAAGTCGGTGCTCGCGGTCGCCTCGATGCTGTGCGTTCGGATCAGCGCGCGCTGTTGCTGGCGCCGGCCGAGCTCGACGAGCGCGTCGAGCTCGAGCAGCGGGTGATCCGCGAGCGCATGTGTGAACGCCTGGAGCTTGCTCGGATCGAACGTGGCGGGGTCGATATGAATTCGTCGGACGGAGTTCGGTGCGCGCATGCTAGGTAAAAGTTGTGCGCATTCTCGACCTCGGCAAGCGAGTTAGTCGTCACGCCTGGCGGCTCCCGATCATCGGTCAGGTACTCGAAGCGGACTACGCGCGGGAGTTCGCGAAGCGGCCTCCCAATCGGTTCCGCGGCGTCTACGCGACGTTCGCGGAGGCGGAGGCAGCGGCTCCTCCCGGAGGCAGGATCGGCTACGACCACGCCGCGATGGCCGGGATGTACCGGCACCGGATGGAGAAGGCGAACCAGAGCGACTACGCGGTGCTGTTCTGGTTGAAGGGCCTGCTCGACGAACGGTCGTTCGTGTTCGACGTCGGCGGCCACGTGGGCGTCAGCTACTACGGGTGGCGCAACTACCTCGCGTACCCGACGGGGATGCGGTGGCTGGTGCACGACGTTCCGGCGATCGTGGAGGTCGGCGCCGAGCTCGCGGGCGAGCGCGAGAGCGCAGGGCTCGCGTTCACGAGCGACCTCGCCGATGGCCGGGGTTGTTCGATCCTGCTCGCCGCGGGGTCGCTGCAGTACGTCGACCTGACGCTCACCGAGCTGCTCGACCGGATCGGCTCCCGTCCGCGGCACCTCATCGTCAACAAGATGCCGATGTACGACGGCGAGTCGTTCGTGACCGTGCAGTCGACCGCGCGCGCGTTCCACGCGTATCGCATCTACAACCGCGCCGAGTTCGTCGCGGAGGCGCAGGCCCTCGGCTACCGCGTCGTCGACGACTGGCAGAACCGCGAGCAGCACTGCGAGATCCCGTTCACCCGCGCCCGCGAGATCGACGCTTACAGCGGGTACTACTTCGTCAGGTCGTAGCGCTGGCGCTCACGACTTCCCGGAGAACATCGCGGACCACAAGCGTGCCAGCCGCGACGGCGGCGGCGACGATGGCGGCGGCGGCGGCGACTCGGGCGACATCGCCGCGTACTCCTTGGCGATCTGCTCGAGCGTCTGGAAGATGAACGCACGCGGGCTGAGCCGCCTGCCGGTGGACGCCTCGAGCTTGGCGAGCGCTTGCATGATCAGCAGCGAGTGACCGCCGAGGTCGAGGAAGTTATCGTCGACGCTGATCCGCTCGACGCCGAGCAGCTCGCGCCACACGGTCGCGACGATCTGCTCGGCGCGCGTATGCGGGGCACGTTCGCCGCGCCGTGCCTCGAGCGGCCGGGGCTCCAGCGCAGGGAGGGCGCGGCGATCGACCTTACCGTTCGGGGTCAGCGGCAGCGCGTCGAGCGCGACGAACACCGCCGGCACCATGTAGTCGGGCAGCGACAAGCGCAGGTGCTCGCGCAGCGCGAGTGGCTGTGGACGCGACGCACGGGGCACCACGTACGCCACGAGGCGTCGCTCGCCGCCCGGTCCCGGCAGCGCGCACACGCACGCCGCGGCGACCTCCGGATGCCGCGCGAGCGCGCCCTCGATCTCGCCGAGCTCGATCCGGTACCCGCGTAGCTTGACCTGCGCGTCGGTCCGGCCGAGGTGCACGAGCGTGCCGTCGGCGCGCCACCGCGCCACGTCGCCGGTGCGATACAGGCGGGCTTCGGGACACTCGCTGAAGCGATCCGGAACGAAGCGCTCGGCCGTGAGCGCGGGGCGCGCGTGATAGCCATGCGCGAGCCCTTCGCCGCCGATCCACAGCTCGCCGGGCACGCCGATCGGCGCCAGGTCACCGTGCTCGTCGACGATCCAGATCTGGGTGTTGTCGATCGGGCCGCCGATCGTGATGCCATCGCCTCCGCCGTCGACGCGGCCGCAGGTCGACCAGACGGTCGTCTCGGTGGGCCCGTACATGTTCCACACCTGCCCCGCGCGCTGCCGCAACTCCTCGGCGAGCTCCGGCGGCAGCGCCTCGCCTCCGCACAGCGCCTTGAACGACGGCCCGCCGCGCCAGCCCGCTTCGACCAGCATGCGCCAGGTCGCCGGTGTCGCCTGCATCGCGGTCACCGGCTGGAGCTCGAGCAGCAACCGCAACGCCCGGCCATCGGTCGCTTGCTCGTGCGTCGCGAGCACGAGCTCCGCCCCCACGAGCAGCGGCAGCAGGAGCTCGAGGACGGCGATGTCGAACGACAGCGTCGTCACGGCGACGAGGCGATCTCCCGCGTCGAGGCCAGGTCGCGCGCGCATCGCCCCCAGGAAGTTGACGACCGCGCGATGCGGCACGCGCACGCCCTTCGGCGTGCCCGTCGAGCCACTCGTGTAGATCACGTAGGCGACGTCGTCGGGATCCGAGGTGACCGGCGGCGCGACGGCGTTGGCGGCCTCGATCTCCTCGCGGCGCAGCGTCCGCGCGACGTCGAGCTCGACGCCCGCCGTGACGTCCGTGATGACGAGCTTCGCCTTCGCATCGTCCAGCATCAAGCGGAGGCGCGCGTCGGGGAGACTCGGGTCGAGCGGGAGGTACGCCGCGCCCGCGGCGATCGTGCCGAGTAGCGCCGCGAGCATGAACGGCGAGCGCTCGACCATCAGCGCCACGACGTCACCACGCCCCACGCCGCGCGCCGCGAGCGCTCCGGCGACTCGATCGCGCGCGGCTGCCAGCTCGGCGAACGTCACGGCCGTCGTGCGATGGCGAAGCGCGATCTTCGCGCCATGCGCGACGAGATCGGCGAACAGCCGCGCGAGGTCCGCGTCCGCGGCGAGCGGCCGGGCGGTCTGATTCCACGCGACGAGCTGGGCGCGCTCCGCGGGGGTGATCGCGAGCAGCTCGCGCAGCGGCCGCTCGGGGTGCGCCACGATCGCCTCGGCGAGCGCGACGAAGCGATCGCGCCAGCACGCGGCGGTGTCGGCGCGGATGATGTCGGTGTTGTAGTTGAGGCCGCCCACGAGGCCGTCGGCGCCGTCGAGGAACCACAGCGCGACGTCCTGCGCCGCCGCGGGCTGAAACACCGGCACGTTCTGGTGCGCGAGGTCGCCCCACGTCGCGGGGCGCTGCCGCGCGTCCTGATACGAGAAGAACGCCTGATAGATCGGGAACCGGCTCTCGTCGCGGTTGGTGTCGAGCGCGCGCACGAGGTGCTCGAACGGGACGTCCTGCGCACCGAACCCCTCGACCACCTCGGCGCGGATGTGGCGCAGCAGCTCGAGGAACGTGACGTCCGGATCGACGCGCAGGCGCATCGGCAGCGCGTTCACGAAGAACCCCATCACGTCCTCGAGCTCGGGGAGGTTGCGGCCGCGCACCGGCGTGCCGACGACGAGGTCGCGCTGGCGCGTCAGCTGGTGCAGCAGCGCGGTCCACGCACCGAGCAGGGTCATGAACAGCGTCGCGCCCTCGCGGAGACCGACGCTGCGCAGCGCGGCGGCCGTCGGCCCTGGGATCGACAGCCACGCGGTCGCGCCGTCTCCGCTCTGCACCGGTGGGCGCGGCCGATCGGTCGGCAGATCGAGCGCCTCGGGCGCGCCGGCGAGCTTGCGCCGCCATTGCTGGAGCTGGCGCTCGAGCTCGGGCCCACTCATCCAGGTGCGGTGCCACTCCGTGAAGTCCGCGTACGTGATCGCCGGTGGAGGCCGGTCGGTGGAGGTCCCCGCGCAGGCGGCCCCGTAGAGCGCCGCCATCTCCTCGTAGAACAGGTCGAACGACCACCCGTCCCAGATGATGTGATGCGGCATGAAGAACAGCACGTGATGGTCCGCGGCGAGGCGATACAGCTTCACGCGGAACAGCGGCGCCCGCGTCAGCTCGAACGGCCGCGCGATCTCGGCGGCGAGCTCGTTCGCGAGCTCGGCCTCGTCGGTGACGTCCACGAGTGGGAGCGTCACGTCGATCCGATCGAGCACGATCTGCGCCGGCGCGTCGCCGACCGTCCCGATCCGCGTCCGCAGGATGGGCTGCCGCTGCACCAGCTCCGCGAGCGCACGCGTGTGCTTGTTGTGGTCGAGCGGGCCGCGCAGCCGGTGCGCGGACGGCACGTTGAACACGGTCTTTCCGAGGTGCAGCTGCTCGAGGTACCAGACGCGCTGCTGCATCAGCGAGAGCGGCGCGGGATCCGACCCGCCGCGCCGCGGGATCGCCGGCGGCGCATCCAGAGCGCGCGTCTTGGCCGCATCGAGCCACGCCGCCAGCGACGCGACCGTCGGGTGCTCGAACCCGGCGCGCATCGGGACGGCCCGTCCGAGCGTGCGCGCGAGCTTCGCGGTCATCTGCGCGACCAGGAGCGAGTGCCCGCCGAGCGCGAAGAAGTCATCGTGGATCGACACGAGGGGAAGCGCGAGCGCCTCCATGTACGCCTGCGCGATGGTGCTCTCGGTCGGCGTCGCTGGAGCGACGACGCCTCCCTGGTGCGCGATGGCGGGGCCCGCCGGCGCCGGCAGCGCCCGGCGATCGACCTTGCCACTGGTGGTGAGCGGCATCGCCGACAGGGGCACGAACCGCGTCGGGATCATGTACTCGGGTAGGGTCTGCGCGAGGTGCGCGCGCAGGACCTCATCGGCCGGCGGCGCACCTCGCGATACGAGATAGCCGACGAGCCGCACGTCACCCGGGCGATCCTCGCGCGCGATCACCGCGGCCTCGGCGATCGCGGGGTGCATGCCGAGCGCGACCTCGATCTCGCCGAGCTCGATGCGGTAGCCGCGGATCTTCACCTGGAAGTCCGTGCGGCCGAGGCAGTCGATGGTGCCGTCGCTCCGCCAGCGCCCGAGGTCCCCGGTCCGATACATCCGCGCCTGACCATCGACGCGCGTCGGATCGATGACGAAGCGCGCGGCCGTGAGCTCGGGCCGGTCGAGGTAGCCGTGCGAGACGCCGTCGCCGGCGATGCACAGCTCGCCGACGACGCCGATCGGCACCGGCTGGAGATCGTCGTCGAGGATGTGGATGCGCGTGTTCGCGATCGGGCGGCCGATCGGGATCGGCTTGTCATCGCCGGCCACGCGATGAAAGCTCGACCACACGGTCGTCTCCGTCGGTCCGTATCCGTTCCACAGCGCGCCCACGCGCGGCCGCAGATCAGCGGCGAGGTCGGGCGGCATCGCCTCGCCGGTGCAGATCGCGGTGACGTTCGGCGCTCCGTCCCAACCGGCGGTACGCAACAGGCGCCACGTCGCGGGGGTCGCGTCGATGAACGTGACCCGCGCGGCCTCGACGAGCGCGCGGAGCCGCTCCCCGTCGCTCGCCTCCTCGCGATCGGCGAGCACGATCGTCGCGCCGAGGACCAAGGGGAGGACCAGCTCGGAGACCGCGATGTCGAACGCCAGCGTGGTCACCGCGAGGACGCGATCGCGCTCCGTCATCCCCGGCGCACGCGCGACGCTCGACATCAGGTTCACGACGCTGCGATGGGACACGCACACGCCCTTCGGAGTGCCGGTCGAGCCCGAGGTGTAGATGACGTACGCGGTGTCCTCCGCGGTGCCTGCATCGGCGCACGGGTCCGTGGGGACGTCCGCCCGCGGGACCTCTTCGAGCAGGATGGTGCGCGCGTCGCCGAGGGTGCGTGGCGAGCGCGCGGCGAGCGCGCGCGAGGTGACGACCGCGGCGATCCGCGCGTCCTCGATCATGAACCGCAGCCGCTCGTCGGGCAGCGCCGGATCGAGGGGAACGTACGTGGCGCCCGCGGCGAGCGCTCCGACGAGGGCCGGCAGCAGCTCGAGATCGCGCTCGATGAACAGCCCGACGCGATCGCCGGGACGGACGCCGGACGCGCGCACCGCGGCCGCGATCGCGCGGGCACGCCGCGCCAGCTCCGCGTAGGTCAGCACCTCATCGTGGTGCTCGACCGCGACGTGCTCGGGCACGCGACGCGCGCTGGCGAAGACGAGCTCCTCGACGCGTGTGGTGCGCGGGTACTCGGTCTCCGTCTGGTTCCACTGCGCGAGCAGGCGGCGATCCGCGTCGGAGAGGATCGGCAACCTGCCGATCGGCTGCTCGGGGTCGGCGACCGCGCCGCGCAGCAGCATCTCGAACGCGGCGAGCCACCGCGCGATGGTGGCCGCGTCGAACACGTCGCGGTTGTACTGGCACTCGAGCCGCATCCCGGCCCCGGTGTCGACGGCGTTGATGAACAGCTCGAACGTCTCGTGCAGGCGCGGGTTCGTCGCCAGCTCGAGCGCGATGCCGGGCAACCCGTAGCCCTCACCGGCGAGCGCCTGGTCGATGTTGAACACCACGCTGATCAGCGGCAATCGGCTCGCATCGCGCGCGATCGGAAGCAGCTGGAGGATGCGGCCGAAGGTGACGTCCTGATGATCGTAGGCGTCGAGCATGGTGCGGCGGGCGGCCGCGACGTGGTCGGAGAACCGCTCGCTGCGGGTGATCCGGTTGCGGAGCGGCAGCATGTGGACGCAATGGCCGACGAGCCCCTCGAGCCCGGCAGCCGGCTGCCCCGCCGCCGGCACCCCGACGACGATCTCGGCGTGGCCGGTGAGCCGGTGTAGCAACGCGTCGAACCCGGCGAGCAGGGTCGCGAACATGCTGGCGCCGAGCCTCGCGCCCAGCCGGCGCACGCCGGCGACCAGCTCCGCGGGCAACACATGATCCTCGCGGCCCGCGTTGGTGGTGCGCACGGGTGGCCGCGGGTGATCCGTCGGCAGCTCGAGCACGGGTACGCCGTCGCGGAAGCGCTCGACCCACCAGGCCTCGTGCGCGGCGCACCCTTGCGCCGTGCTCGCGTACGCGAGGAACGACGGCGCGGGCTTCGGCGGTTCGGCGCACGCCCCCGTCGCGATCCCGTAGAGCACCGCGAGGTCCTTCACGAGCACCCAGTAGGACCACCCGTCGAGCACGATGTGGTGACCGGTGAACACGAGGACGTGATGGTCCGGGGCGAGTCGCACCAGCTCGGCGCGCACGAGCGGTCCGTGCTCGAGGTCGAACGGCGTCGCGACGTGCCGGCGAACGATCGCGGCGAGCTCGCCGTCGCGCTGCGCGGGCGCGAGCAGCGCGAGGTCGCGGAGCGGCACGTCGAGCTCGGGGACCGCCCCGGCGCGGATCGTGGTGCCATCCGCGTCGAACGTCGCGCGCAGGGCGTCGTGTCGTGCGGGCAGCTCGCGCACGGCGCGTCGCAGCGCGCCCACGTCGAGCTCGCCGCGCAGGTGGAGCGAGACCGACTCGTTGTAGGCGAGCGACGCCTCGGGCGACAGGCGATCCGCGAGCCAGATCTCGCGTTGCGGCTCGGTCGACGGCGCCTCGCCGCTGCCACGTGGTGGCGTGGCCGGGGGCGGCGTGCGGACCGGGAAGAAACCGCTCGCCTGCATCTCGTCGGCGGCGGCGCAGTACGCGGCGACGATCGCGGCGACGTCCTCGTCGCTGTGCGCCGTCGTGAGGAAGCACGGGAAGTTGTCGAGGATGTGAACGCCGCGATCGCGGAGCATCGCGTAGATCAGATCGCCGTAGGGGACCTCCTCGGTGAACACGTTTCGCCACAGCGACGCGAACGTCACGAGCTCGAACGGCGCACCGATGCGCTTCATGTAGCGGTTGATCTCCCCCACCATCGCCGCGGTCTTCGCGGTGAGCGCCTCCTGGAGCGCCGGGCCCGCGTCGCGCACGTGCTCGAGCACGGCGCACATCGCCGCGAGCGCGAGTGGATGACGGACGAACGTCCCGGCGAAGTAGGTGACCCCGACGGTCGGAATCGAGTCGTCGCCGAACTGCCAGTGCCCGCCGTCGAGCGCGTCCATGAACGGGCGCTTGCCCGCGATGACGCCGATCGAGAAGCCTCCGCCCACGACCTTGCCGTACGCCGCGAGGTCGGCCTGGATGCCGAACAGGCCTTGCGCGCCGCGCGGGTGCGACCGGAAGCCGGTGACCACCTCGTCCCAGATGAACACGATGCCGTGCTGCTCGGTGAGCGTGCGCAGCTCGCGCAGGAACGCGACGGGCTGGAAGTCGGGCCGCCGGCTCTGCACGGGTTCCACCACGATCGCCGCGAGCTCGTGGGCGCGCGCCCGCAAGATCTCCAGCGACTCCGGCGTGCCGTAGTCGAGCACGAGCACGTTCTGTGACGCCGACGGCATGATGCCCGGAGCGGCGGGCACGCTCTTCAGCTTGCGCGTACCGCGGACGATGACCTCGTCGAAGATGCCGTGGTACGCGCCGGTGAAGATCGCGATCAGGCTCCGGCCGGTCACCGTGCGCGCGATGCGCATGGTGCCCATGACCGCCTCCGAACCGGTGTTACAGAACGCCGCGCGGTCCGCACCGGTGACCTCGCAGAACAGCTTCGCTGCCTTGCCGGCGAGGACGTGCTGCGGCCCGATCTCGAACCCGCGGTCGACCTGGGCGTGCACCGCATCGCGGACGAACGCGGGCTGCCAGCCGAACAGGCTCATGCCGAAGCCCGAAAGCACGTCGACGTACTCGTTGCCATCGAGATCCCACAGCCGCGAACCACGCGAGTGGTCGATCACGATCTGGTACGTGAGCTCTTTGGTGAGCGGCCGGAACCCGTTGACCACGCGTGGGTCCGCCATGTGCGTGCGATGCTCGGTCGTGTAGGCCTTCGACTTCTGCGTGCGCTGGGTGTAGCGCGCGATGAAGGCGTCCAGCCGAGCGCGCTGATCGGGCGTGAGCTGGTCGGCGACGGTGTGGATCCGGGCGATCGCGCCGAACGCCTTCTTGACGTCGTAGGACACGGGGCCGGCTCCCGGCTCGTCGACGGGCGCGGCGGCCGGGGCGATCGCGCGCGGTTGCGCCGCTCCCCCGAGCACCGCGAGTTGCTGTGCCATCAGCGCGAGCTGCTGGTCGATGACGTGCCGCACGTATGGATCCGCGGCTCCAGCGGTGGGCATCACGGTCGGCATCCCCTGCGTCGGCATCGCGACCGGGGCTGCGCTCGCGGCCGCGGGCGGAGGGATGTCCGCGGGGAGCTGCTCGTCGAGGTGCTGCACGAGCGCCGCCAGCGTCGGATAGCTCTCCATCACCTGGCGGAACGTCACCTTGACGCCGTGCGTGCGTTGCACCTGGAGCGCGAGCTGGGTGAGCGCGAGGGAGTCGAGGCCGAGCTCGAGCCAGGGCGTGGCCGGCGCGGCGCCGCTCACGTCGAGACCGGAGACCTCCTCGACGAGCTCGCACAACGACGCCAGCAGGCGAGGCCGCCGATCCGTCGGCGTGCTCGTCGGGGCGGCGCTCGGCACGGGGACCGCCGCGGCCACTTCCACGACCACCGGGGCGCCGTCGACCGGCGCATCGACCCAGTGACGCGTGCGCTCGAACGGATACGCCGGCAGCGGCACCCGGCACCGCCGCTCGCTGCCGCGATACCCCGCCCAGTCGATGGTGGCGCCGAGCGACCACACCTGGCCGAGCGCGGCTGCGATCGAAGCGGGCTCGCGCTCGGCGTCATCACCGAGGCTGGGGATCGCCGCCGGTAGCGCGCGCTTCCCCGTGACTGCCTGCCGCGCGAGCGTCGACAGCGTCGCGCGTGGGCCGATCTCGATCAGCACGCGCGTGGGCTCGGCCAGCAGCGCGGACGCCGCGGCCGCGAACCGCACGGGTCGGCGCAGGTGCTCGGCCCAGTACCGCGTGCTCGTCGCCTCGGCGTCGGTGAGCCAGCGCGCGGTCACGGTGGACATGATGCGTAGCTTCGGCGGCGCGAGCCCGACCGCCGCGATCCGCGCGGCGAGCGGCTCGATCACCGGCTCCATCATCGGCGAGTGGAAGGCATGGGACGTGACGAGCCTGCGAGCCACGACCTCCGCCGACGCCAGCGCTGCCTCGAGCTCGGCGATCCGCTCGCTCGGGCCCGAGGCGACGCACAGGCCAGGCGCATTCTCGGCGGCGATCACGACCCCCTCGGGGAGCTTCGGCGCGAGCTCCTCGGCGGAGAGCCGGACCGAGAGCATGCTGCCCGCGGGGAGCGCTTGCATGCGGCGCCCGCGCTCGACGACGAGGCCGAGCGCGTCGGGCAGCGACATCACCTCCGCGAGCGCGGCGCACACCCACTCGCCGACGCTGTGCCCGATCAGCGCGGTGGGCTTCACGCCCCAGGCGAGCCAGGTCCGAGCGAGCGCGTACTCGAGCACGAAGATCGCGGGCTGCGTGTGGCTCGTCGGGACGAGCGCCTGTGGATCCTCCGAGAACAACACCTCCTTCGGATCGCAGCCGAGCAGCGGCTCGAGGATCTCGCAGCACTCGTCGTACGCGGCGCGGAACGCGGGCTCGCTGCGGTACAGCCCGAACCCCATGCGCACGTACTGCGAGCCCTGCCCCGGGCACAGCAGCGCGAGCTCCGGGACCTCCGCGCCTACCGTGCGCGTGCCGGTGAGCATCGGCTCCGGGGTCACGAGCGATCGCGCGGCCTCCGCCGCGCTCGTCGCGACGATCCAGCGGCGGTGCGCGAACCCGCGACGACCGGTCTGGAGCGTGTGGGCGATGTCGGCGAGCGGCTCGTCCGTGGTCGTCAAGTAGGCGCCGAGCTTCGCGCACGCTTCGGTCAGCGCCGAGGCGCTGCGCGCGGACACGACGAGCAGCTCGGCGGTGCGCGGCGACGGCGTCGAGCGCGCCGCGGAGGGCGCCTCCTCGAGGACGACGTGCGCGTTGGTCCCGCCGAACCCGAACGAGCTCACGCCCGCACGCCGAGGTCCGGCGCTCGCCGGCCACGGTGCCAGCTCCGTCTGCACGCGGAACGGCGTGCTGCGGAAGTCGATCTTGGCCGAGGGCGCGGTGAAGTTGATCGAGGGCGGCAGGGTCTTGCGGTGGAGCGCGAGCGCCGTCTTGATCAGGCTCGCTGCACCTGCCGCGATCACCATGTGGCCGACGTTGCTCTTGAGCGAGCCGATCGCGCAGAACCCGCGGTCCTGCGTGTGGCGGGCGAACGCGCGGGTGAGCCCTTCGATCTCGATCGGGTCGCCGAGCGGGGTGGCCGTGCCGTGCGCCTCGACGTACGACAGCGTGCGCGCGTCGATCCCGGCGAGGTCGTGCGCCGCCGCGATCGCGGCCGCCTGTCCTTCGGGGCTCGGCGCCGTGAAGCTGGCGCGCTCGCTGCCGTCGTTGTTGATGGCCGCGCCGCGCATGATCGCGTAGATGCGATCGCCCGCGGCGATCGCATCCGATAGCCGCCGCAGCACGACCATGGCGACGCCGTCCGAGAACACCGTGCCCCGGGCGTCGACGTCGAACGTGCGCGTCTTGCCATCCGGCGACGCCATCGAACCTTCCTGATAGAAGTAGCCGCTGTTCGGTGGGCACGTGATCGCGACGCCGCCCGCCAGCGCGAGGTCGCAGCCGCCGGTGCGGAGGCTGTCCATCGCCAGCGCCGCCGCGACGAGAGAGGTCGAGCACGCCGTGTGGACCGCGACCGCGGGGCCGGTGAGCCCGAGCTTGTGGGCGACGCGCGTGGTGACGTAGTCCTTCTCGTTCCCCAGCATCAGCGCGAGCTCGCCGAGCCGCTGCGCGAGCTCGGGCCGCGGCGCCAGGTGGCGCTGGAAGTAGGTCGCGTTGTACATGCCGCCGAAGATCCCGATCGGGCCCGGGGACGTCTCCGGAACGTAGCCGGCGTGCTCGAGCGCATGCCACGCGATCTCGAGGAAGTGCCGGTGCTGCGGATCCATCAGCTGTGCTTCGAGCGGAGAGATGCCGAAGAAGCCAGCATCGAACAGCTCGACGCCGGCGATCACGCCACGCGCGCGCACGTACGCCGGATCGTCGCGCTGCACGCGCGGGATCGCCGGGTCGAGCTCGTCGGGTGCGAATCGCTTGATCGACTCGCGGCCGGCGCACAGATTGTCCCAGAACTGCTCGACGTCCTCGGCCCCCGGGAAGCGACCCGCGAACCCGATGATCGCGATCGGCTCGTCGCCGGCGCGGCGCGACCGGCTTCGCGGGGCAGCTGGCCTCGCCTCGAAGGCCCGGGCGAGCGCCGCCGGGGTCGGCGCCGCAAACAGCGTCGCGGGCGACAGCTCCGAGGCACCTAGCTCGCGCAGGCGTGCGAGCAAGCGCAGCGACAGCAGCGAGTCGCCGCCGAGCTCGAAGAAGCCGTCGAGCACGCCGACCCGATCGAGGCCGAGGACGTCCGCGAACGCGTCGCAGATCGCGGTCTCGCGCTCGTCGGCGGGCGCGCGATACGGCTGCGCGAGCTCGGGGCGTGTGGTGGTCGGCGCCGGCAGGCTGGCGCGATCGAGCTTGCCGTTCGCGGTCACGGGCAGCGCGGCGACCGCCACGAACGTCGCCGGCACCATGAACTCCGGCAGCAGGTCTGCGAGTTGCGCGCGCAACGCCACCGGCGACGCCAGCGCCGGATCGCTCGCGACCACGTACGCGACCAGCCGCTTGCCGGTCGGCCCGTCGTTGCGAACCGCCACCGCGCACGACGCGACGCCGGGCAGCGCCGCGAGGCGCGCCTCGATCTCGCCGAGCTCGATGCGGAAGCCGCGCAGCTTGATCTGATCGTCCGCGCGCCCGACGAACTCGAGCGTCCCGTCGGGCCGCCACCGCACGCGATCACCCGTGCGATATAGCCGCTCGTCGCCGTACGGGTTCGCCACGAACCGCTCCGCGTCGAGCTCGGGGCGCGCGAGGTAGCCGCGCGCGACGCCGAGGCCGCCGACATACAGCTCGCCGACGATCCCGACCGGCACCGGCGCGCCGCTGCGATCGAGCACGTAACACTGGGTGTCGGCGATCGGGGCGCCGATCGGGATCGGGAGGTCCGCGGGGAGGTCGTGCGGGATGCGATACGTCGTGGTGAACGTGGTGCACTCGGTCGGCCCGTAGCCGTTCACGATCTGGGTCGCGGGCAGCGCCGCGAGCGCGCGTCGCACGTTCTTCGGCGATAGCGCCTCGCCGCCGATGAACAGCTGGCGCACGCCGGAGAGCGCGGTCGGATCGTCGTCGACGACCGCATTGAATAGCGCCGAGGTCAGCCACATCGTCGTCACGCCGTGGGCCGCGATCGTCCGCGCTAGCCCGCGCGCCGTCGGGACCGCCTCGTCGTGAAGGACGCACGTCCCGCCGTGCAGCAGGGGTCCCCACAGCTCGAGCGTCGAAGCGTCGAACCCCATCGGCGCGGCGTGCAGCATGCGCGTCGCGGCCGACAGCTCGACGTACGCCGGCCGCCCGACGAGCCGCACGATCGAGCGATGTTCGATCTGCACCCCCTTCGGGGTCCCCGTCGATCCCGAGGTGTACATGACGTACGCGCACGTGCGCGGAGTCGCGCACTCGAAGCGTGGCAGCACCGAGGTCGCCTCGAGCTCCGCGTCTTCGACGAACAGCGTGTGCGGCACGAGCCCGATGACGGCGGCGCTACCGGCGCGGGACGTCACGAGCACGCGGGCGCCGGCGTCGTCGACCACAAACGCGAGGCGCTGCTTCGGGTGCGCCGGGTCGAGCGGCAGATATGCGCCGCCGGCCTTCAGGATCGCGAGCGCGGCGACGATCGCGGAGGCCGAGCGCTCCATGCAGAGCGCGACCGGCTGCTCCGTTCGAACGCCCGCGACGATCAAGCGCTCGGCGAGCGCATCGGACCATCGATCGAGCTCGCCATAGCTGAGGCACCCGCCGGTCCACGCGATCGCCGTGCGCTCGGGGTTCGCCGACGCCTGCTCGCGGATCAGCGCGTGGACCGTCGCTTCCTCGCGGTAGCGCACCGCCGTCTGGTTCCAGGTCTCGACGACGAGCGCGCGCTCGGCGGGCGTGAGCGGCGACACCGCTTCGAGACGCGCGTCGGGGACCACCACGCTCGCGAGCGTGGCGCTCAGCAGCTCCGCCAGACGCTCGACCGTCGCGCGCTCGAACCTCACCGTGGAGAACGTCGCGGTCGCGCGGGCGCCATCGACGCTCCAGCGCAGCGCGGGACCATCGGCGGCGAGCGTCGTGTCCGTGTCCATCCAGACGGCGTGCGGGGGGCCTGGCGCGGATGCTTCATCGGTCGCGCCTGCCTGCGCCGCGCCTGCGAGCCACGCCGCGACGTCGCCCGCGCGAGGGACGTCGATCGTCGACGTCGTGTCGACACCTGATGCGCGTCGGCGTCCGACCCGCACACGCTCCACCCCGCCGAGGCGCGCGAGCAAGAGCGCCCAGCTGGCTCTCCAGATCGCGCCGGCGTCGAGACCGGTGCGCATGGAGAGGGCTGCGAGCGCAGCGGCGTCGGCGGTGACGGTGACGGTCACGGTCACGGTCGGCTCACCGGGGCTGCCGCTGGCCATCGGTACGAGGTCGAGAAGATCGAGTGCGTCCGTCATGGCGCGGTTCCTTCGAGGTGCTGGATGACGACCTGCAAGACCTGCATCGGTACGACCATCGCGTTCAGCGCGGCATCGCTGTTCCACCCGGTCGCATCGGCGATCTGGCGACACCGTGCTTGCGGCCACAGCGCGCAGAGTTGCTCGAGCTCCGGGCCGGGTCGCGTCGACACCACGCTCACGTGGTCGGCGGTCACGGTCTCCGCCGCGAGATCGATCGCGCGCAGCTCGCACGCCATCGTCGCCGTGATCGGCGTGCCGCACACTTCGACCGGCGAACCGTCGGCGTGCGTACGCCTGCGCTCGTCCCACAACGAGCCGAGCTCGTGACGCATGTACACGTGATGCGACGTCGCTAGCTCCTGCATGTACGCCCCTCCCTCCACGACCGGATCCCACAGCACGAGGTGCCTCGCTCGCAACGCTCCGCGCGCGCACGCGAGCGTCGCGAGTGTCGCGCCGAGCCGTAAGCCCACGAGCGCGATCTGCGAGCTCCCGCTCGCATCACGCAGCGCCGCAGCGGCTACGCGGATGTCCTCGATCCACTCCGCGAGCGTCGCGTGCGTGCTGCTCCCGCGCGAGTCGCCGGTGCACGAGTAGTCGAACCGCAGCGTCGAGAAGCCGATGCGTTGGAGGTGCGTGGCGAGCACGCGAAACACGCGGTGACACCGCGCAGCCTCTTCGCCGAACGGGTTGCAGAGCAACACGGCGGTGCTACGTCGCACTATCGCCGGTGCGAGATGAAAGGCACCGAGCAGCTGCCGGTCTCCACCGAAGTACTCGACCCTTCCCCACGCCACGAACCACCATACAAAGGCTCGCGATGATGGCAACGCACGAATCCGCCGAGCTCGCCTGTTCTCGCGAAGAAGTCGTTCACTTCGGTACGGACCAGCAGGTGATGGGAATCATCTGCCGGCCCTCCCGCACCACGTCCACCTCGATCGTGATTCTGAACGCCGGCGTGCTTCACCGCGTCGGCCCGCATCGCCTGCACGTCAACCTGGCGCGCCGGCTCGCCGATCACGGCGTGTTCGCGCTGCGGCTCGATCTCGGAGGCATCGGCGACAGCGTTGCGTCGAGTGACGCACCGACGTTCCGCGAGAGCGCCGTCAACGACACGGTGCTCGCGCTCGCTGGGATTACCGAGGTCCGGCGCCACGTGATCTTCGGGCTGTGCGCGGGTGCGGATAACGCGCTCGCGACGGCGCTCGTCGACCAGCGAGTGGCGGGGGTCGTGCTCGTCGATCCGCACTGCTACGCGACCCTACGCGCACAGCTGCGCGAGCTCGGCGCCCAGCTGCGGCGGCGCGGGCCGCGCGCGCTGCTCGGGATGGCTGCCGTCGCGGCGCGGCGCGTGCGCGCAAGGTTCACACACGCTCACGCGCCACCGCCCGGCCGCGAACCCCCGCCCGTCGAGACCTTCCGCGCGCAGCTCCACGCGCTGGTAGATCGCGGCGTCCGGGTCCTGGCGATCTTCTCGGGCATCCACGGTGCGAAGTACAACCACGCGGATCAGCTGTTCGAGCTGTTCCCCGAGCTCCGCGGGAAGGTGGAGCGTGCGTACTTCCCGGCAGCGAACCACACGTTCACCGAGCTCGACGCGCAGGCCCAGTTGATCGCCGCCGTGACGGCCTGGTTCACCGCCAGGTTCGAGTGAACATGTCGATCGCCCGGCAAGCCGCACGTGGCGTCGCATGGAACATGCTGCTCGGCGTCGGCTCGCGCATGCTCCAGCTGGCGGGGACGCTGATCCTGACCCGGTTCATCGCGCCGGATGCCTACGGTGCCGTACTCACCGCGTCGATCGTGGTGACCACGGGCGGCGTGCTCACGAGCTTCGCGTTCGGCCAGCACCTGATCGCGAAGCGCAGCTCGTCGCAGATCTGCGCCGGCTCGCGCTCGAGGCGCTCGGGCGCGGGTGAGCACGCTCTTGGGAACGTCAGCGCGCGCCGCGGGACAGGAGCTGGAACGTCAGCCGATACCGGTTGTAGTCACACGCACCACCGCAGTTGTCCTCACCGGTCGGAGCTACGGAGATCCGGTAGCTCTGGTCTGCGGCCACGTTGGCCTCGAGGCACCGCCGGACGTCGCCGTCGTCGTCCGCATCGCCCGCGCACGGACCGTCCGCGGCGACCATCGCGCCGGTCCCGGCGTCGACGAGCGTCATCTGCAGGGGTGCGTATGCGAGCGGGAACGACAGCCGCACGTTGACCGAGCTCGTCACGCACGCGGCAGGCACGGCGACCTCGAGCGTGTCGCTGTCCGTGTCGCCGTCGCCGATGCACCCGCTGAGCTCGACCGGCACGGTCGCGCACAGCGTCGCCGGCTGCGCGGGCAACGGGGCTCCGCTGCACGTGTATGGCCGCGCCTGGCTCGACAACACGCACAGGTTGTCGACACCGTCGCAGACCTGGTCGTCCGGGCACGCCTTCTCGGGCCCGCACAGATATGCGCCGGACACGATGTCGGGGGTGCACGCCGCGGTCAGCGCCACGAGGAGCATTGTCGCGCGCATCAGAAGCTCCACCGTCCGCCGAGGACCGCCCCGCCCTCGGCCGGCGCGATCGTCGGCGCCGGCCCGCGGGGGATGATGACCGTGGTCTCCGCGGCGGGCTCGGTCAGCACCGCCGCCACGATCGCCGCGATCACCAACCCGCCGCCGACGCCGTACGCGATGGCCGCGCGGGTGCGGTTGTCGCCGGCGTTCTCCAGGTTTGCCTGCCGGTCGGCGGTCCACGCCTTGCCCGTCGCGGTGTCCGAGGCCACGGCATTGGAGGCCTCGCGCGACTCGAGGTGGAAGTACACGCCCAGGCCGCCGACGAGCGCTCCGCCTCCCGCCAGCCCCGCGAGGAGCAGCCGGTTGCCGAGCGACCGCTCGGGCCGCGTGACGATCTCGATCTTGCGCTCTGCTTTAGCCTGCCCGACGAATCCGGCGACCAGCAGCGCCACGGCCACGTACCGCGTGCGGAACATGGGGGCGACCTTACATCGTGCTACACGCGGGGCGATAGCGCGATCGATGGCCCGCGGCCCCACAGGTCCGGCAGGGCATGGCAAGATGAGGTCGACCTTGTCGCGCCGCGCTCCTCGGTACCGCATCGATCTCGCCGCGAAGGCCCAACCGCTGCTCGGCGGTGAGACGGCCGTGTGTCGTACGATCGACGTCTCGGAGGTCGGGCTCTGCCTCGACACCGCGGCGTGGTTCCCGCTCGGCACCCGGATCTCGGTCTCGCTCTACGATCCTTCGAGCGGGACCGCGCTCGAGGTGATCGGAGACGTCGTGCGCGAGGCCACCTCGCCGAGCTGGACGCTCGGCATTCTGCTCATCGAGCCGCCCGACGAGTGGCAGAACATCGTCGCCGCCGCCCAGCGGAGCGCGGTGCCCGCGGACAAGCCGACGAAGCGGCTGCGCGTCCTCGTCGTCGGTGATGATCATCGCCAGCGCGGCGCGATGGCGCTCTACGTCACCAGCGGGTGGGACGTGCTGTTCGCGACCGACCCCGACATCCTCAACGAGGTCGCGAATCACAACATCGAGCTCGACGCCGTGATCGCGGAGCTCGATGCCGGCGACCCGCGCGTGTCGCCGATCATGGAGGGCATCCGCCGCGCGCAGCCGTCGGCGCGCCGCATCGTCCGCGGCGCGGGCTCCGGCTCCACCGAGCTCGTGCATCGCTTCGTCGATCGCAACGACGGTCTCGAGGCGCTGCTCGACGCCATCACCGCCGATATCCCGACGGCGCCGTGAGACGCCCGCACCTCGCCGGGATCGTCCTCGGGCTCGCGGTCCTCGCCGGGACCGTCGAGATCGCGCTGGCGCAGGAGGCGGACGAATCGGGCGAGGGCGCCCCGAAACCGGAGAAGCCCGCCGAGTCGAACACGCTGAAGGTGCTCGCGAGCTACGCGCTCGTGGGGGTAGGGTTCGTCGTGATCGGCGCCAGCGTCGCGAAGACGTTCTCGTCGAGCCTGAGCTATCCGCAGGCCAAGCTGATGCTCGTGAATCTCTTGCGCACGAACCCGTACCAGGCGGAGATGGTGAGCAAGAAGATGCAGGGCACGTTCTGCGAGGCGATCGCAGCCGCACTCAAGATCGGCGGCATGGCGGGCACGCAGGATCCGGTCATGATCGCGCAGGCGACGCTGCCGAGCTACGACGCCACCGGTCAGGCCGTGGTCAGCAAGTGGGGCACCGTCCTCATGAAGGCCAAGCTCGCGGTCACCGCGGCCGTCGTCGGGGCCGCGCTCGCGATCTCGGACAAGCGCGTGCTGCCGGTGATCATCGCCGTGCTCGCCGTCGCCGGGTTCGTACGGCTGTTCCTCTTCAAGAACGAGCTCGAGAGCAACGTGCTGCGCGCGCGCGCCGAGGTGCTGCCCGAGGTCAACAACGCGATCGCGAGCGGGCGGTTCGTCACGCCACAGCCGATGCGCCCCGGGATGCCGGGCTAACGAAAGCCGTGCTGGAGCTCCTGCTCCAGGCGCGCGATGTTGGCCTTCTGCTTCTCGAGGACCTCGCGGAGCTGCCCCTGCGCCATCTCCTCGCGCAGGCGCGCCGCACGGTCGCGCGTCGCCCGCGTGACCGCGGCCAGCGCGACGACACGCGCGACGGTGACCGAGACGGCAAGCGCCGCCTCGAGCACGACCATCTGATCGGACGGATCGCGGAACGCGCGTTCGGCGGCGACGAGCAGGCGTTCGAACACCAGCTCCGCGTCCTGGACGACCGTCTCCTCCCGATCGCCCCACGCGAGGCGGCGAGACACGGAATCCTGCAGCTGGAGGTCGAGGCCGGTCCCCGATTCGCCGCCGACCGCGAGCGAGCGGACGATCGCCTCGAACACCTCCGCGCCCGGCGGATCGCGATCGCCCTGCTCCGCGGTGTCGAGCACCTCGTCGCGCAGCACGGCCACGGCTCGAGCCAGATCCGTTGCGCTCATCACCACTCCGTTTCGCCGCGGTGCCCCCACGGCAGGCTCGGGTCGACACCGGTCGCGAACCGGCGCTCCAGCTGTGCGCGCTTCTTCTCGGCCTGCGCGACGCGATCGCGCAGCTCGGCGGTCTTGTTCTGCGCATCGCGCAGCTTCTCGGAGGACGGCGCGCACGCCTCGATCACGAGCGCGGTGGTCGCACCGACCAGCCGCTGGTGCGCGGCGGCGATCGCGCGCAGCACGCGCGCGCGAACGTGCTCGGGTGCTTGCACCTGATGCACGCTCGACACGCTGATCAGGCGCGCCTGCTCGAGCGCGTCGTAGAGCGGCATCACGGAGGTCTCGTCGACGCTGCGCGTGCCGTAGAGGTCGCGCGCGGCGCCCTCGATGGTCACCGGGTCGGGCGCGGTCGCGATCGCCTCGAGGACCTCGAGCACCTGCTTCACGGTGTCCGCGCGAGGCTGCGTGCGGGCGCGTGCGATGGTCAGCGTCTTCTCGATCGCGGACACCACCTCGGCCGACTCGCCGGAGCTGGTGATGGGACGATCCGCGCGCAGGAACGGGATCGTGGGCCGATCGATGAAGCGTTCGCCGGTGTCGCCGTCGTCCTCGGTGCGCACGAGCTCGTCGACCAGGGCATCCATGGACTCGCGATCGAGGCGCTCGGTGTGGAGCGCGATCAGGCTCGCATCGACCTGCGCGAGGCGCTCCGCCAGCAAGCCCCCGAGCGCGAGCTCCGCGACGACGAGGGCGCGGCCGACCGCGATCTCGAGCAGGAAGCCGAGCTGCGGGTCTTGCGCCTTGAGCTCGTCGACGACCTCGCGCGCACTATCGGCGAGGATGTCGACCATCCCGCGCAGCGGCGTCCACTCGCCGCCTCGCTCGAACCAGCCCGACGCGAGGTTCTGCGCGAACGTCCACACATTCACCCCGGTGGACTTCTCGAGGTCGTGGAACACCGCCTGGCACAGGCTGAGCGCGACCAGCTCGATCGCCTCGTCGGCATCGAGCCCGCGGACCATCGGGTTGCGGGTCAGCCCCTTGTCGCGGGCCAGCGCCAGGAAGCGTTGCCGCCGCTGCCACCACGCGATCGCGCCGTTCGAGCGCACGAGCTGCGTCGTGGTCGCGATCACCTGCGGGACCTCGAGCACGATCGTCGTGACGTTGTCCCCGCCTCCTCCGCGCAACGCGAGATCGATCAGATCGCGCGCGACGTGCTCCGGCGCGTCGCCGGAGCCGAGCAGGTACTGGATGCCCTCGGCGGAGGCGTAGCCGTACAAGCCATCCGAGCACAGCAGCATGCGATCGCCGGGCTGCAGCTCGACGTCGACGACGTCGATCCGCGTCTCGGGCCGCGCGCCGAGGTTGCGCGACAGCACGTTCTTGTACGGGTGCCGCTCGACCTCCTCGGGCGCGAGCATGCCGCGCGACACCAGCTCCTCGACGATGGTGTGGTCCTTGGTCAGCGCGATGAGCCGGCCGTAGCGCAGGAGATAGGCACGGCTGTCGCCGACGTGCGCGACGATCGCGCGCTGCGCGTCGAGCAGCAGGCACGCCACGCACGTCGTGCCCATGCCGTGCTTCTCCTTGTGCACCTGCCCCTCGCCGAAGATCGCCGCCGAGGCGGATTGGATCGCGGCCTCCAGCATCGCCTTGGGCTCCATCGTCGAGTACGTGTGCGCCACGTACTGCTGGATGGTGTCGCGCGCGAGCTGCGATGCGATATCGCCGGCGTTCGCGCCGCCCATGCCGTCGAGCACGACGTACAGGCCGCGCGCGTGATCGACGATCATCGAGTCTTCGTTCGCCTCGCGGACCTTGCCGACGTTGGTGTCGCCGGCGACGCGGATCGTCGAAAACGCGGTCACGAGGCCCCGTTCTCTTCGCGGAGCTGCAGCTCCCGCCACTGGGCGAGCCGGCGGCCGAGCTCGTCGGCGATCAGCTCGTTGACCGCCCGCGCGGTCGTCGCCGTCACGCGCGTGAGCAGGAGCGTGAGCTCGGCGCCCTCGGTGGTCCCGGCGAGCTCCTCCTGCGCGACCTGCGCCGACGTGTCGCCGATCGCGACGAGCGTCGCGAGCACGGACGCCGGGCTCTGTGCCTCCGCCGCACGCATGGCGAGGAACGTGTGCAGGAACGCCCGATGCAGCCCGAGATCTCCCGTGGCGAGATAGTTCCCGACATGATCGAGCACGGCGTCGATCTGTGCGGTTGCCGTCTCCTCCTCCAGCCGCCCCAGCGATGGGTCGAGCGTGGCTCTCAGCTCGAGGAGTCGCCGCAGGATGCTCGGTCGCAACGCCTCGTAGGCGGTCGCCAGCTGCGGCGTCGAGACCATCGGGTCGATGGTACACTGCCTTCACGCGGAAATGCCTCCCAACACGAAGGAAGGGCGAGTGCTCGTCGTCGACGACGAGCCGATGGTAAGGGAGACCCTCGGACAGGTCCTTGCCGAGGAGGGCTACATCGTCGATCTCGCGGTGGACGGCGAGACCGCCCTCGAGCGCGTGAACGCCGCCCGCCCCGACGCGATCCTGCTCGATCTCATGATGCCGGGGATGAACGGCAGGCAGTTCCTCCAGCTCCTGCGCGAGATCCCCGCGTACGAGACCGTACCGGTCCTCATCATGACCGCGGTCCACGGGCTCAACGTCAACCTGACGACGCTCGGCGCCAGCGATCTCGTCGAGAAGCCGTTCAACGTCGACGAGCTGCTCAACAAGGTCGCGCTCGCCGTCTACCGGTCGCGCGACGCGAACAAGAGCATCAGCCAGCCACTCCCCTTCATCGCGACGCCGTCCCCGGCGACGGCGGAGACCGAGCGCGGTGTGGTGCTGATCGTCGAGCACGACCGCGGCCGGCTCCAGCAGCTCGACATGCTGCTGTCCGCGCGCGGCTATACCGTCGTGTCGATGACGCGTGCACTCGTCCAGATCTCGCGCCTCGCCCGCGCGCTGCGCCCACGCGCGATCCTGCTCGATCTCATGAGCGACGGCGTCAACGACGTCGTGCGCGACCTGCGCTCCGCGAAGGAGCTCGACGAGATCCCGATCCTCGTGTTCGCCCGCGAGGGTGCCGCGGTCGAGGGCTCGGACGCGCTGATCGAGGCGGCCGACACCGATCTCGTCAACTTCGTCGAGAAGCAGCGCTCGAGCTGATCACACGATGCGATCGCGGCCCTGGCGCTTCGCCTCGTACAGGCGCGTATCGGCGCGGCCGAGCAGCTCGTTCGCGGTGGTGCCATCGGGTCCGTACTCCGCGACGCCGGCGCTGAACGTGTAGCGTGGAAGGTCGCCGAAGTCGCGCGCCTTGAATCCGACGCGCACTTGCTCGAACAGCCGGCGCGCCGCATCGCCGTTCGCCCCGCGCAGCACGACCAGGAACTCCTCGCCGCCGTAACGCCCGAGGTGATCGCTGGCGCGAAAGCGCGCGGTCAGCTGCACGCCAAAATCGCGCAGCACCGCGTCGCCGGCGAGGTGGCCGAGCTCGTCGTTGATCCGTTTGAAGTCGTCGAGGTCGATGAGGCCGATCGCGAGCTTCTCGCCGACGCCGGTCGCGCGGGCCACGGCATCGTCGAGCAGCTCGAGCACGTGGCGACGGTTGAACAAGCCGGTCAGCCCATCTCGGATCGCCAGGTCGCGCATCTTGGCCTCGCTCGCGCGCAGCGCGGCCTCCGCGCGGCGCTGCGCGGTGATGTCGCGGAAGCTCCACACCCGGCCGACGACCTGCTCGCCCATCATCTGCGGCCGGCTCGCGCGCTCGAACACGCGACCGTCATCGAGCTCGAGCACGTCGATGGTCTCGCCTTCGTTGCCGACGGCCGGTTCGTTCGCGGCGGCGACGAGCCCGTTCGTCGAGGTGCGGCTCGCGATGTAGCTGCGCACGCGTTCGTACGACCGCATCGCCTTCGCGTCGAGCTGCCACATGTCGAGGAAGCGCTGGTTGAACGCGAGCACGCGGCGGTCATCCGACGCGAGGATGCCCTCGCCCGTCGACTCCAAGGTGGCCGCGAGCAGCGCCTCGCGCATCGCGCGGTTCTTGAGCTCGAGCGTGAGCGACGCGAGGCTCGCGAGGAACGCCGCGTCCTTCTGCTCGCCGACGCCCCACGCGCGTGCGGGCCCGATGTGCTCGTGGCACAGCACCCCGACGAGCCGCAGGCCGGTGCGGATCGGTGCGTCGAGCATCGCGCCGATGCCGAGCGGCCGCAGGTACGAGGCCGAGAACTCCGAGGTCCGCGGATCGGTGTGCGCGTCGTTCGCGGCGATCGTCTCTTCTTCGAGCATCGCGCCGAAGTAGGCCGGATAGTCCGTGGCGTGCAGGACCGTCCCCCCGGTGTGGCGATTCGACGCCGCCTCGAACAGGTCGACGCATACGAGCTCGCTCTTGTCCTCGCTGAGCAGCCAGACGCTCGCCCGCTCCGTGTTGAGTGCGCGCGCAGCGGTCTCCGTGATCGCGTGAATCGCGCCGTCCGGATCGCCTTCGTAGCGCCGCCAGATCCGCGCGAGCTCGGCGATCGCGTCGGTTGACTGCATGTTCACGCTGGCGGTCATCCGCCCAGTGTAGCGCGTTTCAATCACCCATCGCGGCGCCGCCTCGTCGCGGATCGGCCGCCCCCGCCCACCCCGTGGCCGTGCGCACGAGGGCGTTCGCGGCGCCGAGCCCGCGCGGGCTGAAGTCGAGCGTGTAGCCGTCCTTCTCGAGCTGCTCGGCGGTCGCGCGATCGATGGAGTCCGCCTCGACGAGCACCTTGTCGGGGAGGTGCTGGTGGTGGATCCGCGGAAGGGCGACCGCCTCGTCCGCTGACTTACCGAAATCGATGACGTTCGACAGGGTCTGCCACACCGCCGTGATGATGCGCGGTCCGCCCTGGGCACCGACGACCAGCACGACCTCGCCCTTGCCGTTCTCGACGACCGTCGGCGACATCGACGACAGCATGCGCTTGCCGGGCTCGATCTTGTTGGCGACCCCTTGCACGAGCCCGAACACGTTGGG
Source organism: Kofleriaceae bacterium (assembly GCA_035539815.1). GTDB lineage: Bacteria > Myxococcota_A > Polyangia > Haliangiales > Haliangiaceae > JABFXX01. The sequence continues at coordinate 33,341 of DATLHR010000183.1, forward strand.
CGAGCCCGGCTTCGCGGTGAAGTCGTCCATCTCGTTGTTCATGAGGAAGCCGTGGATGGTCACGCGGCTGCCCCAGCTCGTGTTGAGCGTGGTGGTCAGCGCGACGGCCATGCCGCTCGCATCGACCGTGCACAGGTTGGTGGTGTGATCGCCCTCGATCAGGGCCGGGATGTCCTTCGACGGCGTCGCGCGATCCGTGATCGTCGCGGCGAGCTTGTCGCCGTACGCGGGCGACATCAGCTTCGCGATCGGCATGTCCTTGACGAACGCCGGGTCGCCGAGCAGCTCGTTGCGCGCCGCGAACGAACGCCGCCACACCTCGACGAGCCGATGGACGTGCTCCGCGCCGTGCCACGGCAGCTTGCCGAGCTCGATCGTGCGCAGCACGTTCGCGGCGATCGCGAGCGTGATCCCGCCCGACGACGGCGGCGGCATCGCGTACAGCTGGTGGCCGCGATACGAGACCACGAGCGGCTCGCGCCACTCGGCCTTGTAGCCGGCGAGGTCCGCCATCGTGATCAGGCCGCCGTTCGCCTTCATGTCGTCCGCGATCGCCTTCGCGGTCTCCCCCTTGTAGAAGCCATCGGCGCCCTGGTCGCGGATGCGCTCGAGCGCGACCGCGAGCTGCGGGATGGTGACCGTCGAGCCCGCGGCGCGCGGGATGCGGCGCGGCACCCAGATGTCGCCGGTCGCCTTGAACTCGAGCAGCCGCATCGCGCCGTCCTTGATCGACTCGGCGAGCTCCTTGTCGACGATGAAGCCGTCGCGCGCGAGCTTGATCGCCGGCTCGACGAGGTCCTTCCACGGTAGCTTGCCGAGCTTGCCGTGCAACGCCCACAGCCCCGCGACGGAGCCCGGCACCCCCGACGCGCGATAGCCGACGAGCGACGCCTTCGTCGGCTTACCCTGCTCGTCGAGGTACATGTCCGCGGTCGCCGCGCCCGGCGCGGTCTCGCGGAAGTCGATCGCGACCACCTTGCCCGGCGCGACACGCACCACCGCGAATCCACCGCCGGCGATGTTGCCGGCCGTCGGGTGCGTGACCGCGAGCGCGAACGCCGTCGCGATCGCCGCGTCGACCGCATTGCCGCCCGCGGCGAGGATGTCGCGGCCGACCTTCGTCGCCTGCTCCGACTCCGAGACGACCATGAACGTCTTGCCGGTGCCGGCGACCGCCGGATCGACGTGCGTGCCGGAGGCCTCGGTGCGGTACACGGGCGCGGGCGGCGGAGCCGCGTCGACGGGCTTGGAGGCGACGACGGCGCTGCCGCTACCGCTGCCGGTGGCAGGTGGAGGTGGAGGCGCGCTGCGGTTGCACGCGACCAGCGCGGCGAGGAGGGTCAACGAGGCGAGCTTCACGCCGCCGTTCATACCGTCATGGGACATCGATGTCCGGATCCTACGACCGCCGGAATGTGATGGGGTGCCTAACCTCGACCACGCCATGCTTGGGCGCAGGGAACTTCATGCCGCGAACCACGTCGGCGACGCAGCGATCGAGCGCGGCGTCGCTCGTCCCGGATGCGGTCACCGCAGTGACCCATCCGTCCACGCCGATCGTGAACCGGGCAACGACAGTGCCCTCCACCGCCTGATTCGTCGCGAGCCGTGGCTCGTAGCAGCTAGTGAGAAGCTGGAAGTAGCGCTTGACGTACCGGCGCACGACAGCGACGTCGAGCTCGCCGTTGATCTCTGGATCGCCAATCGACATGGCAGCGCGGTAGACGTTGTCGCAATGACGACAGAGGCCCCGTGCCGTGCCGTAGCCGCTCGGCGAGGCTTCGAGTTTGAGGGACACCTTGGTCGGCTTCCTACTTCCCCTTGATCGTGTGAACCTAAGCTTCGTGAATGTCGCCTCGAGGCACGCGCGGTATGCCGCGTTCGGCTCGAGCGACGAGGCTGCGGTCACCCTGCCGTCGGCAGCGATCGTGAACGACATGACCATCGTGCCATCCAGGCCGGGGTCCTTCACGCGGCCCTGCTGCAAGCAGGCGACCAGCTCGCTCATGGAGCGCTTCACGATCGTCGTGATCTCCCTCTCCGCGTGACTGCCCTGCACGGTGGGCCGACCGAACGTGAACGTCGGAGTGTCGGCGGCGGCATCCGCGGCCGCTAGCAAGATGATGAGGATCGAGACGCGCATCATGGATCACCCGGTGGGAATCGGGGGGCGTGAATCAGGCGCGCCGATAGACATCGTCGACGCTGATCGTGGCGCCGCCGATGATGATGGTCTCACCGGCGCGCGCGACGACGTGCTCCCAGTGGCCACGCTCGGGACGCCGGCGAACCTCGATCCTCGGTGGATCCTGGGAGATCAGGACGTACTCCTTCAGTGACGGGAACTTCGTGTAGTGGAGGAACTTCTCGCCGCGGTCGTAGTCTTCCGTCGAATCAGAGAGGACCTCGACGATCACCGTCGGATTGACGAGGGCCTCGCCGAGGATGCGGCCGTTGCGTTCCACCTTCTGGATATCGAGGGGCCCGCAGACGACGGTGACGTCCGCGTAGGTCGAGAGCTGGGCAGCACGGATAAACAGCATGAGGTCGGCTTGCAGCACCTCGCAATGCCCGAGTGCATTCTTCAGGGCAACGTGAATGTTGCCCGCGAGGCGGCTGTGCTCGACGGTACCGCCAGCCATGTCGTAGACGACGCCGTCGAGCCATTCGTGCTTTGTCTCGCTGCGTTGCTCGGCCTCGAGAAACTCTTCATAGGTCACGTAGCGTGGCGCCGGGCTGACCATGCTTCGATCATACCGGAAGGCCGTAAGAGCGCGTGCCAGGATCTCGGGCGCAAGCCCTTCCGCACTTCTAAAGGCCGCACGCTTCGAGCTGGTCGAGCGACGCCGCCGCGAGCTGACAGCCGACGTGTGCACGGGTCTCCCAGCGCATGCACTCCATCCGAGCGCCGCGGCCGGCGGCTTCGGACCGCGTTTTCACGACAACCCGGCGACCAACTTGTCGATGTGCGCAGTGAGCGCATCGCATGAGCTCACGTCGGGCCGCTGGCCTGCGGGGCGCGGATCGGTGCGCGGGCGGCAGCGCTCGGCGTCGTCGAGGGTCGGCGAGCGGACGATGCACTCGACGTACGCGGACGTCATCCCGCGCCGCTTGCAGTAGCCGACGAGCAGTGGATTGATCGCGCGCTCGACGCGATGCGTGTTGTCGACGAGCGCAGCGATTCGGTCGTAATACGCGATGCATTCCTGGTCGCTGGCGACGACGACGCGATCGCTCGTGCGATCGCACGCGACCAACGCGATGAAGAAGGTCAACCTGTCGAGCTTCACGGTACCGTTCATTAGTAACGCGCGACGTAGACGAGCTCGCGGTCTGCTCCCTCGTTCGCGTGGTAGACGATGCGAGCGCAGTGCGCACCGAGCGCTACCTCCGCCGGCGCTCCCAGGGGCGACGTATTGCCGACGAGCTCGATCGGGGTGTTGCCCACGCTGCGCTGCGCGCAGTCATAGGGGGTGATCGGGGAGGCTCCGGTATCCGAGGCCTTCCTTGTGAGCGAGCAGGTCGTGTGGATGGGATCCTCCCGCGTGCCGTACCGCGTCCAAAACGTGGTGTGGGCGTCGAGCGTGAATTGACGAGCACCGTTTTGCAACGAAGCGCGTGCCGTGACCGCGATTCCACTGGCGGGGATGGCGCGATCGAACGTGGATTCGAAGCTGGGGAACGCACTGACCTTACGAAACAGGTTGCTGGAAGCTCCGACCTGCCAAGCCGTGCAGCCCGTCGACCCGTTGCAGGACCGCGTTCGAACGACCAGCCTTCCGGTGTATCCGGTTGGGACGTTGGCCTCGAGCGCACCGGCCGCGAACCAGCCACGGAGCTGGTCGTAGGTCATGGGGTCATCCCACTTGCAGAACCCCGGATCGAACGGGTCGCTCGACGGCATCGCATCCGTCTCGTACGCGTAGTCCAGCAGGTGCTGGAACGCCGTCGGGCCGACGTAAGGAATCGCGTCCTCATGCCCCCTAGTCGCGCGCCTCGCGAACCGTCTCGGAAATCCAGCGTAAGCGGGTGAAATGGTTGGACCCAATCGCCGTCGACCGGCGGTCTACTTCTTCCGTTGACGCTTGCCGCCGAGCAGGCGGTGGATGCTGAAGTCGAGCTGGCTGCGCGCGAGCCGCAGCGCGCTGTCGAGCTCCGCGGGCGAGATCGCGAGCCGCGCGACCAT
>DATLHR010000184.1:0-2234 GCA_035539815.1 Kofleriaceae bacterium
GTGGTGACGACGGCGAGCGTGCGGACGACCTACGCGCATGCGTGGGAGGCGGTGATCGATCTGTTCTCCGAGCGCAACTGGGCGATCTTGAACATGGAGCGCGACTCCGGGCTGATCACCACGGACTGGATGTCGCTCGGCAACGAAGCCGCGACCTACGCGGACTGCGGAAGCCCGGGGCTCGCGACCGTGCGCGAGACCACCGTGCGCTTCAACGTGCGCGTGAAGGAGATCGACGATGCGACCAGCGTCGCCGTGAACGCGTCGTTCCGGCAGCTGCGGACCTTCGATGGCAACTCGCTCACCATCGACTGTACGTCGAAGGGCACGGTCGAAGCGCTGATCCACGACGAGGTCGAGGATCGTTCCGCGCGTAGCAAGCCCAAGCGCGCGGAGACCAAGGCGGCCGAGCCTGCGCCGCCGCAGGCGCGCGGCTACTACTGCGCGAGCTCGGAGGCGACGCCGGCCGCCGGGATGTGTGCGCGCGACAAGTCGGACTGCACCCGCGCGAGGGATGCAGCGATCGCGGTCGTGGCCGACCTGGGGACGTGTACGCTGGTCGAGACTGCGCAGTGCTTCGATGCGGCACCGGGCGAGGAACGATGCGCGCCGACGGTCGAAGGCTGCGCAGCCCAGCGCGAACGCGCGGGCGCCGTGAACGAATGCAGGGAGGCGAAGTAGGTAGATGCGAGGAGGGATGCACGAGGCCTCGCGTGCGACACGCATTCGAGGACGATCGTCGGCTGTACCCGTTCTTCACCTTGGCATTGCGTCGAGCGGTTGCGCGAGCTCCACGTAGCGCGCGAGCGCGCTCGCGAGATGGAGGTGCGTCGGCGTGCTGCATGCAGGGCGCAGGAGGGCAGGGCTGCACACGAGGACCGCGGCGCAGCGCGCGCGCGAGGTCGCGACGTTGAGCCGGTGTCGGTCATAGAGGAAGCCGAGCCCACGCGGAGCATCCTCGGGCAGCGAGGTCGCCATCGTGTAGATCGCGATCGCGGCCTCCTGGCCCTGGAACTTGTCGACGGTCCCGACGCGCACGTCCGCGAGGCTGTGGGCCGCGAGGGCTTCGCGCACGGCCGCGACATGGGCGTTGTAGGGGGCGACGATCAGGACGTCGTCGGTGGTGAGGGGCAGGCGCGCGCCGCTCGCGGTGGTCCACGTCGCGCCCGGGGCGAGGCACGCCGCGACGAGCTCGGCGACGGCGGTCGCCTCTTCGCGACTCCGGTTCTGGTTGCCCGCATGCGCGATGGGACGCCAGTAGAGGCCCGCACGGGTCAGCGGCCCCGCGCTGAGAGCTTGCGTGGCGACGTCGGGGCCGGGCGAGAGCTGGCGCTCGTAGAACTGCTCGGACGTGAACGCGCAGATCGACGGATGGAGGCGGTGGGTCTGGTCGAGGAGCAGGCCGCGATCGGGCGCGATCGTCTGCGCGTCGCCGAGCATGTGCTGCAGCACCGAGACACCGACGCCGTCGGGGTGCGTGCCCTGGATCGGTTGCTCGAGCTGCTGCGGATCGCCGACCAGCACGAGGTTCCGGGTCGATCCGCAGACGGCGATGGCATCGGCGAGGCACATCTGCCCGGCCTCGTCGATGAACAGCACGTCGACGGTGTCGCGCATGGCCGAACGCGCCCACTGCCAGGCCGTCGCGCCGAGCAGCTGGAGCTGACTGACGAGCTCGTCGGCCTGCTTCGCCGCGGAGACGTAGCGGATGTTGGGATGCTGGGAGTCGTCATCCTCGTCGCACTTGAGCGCGGCGACCAGCGGCTGGCCGCGTTCGTTGCCGAGGTCGACGGCGCGCCGCACGAGGTTCTCGATCACGGCGTGCGAGGTCGCGGTCACGCCGACGCGTCGGCCCGCACGCACGAGCGCGAGGATCATCTCGGCGGCGGTGGACGTCTTGCCGGTGCCGGGCGGGCCCTGGATCGGCAACACCGTGCCGTTCAGCTCGAGGACCAAGCGGATCGCACACGGCCCGATCGCTTCGCCGCCGCGACGCAGCGGCTGGCCGGGGGCAGCGATGGCACGAGGCGGATGACGGCGGAGCAGATCGCGCGCGAGGGAGGGCTGAGCGTCGGGAGGAAAGCCGTTCGCCACGACGGCCTGGCCGAGGGCGACGAGCGCCTCGTTCTTGGCGCCGGGCGGGATCAGCTTGTGGGCGAACACCGACGACGGATGGAGGTCGGCGCTGTCCAGCGTCTTCTTGATCGCGATCGTCCGCTGTCCCGGATCGATGG
>DATLHR010000185.1:0-3559 GCA_035539815.1 Kofleriaceae bacterium
AGGCCCAGCGCGAACAGGTGGCGGCGGTAGGCGAGCGTCGCGTCCCAGTCGAGGGCGGCGTCGACGAACGGGTCGACACGCGCGAGCGGATCGGCCACGACGTGCGCGGCCGAGTACGCGACGCGGTTGAACGTAGGCTTCACTGCCGGCAGGGGCCACGGCGTGGCCGCGCGCAGCGTGTAGGGCGCGAGCGTGCCGTCGTGCAGCGGGAGTCGCAGCGTCGCCATGGCGGCTGCGCCCTTAGATCGCGAGCGGCGGCACGTCGACCCAGCGCCGCTCGGCCCAGCTCCTGAGGCCCGCTTCGGCGAGCTGCACACCCTTGGCACCCGCCACCAGGTCCCACGGGAACGGGGTGTCCTCGTAGAGGTGGCGGATGAAGAGCTCCCACTCGACCTTGAACGCGTTGTCGTAGCTCGCGTTCGAAGGCACGAGCTGCCAGGTGCCGTAGAAGTCGATCGCCTGCGGGATGTCCGGGTTCCACACCGGCTTGGGCGTCGCCGCGCGCGGCTGGATGCGACAGTCGGTCAGCCCGGCCACCGCCGAGCCGAGCGTGCCGTCGACGTGAAAGGTGACGAGGTCGTCGCGTCGCACGCGCGTGGTCCACGAGCTGTTGATCTGCGCAACGATCGTCCCGTGCGTTCCGCCGTCGAGCTCGAAGGTCGCGTACGCGGCATCGTCGGCGGTCGCGGCGTAGGGCTTGCCATCCTCGTCCCAGCGCTTCGGAATGTGCGTCGCGCCGAGGCAGCTCACCGACTTCGTCTCGCCGAACAGGTTGTCGAGCACGTAGCGCCAATGGCACAGCATGTCGACGATGATCCCGCCGTCGTCCTCCTTGCGGTAGTTCCAGCTCGGCCGCTGCGCGGGCTGCCAGTCTCCCTCGAACACCCAGTAGCCGAACTCGCCGCGCACCGACAGGATGCGGCCGAAGAAGCCCGAGTCCACCAGCGTCTTCAGCTTGATCAGGCCCGGCAGCCACAGCTTGTCCTGCACGACGCCGTGCTTGACGCCCGCCGCCCTCGCACGCCGCGCGAGGTCGATCGCGTCGGCGAGCGTGGGCGCGACCGGCTTCTCGGTGTAGATGTGCTTGCCCGCCGCGATGGCCTTGCGGATCAGGTCGGGCCGCAGGCCGGTCGACGCGGCGTCGAAGTAGACCGTGTCGTTGCGATCGCGCAGCGCCGCATCGAGATCGGTGGTGACGCGCTCCACGCCATTCGCTCGCGCGAGCGCCTCGAGCTTGCCGCGGTTGCGCCCGGCGAGGATAGGGTCCGGCATCACGCGACGACCGTCGGCGAGCGCGACGCCACCCTGCGCGCGGATCGCGCAGATCGAGCGCACCAGGTGCTGGTTGGTGCCCATGCGTCCGGTGACGCCGTTCATGACGATGCCGAGGCGTACCGTGCTCATCGCGTTGCTTTCCGGATCGGGCGCGCGTCAGACGGTGCGGTCGGCCGCCGGTCGGCGCGGCGCGCGTGCGAGGAACCGTCGCACGAACGGGAAGCGCAGCGCGATCACGAGCGCGATCGTGATCCAGAGCACGGCGGAGATCGGTCGCGTGAAGAACGGCGTCAGATCGCCGTCGGAGAGGACGAGGCCGCGGCGCAGGCCCTTTTCCATCAGGTCGCCGAGCACGAGGCCCAGCACCAGCGGGGCGATCGGGAACGCGGCGCGTCGCAGCACGTAGCCCAGCACGCCGAAGCCCAGCATCACCCACACGTCGAACAGCCGCGAGCTGATCGCGTAGGCACCGACGACGCACAGCACGAAGATGATCGGGACGATGATGGCCTTCGGCACCGACAGCACGCGGATCAGGAGGCGCGTGAGCGTGAGCCCGTAGATCAGGATGCCAATTGTCGCGAACAGCATCATCGCGACGACCTCGTACACGAACGTGGGTGCCTCGACCATGATCAGCGGTCCCGGGCGCACGCCGTGGATGATCATTGCGGCCATCAGCACTGCCGCCGGCGCCGAGCCCGGGATCGCGAGGGTCAGCACCGGGATGATCGCGCCGGGCACACAGGCGTTGTCGCCGGTCTCGGCGGCCATCAGCCCCTCGATCGAGCCCTTGCCGAACTTCTCCTTCTCCTTGCTCGCGCGCTTCGCCGCCGCGTACGACGACCACGCGGCGACGTCCTCGCCGACGCCGGGCAGGATGCCGATGAACGTCCCGATCACGCCGGAGCGCAGGATCGTGCGCCAGTACCTGGTCACGTCGACGAGCTTCGGGATCACCGAGTCGAACGGATTGATCTTGACCGGCACCGGCTTCTCGCGCGCAGCGACCAGGAGCTCCGCCATCCCGAACGCGCCGACGAGCGCGGGCACGAGGTTGAAGCCGCCCGCCAGGTCGCGGTTGCCGAACGTGAAGCGGTCGAAGGCGTAAATCGCCTCCTGCCCGACGGTCGCGCAGAAGATCCCGACGAGGCCGGCCAGCCAGCCCTTGAGCGGATCGTCTCCGGTCAGCGTCCCGGCGATCACGACGCCGAAGAAGGCGAGCCAGAAGAACTCGTAGGCGCCGAACTTGAGCGCGAGGTCGCCCAGCACGGGCGTGAACAGCGCGAGGAAGACCATCCCGATCAGCGTGCCGATCACCGAGCCGGACGTCGCGATTCCCATCGCCCGGCCGGCGAGTCCCTGCTTTGCGAGCGCGTGGCCGTCGAGGCAGCTCGCGGCCGAGGCGGGGGTGCCCGGGATGTTGAGCAGGATCGCCGAGCGCGATCCGCCGTAGATCGCGCCGACATAGGTGCAGATGAGCACCAGCAGCGCCTGATTCGACGGCATCTTGATCGTCAGCGTCGTCATCAGCGCGATGCCCATCGTCGCGGTGAGCCCCGGCAGCGCGCCGATCACGACGCCGACCAGCGACGAAAGCATGATCAGGCCGATCGAGAGCGGATCGAGGAATCCCGCGATCGCGTGCCCGAACTGGACGAGCCCCTCGAACATGGCGTCAGGGCAGCCGGACCAGGAAGATGCGCTCGAAGACCAGCGTCACGACGAGCGCGGTGGCCGCGCCGATCGCGAGGGCGACAATCGCGTTGCGCGGCCGCGTCGCGCCCGCCGGCGGATCGCGGAACAGGAACACGTACACCGCGACGAACGCGGTGGTGCCGAGCCAGAAGGGGAGGCCGCGCCCGACGAGGACGAGGCCGTAGGCGAAGAAGAGCGCGGCGGCGAGCGCGAAGCGCGGGGTCGGGACGAGAGGTGTGTCGTCTCGCGCGGCGGCCGTCCATCCGATCGCGCGTGCGCGCCGGTTCGAGCGAACGGCGAGCACCCCGGCCAGCGCCACGATGCACAGGCCGATGATCCCCGGCCACAGCCCGGGCGCGGTCCAGAGCGTGCCTTCCTGCGCCAGGAAGCGGTCCATCCGCCACGACAGCAGGGCGACGAGCACGCCGAACGCGATCAACGCGAGCGCGGCGGTCGCATCGGTCCGCGGCGACGCCGGAGGAAGCGCGTGCTCGTGATCGTCCATCGGCGGCTGCGGCCGGCGGCACCGCAGGGCGCTCTCGCCCCCGGCGTCGCCGGCCGCAGCCGCCGATGGACGATCACGAGC
>DATLHR010000186.1:0-4947 GCA_035539815.1 Kofleriaceae bacterium
GGTAGCGCAGCCCGAGGCGCGACAGCTCCTCGATCCACGGATCGGCGCCCGTGTAGTACTCGTGGTTGCCGGTGATCGCGAACGCCCCGTGGCGCGCGCGCAGCCCGGCGAGCGGCGCGGCGTCCTCGCACAGCGCCTCGACCGGGCCGTCGATCAGGTCGCCGGTCAACACGACGAGATCGGGCGCGAGCGCGTTGGCGCGATCGACGACGCGCTGCACGAAGTCGCGATCGATCGTCATGCCGATGTGCAGATCGGACAGCTGCACGATCGAGAACCCATCGAGCGCCTTCGGCAGCTTCGCGAACGCGTACTCCACGTCGACGACCTCGTGCTCGCCGCGCGCGGTCACCATCCCGCGGGCGACACTCGTACTACTGAGCGCCACCGCGGTGCCTCCGCTCACCCGCGCCAGGAACGTCCGCCGCGACAGCGACGTGTCGAGCGCGGGGAGGCGCTGGACGCGCCGCCGCCCGCGATCCGCGAGCCAGATCACGAGCCGGCCGAGATCGATGATGACCAGGCACACGAACGTGAGGCCGGTGAGCGCGAGCCAGGTCAGCGACACCCAGCCGAACGTCGCCGACAGCCCGGGCCATGCGTGGCGCGACCACGTCGTCACCGGGATGGCGACGAACATCACCGCCATCAGCGTGACCAGCCCGATCCGCCACCGGCGCGACAGGAGCGACGGCCGGATCGCGCGCAGGTAGATGTAGCCGTTGATCAGGGTCGAGATCGCGATGCCGAACAGGAACGACAGCACGACGCGAAGCACGCTGCACCATAGCAGCCGACCTGCTTGCAACCCCGTGCAGACGGGGCAAGATCACCGCGTGACCACCACGCACGCAGCCGAGGCACCGCTCGTCCTGTACGACGGCGCGTGCGGCCTGTGCGCGAAGTCGGTGCAGTGGATCCTGAAGCACGAGCGCGATCACGACATCCGGTTCGCGCCGCTGCAGGGCGAGACCGCCGCTGCCATGCGCACGCGCTATCCCCAGATCCCGCAGACCCTCGAGTCCGTCGTCTACATCGACGGCGGCCGCGCGCACCTCCGCAGCAAGGCGTTCCTCCACGCCGCCGGCCACATGCGGGCGCCGTGGCGCTGGGCGTACGCGTTGCGCTGGCTGCCGGGCTTCGTGCTCGACCTCGGTTATCGCTTCATCGCCGCGATCCGCTACCGCGTGTGGGGCCGCGCCGACGCGTGCTCGCTGGTGACGCCCGAGCAGCGCGCGCGCTTCCTCCCGTAGCGCGCGGGTCACGACGGGAGACTCACGACCGCCGGCAGTCCGCCGCGCGGCCGCAGCGTGACCAGCGGCTCGGGGGCGACGTGCCTGGCGAGCGGCCGGATGCGCGCGTGCTGCACCATCGTCGTGAGGATCAGCTGCGCTTCCATCAGCGCGAAGTGCTGGCCGATGCACACGCGCGGACCGGCGCCGAATGGCAGGTAGTGGTGGCGCGGGCGCGCCTTCTTCGCCTCGGGCAGCATGCGCTCGGGTCGGAACGCGAGCGGGGCAGGGTAGTAGTCGGCGCGGCGGTGGATGCCGCGGATATTGACGAGCACGTTCGAGCGCGTCGGGATCGAGTGACCTCCGAGCTCGACCTCGCGCACCACCTCGCGACCGGTCATGTACGCCGGCGGGTGCAAGCGCATCGCCTCGTCGAGCACGGCGGCCACCCACGGCAGGTTCGGCAGATCCTCGGCGGTGACCGCGCGCGCGCCGACGACGGTCGCGATCTCTTCCTGCAACCGCGCGAGCGCCGCCGGGTTGCGCCCGAGCTCGTACCACGTCCACGCGAGCGCATTCGCGGTGGTCTCGTGCCCCGCGAGCATCAGCGTCATCACCTCGTCGCGCACGCCGCGATCGCTGAACGTGCCGCCTTCGTCGTCGCGCGCGAGCAGCAGCATCGAGAGCACGTCGCCGCGATCGGTGCCGAGCCTGCGGCCATCGGCGATCAGCTTGTAGACGACCTCGTCGAGCATCTTCACCGCGCGCTTCATCTGCAGGTGGCGCGGCAGCGGCCAGTCGAAGCCGAGCTGGATCGGCGAGGTCAGGTTCGCGACCACCGAGCGCATCGCCATCTCGAGGCCTTCGCCGACGGTCTTCGCATTGCTGCGGATGTCGACGCCGAAGATCGTGCGGCCGACGATCGCGAGCGTCAGCTCCATCATCTCCTGCGCGAGATCGAGCTTGTCGCCCGGCCGCCAGCGCGCGAGCTGCGTGCGCGTCTCCTCGACCATCACGTCGCCGTACGCCGCGAGGCGCTTGGGGGCGAACGCCGGCGCGAGCAGCTTGCGGTGCTGCCGGTGCACCTCGCCCTCGGCGGTCAACAGCCCGTCGCCGAGCAGCGGCCGCAGGAACAGCTGCATGCCGGCGCTCTTCTGGAACGCGTCCGCCTGCGTCACCAGCACCTCGTGCGCGAGGTCGGCGTCGCACACCGAGTAGATCGGCACGTTGACCAGCATGATCCGCGCGATCGGTCCCAGCCGCGCCGCCTCCTCGTGCAGCGCCAGCCGGTCGCGCCGAAACGACAGCAGATTGCCGATCACCGGGAGCCCGGGCACCGCCGGGATCGAGTGCACCGGCGGGACGGGATCGAAGAAAGGGCTTCGCGGCGTGGCCATGTGTCCCTAGAATGCGAGCGACTGCTCACATTGCCAACTCGCGTTCCGCGAGCGCGCGCCGGAGGCTCCCATGTACCGCCAAGTGAAGACCACGCCACGGAAACGGCCCCGGCAAGGCCGCAGCAAGGCCACGGTCGATGCGATCCTCGCGGCGACTGCTCGGGTTTTGGTCAAGCGCGGCTTCGATGGCCTCACCACCAACGCGGTCGCGGAGGCGGCGGGAGTCTCGATCGGTTCGCTGTATCAGTACTTCCCGAACAAGGAAGCGCTGGTCGCCGCGCTGATCGAGAGCCACATGAACGAGAAGAACGCGCGCATCCTCGACCGGCTCGCGAGCGTCGCGACGCTGCCGATGGCGCAGGCCGTGCGCGCGATGATCGAGCTGACGATCGAGAACTACGGCAGTGAGCCCGAGCTCAAGCGCGTCATCCTCGAGCAGATCCCGCGCGTCGGCCGGCTCGCGCGCATCATGGAGCTTTACCTCGGCACGCAGCACCTGGTGAAGCAGCTGCTCACCGCGCGCCGCGACGAGCTCGCGATCGACGATCCGGATACCGCGTCGTACATCCTCGTCGCCGCGATCGAGGCGATCGCTCACCGCGCCGTCTTCCTCCACCCCGAGCGCCTGCGCGATCCGCGCCTCGTCGACGAAGCGACGGCGATGGTGACGCGCTACCTCGGGGTGTCAGAGGGCTCCTGAAGTCCGGACGGTTGACCCGTCACCCGCGGTGCGCCAACGTTCGCGCATGACGCGCTGGCCCTTGCTCTCGCTCCTCGTGCTCGCGGCCTGCCCCAAGCAAGGCGGCGGCCCCACCGCGCCCGCGCAGCCGGGCGTCGGGTGCCCGACCGCCAGCGACTTCTACATGGCGACCTACGTCCAGCCGCCCGAAGGAGTGCAGGGCTACACCGGCTGGGTGCTGCCGCTGCACACCGCCACGGTCGCGAGCGTGCAGGGCCAGCCCGGCTTCACCACCATCGACGCCAGCGCCGCCGCCGCTGCCGGCATGCCCGCGCCGCCGCCGAGCGTGTGGGTCATGCCGCCGGGCGCCGCGATGTGCAAGGCGACCGCGGGCCGCTACTACGCCGCGGCGATCGAAGGCTCGACGCCGAGCATCGCCTACGGCGTCGAGCTCACCGGCTGCCCGGCGCCGAAGGAGCCCGGCGACGTCAGCGCGATCGCGCTCGTCTCCGTCTCGCCTCCGTCGGAATGCAAGGTGGCGCCGCTGCGGCCGATCGCGACGCGCCTGGGCGAGGTCGATGACAAGGGCACGTGGTCGCCGCCGACGAAGGAGACGCCGCTCCCCGCCGAGGTCGCGTCGCTCGTCCCCGCGGATGCATGCACGGGGCCGGGCTGCGAGAAGCTGTGGTCGGTCGCCGCCCTCGAACAAGGCGGCAAGCCGGTCGCGTACGGCGCCGCGGTCAACTGGGTCCAGGACCGCCCGCAACCGGGTGCGTGCCGCTGGCAGACCACGCGGTGGAGCGGGAGCTTCGTCGTCGGCCCCGACGGTGCCCTCACCAAGCTCACGGAGGGCCAGGACCACACACTCGCGCTCACGTTCGCGCTGTCGGATCGCTCGGGCCGCACGCTCCTCGTCGCGCAAGGCCCGGGCGAGTACACCGCGTACGATCTCTCCGGCGGCGCCGCGACCGTGGGCCGCCATCTCGTGTGGCTCGTCGAGGAACCGGAGGCGTACGAGGCGGTAGATCACCTCGGGCCCGAATGCCCGCCGCCCACACCGTGATCAGACCCGCACCACGCCAGCACGCGTCGGAGAACGCGTGTAGCGTCGGGCCCGTATGGCACATCGCTGGCATTTCTTCCGCGCAGGCGGCGTCGATCAGGTCAGCCTGCGCGACGGCAAGGACATCACGAGCCTGGCGGAGCTCGACAAGAAGTTGTGGGTCGCGCTCGCGATGCCGACCACGGGAGTCGACATCGATCCCGAGACCCTCGCCCTCATCGACAAGGACGCCGACGGCCGCATCCGCGTCGAGGACGTGCTCGAGACCGTCGCGTGGATCAAGGCGACGTTCAAGAACCCCGACGAGATCCTGCGCTCGGCGACCACCATCAAGCTCGCCTCGATCGCCGACTCCAAGGTCGTGGGCGCCGCGAAGGTCATGCTCAAGGACCTCGGCAAGGCCGACGCGGAGGAGATCAGCGTCGACGACGCCACCACGATCACCAAGGCGTTCGCCGACACCGTCCTCAACGGCGACGGCATCATCATCACCAGCTCCACCGACGACGCCGACCTCAAGAAGGTGATCGAGGACGCCATCACCTGCGTCGGCAGCGTCACCGATCGCAGCGGCAA
>DATLHR010000187.1:0-19365 GCA_035539815.1 Kofleriaceae bacterium
CTCCAGCAGCAGAGTGCGCTCGCGTTCGTTGCGGGTGAGGGCGGCGGCCTTCTCGAACTCGATCCTGGCCTCGTCGAGGCGGCCGAGTTTGAAGAGGAGGTCGCCGCGAACACTCGGGAGCAGGTGGTAGTCCTTCAGGGACGGGTCGTCGGCGAGGGCGTCGACGGCGTCCAGGCCGCGCTGCGGGCCGAACGCCATCGAGATCGCGACCGCCTGGTTCAGCTCCACGACCGGTGACGGGGTGACCTGGGCGAGGACGGCGTACAGGCCGGCGATCCGGGCCCAGTCGGTGTCCTCGGGGTCGGCCGCGCGGGCGTGGCAGGCGGCGATCGCGGCTTGCAGCGTGTAGGGGCCGCGGTCCGGGGCGAGGGCCTCGGCGCGGGCGAGGGCGCCGAGGCCGCGACGGATCATGCCGTGGTCCCACAAGGCGCGGTTCTGCTCGAGGAGCAGGATGGGGGTGCCGTCGGCGGTGACGCGCGCACGCGAGCGCGAGCCCTGGATCTCCATCAGCGCGACGAGGCCGAGCACCTCGGGCTCGCGCGGCATGAGACCGACGAGGATGCGGCCGAGACGCAGGGCGTCGTCGCACAGGGCAGGGCGCATCCAGTCGTCACCGGAGGTCGCGGAGTAGCCCTCGTTGAAGATGAGGTAGATGACCTCGAGCACGGACCCGAGGCGCTCGGGCAGGTCGGTGGCGCGCGGCACCTCGAACGGGATTTGCTCCGCGGCGAGGGTCTTCTTCGCGCGCACGATGCGCTGCGCGACGGTCGGCGCGGGCTGCAGGAACGCGCGCGCGATCTCCTCGGTGGTGAGGCCGCCGAGCATGCGCAGGGTGAGCGCGACGCGCGCCTCCGTCGACAGCACCGGATGGCAGCACGTGAAGACGAGGCGCAACAGGTCGTCCCCGATGTCATCGTCGGCGGCGGCCTCGATCGTCTCGACCGCGGACGGCGTGTCCAGATCGACGGCACGTCCGAGTTGCTCGTGCTTGCGCTCGGCGCGCTTGCCGTGGCGCAGGCGATCGATGGCGCGGTGCTTCGCGTGGGTCATGAGCCACGCGCCCGGGTTGTCGGGCACGCCGGTCTGGGGCCACTTCTCGAGCGCGACGACCATGGCGTCCTGCGCGAGCTCCTCGGCGACGCCGACGTCGCGCACCATGCGCGCGAGCCCCGCGATCAGCCGCGCCGACTCGATCCGGAACACGGCCTCGATCGCGCGGTGCGTCTCGCTAGGCGTCACCCACTGATCTCACCACGATCGCTGTGGCGCGCAAGCGCGCGGGGCTACGACTGCGCCCGCGCTTGCGCGAGGATCCGCTCGTTGCGCTCGATCGTCTCGGCGTTCGCCGCCGAGAAGTCCTCGGTGCCGAACAGCGGCCGGATCTCGACCTCGCTCTCGCCGCCGCTCGGGTTCGGGCACCGCTTCACCCACTCGACGCACTCCGCGAGCGACTTGCACTCGAGCAGCCAGTAGCCGGCGACGAGGTCCTTCGCCTCCATGAATGGCCCCTCGATCACCGTGCGCTGCCGGCCCTGGAACCGCACGCGTGCGGCACGTGCCGTCGGCTGCAGCCCGCCACCGTCGAGCAGGACGCCGGCCTTCACGAGCTCCTCGTTGTACTTGCTCATCTCGCTGAGGATGTGCTCGTCGGGCATCACGCCGGCCTCGCTCTCCTTGTTCGCCTTCACGAAGACCATGAACTTCATCGTCGTTCTCCTTTCATGAAGGCGACGAACGGCGTCCCCCGCGATCGACACGCCCGAGGAAAAAATCTCCGCCCGAGGCAAGCTCGCGAGATCGCAGGCTACCGACTTTGCGACGTGCTCCCGCGGGTCTGGGGCACGACCGGGACCAGCTGGCGCAGGTGCCACGCCTGGAGGTGCGCGGTCCGCCGTGCGTCGCGCTGCCCCTTTGACATCCGCGAGGTCAGCGCACTGCAGGTGAAGACGACCGCCACCACATAGATCACGTGCGCGAGCTCGAACCGCTCGACGTCGATCGCCCCCGCCGGTGAGCGCAGGCCGATCGTGCCGTCCACGTCGGCGACCGTGCGCGACCACAGCCCGAGCTGCTCCCCCAGCCATGGCGCGATGATCGCGACGGCGATTCCAGCGGCCAGCACGTACGGCTTGCCGAACCGCGGGTGAAACGAGAACCCGAGCATCGTCGCCGCCGCCAGGCCCGGTGCGATGAGCAGCGGGCTGAACACGCGCGCCAAGAAGCCGACGAGCGCCATGTTGGTCAGCGCCACCCCCCAGAGCAGCGGATCCGGCAGGCGCTTGTTCGACGTGGCGAAGACATACGCGCCCGCCGCGTTGAGCACACACAACAGCCCGAACGTACCGAGGTAGATCGGATCGGTCACGCCGACCCAGAACATCACCGGAATGAACGACAGGTAGATCAGGAAGGCGACGAGCGCGACGCGCGACTGGTCGCGGAGGTTGACGTCGTCCACGCGATCGAGCTCCGCCTCGACCTCGCGTGGCGTCTTCGCCGGTGGTTCGAGCATCACGCGCCCGACGAGGTCGGCGGCTTCGTGGTTGGTGGGGTCGAGCGCGATCGCGCGCCCCGCATGCTGCATCACCTGGCGGCGCTGCTCCTCGCTCGGCGGCTGCTGTAGCTGCGCTTCTCCGGACATCGCGGCCCGCGCCAGCGCGATCTGCTCGCGCGCGAGCTAGCGGCGCAGCGCGATGTCACGATCGCCATCGAGGTAGCGCTGGACGCGATCGCACAGCTCGCGTGCGGTCGCCGGGCGCTGCTCGGGTTCGGGATGTGTCGCCCGCACGACGAGCGCCTCGAGCTCCGGCGGTACGTCGCGGTCGGGGGCGCGCACCGACGGCCGCGCGTCGTACGCGTCGAACGCCGCGGTCAGCTCGCCCGGCGGGTGCAGCGGCGAGCCGGCGAGGATCTCGAACAGGATGCAGCCCAGCGCGTAGACATCGGCGCGGCGATCGACCGGGAGGCCGCGCAGCTGCTCGGGCGGCATGTACCCGATGGTCCCGAGCACCGCGCCTGCCTCGGTGGCGCCGGGGCTCGCGCCGCCGCCGGGTGGGAGCTCGAGAGAGTCGATGCGGTCGCTGCCGAGCTCGCGGGCGACGCCCCAGTCGAGCACGTAGGTCTCACCGAAGTCGCCGAGCATGATGTTCGCCGGCTTGAGGTCACGGTGGATCACGCCGCGCGAGTGCGCGAAGTCGATCGCGAGGCACACGTCGGTGAACGCGCGCAGCAGGCGTGACAGCGGGTGCTTGTCCGAGGACGACGTCTCGAGCGAGACGTGGCCACGGTTCACGAGGATGTCGGCGAGCGTCGTGCCGGTCAGCCGCTTCATCACGAAGAAGGGCCGCCCGTCCGCATCCACCGCGACCTCGTGGATCGGGACGATCGCCGGGTGCTCGAGCCGGCCCTGGATCCGCGCCTCGCGCAGGAACCGCTCCACCGATCCAGCCTGCGGGCTGCGCATGCGTTTGACCGCGACCTCGCGGTGAATCTGACGATCCTGCCCCAGGATCACCTCGCCCATGCCGCCCTTGCCGAGGAGGTCCGCGAGGCCGTAGCGCGCGTTTCCCGTCGGCAGGTCGTCGATGTCGATGTCTCCGGTGGTCGACGCCTGCAGCGTATCGTCGGAGGCCGGGTCGAAGGCCATGGCGCCGATGTTACAATGAGGCTCAACAGTGAGTCTCCCCGCTATCGCCGGGGCCGTGCTGGTGATCCTCGCGCTCGGCTACCGCTTCTACGGACGCTTGATCGCACGCCAGTACGCGCTGGGCTCGGCCCAGGACACGCCCGCGCACCGCCACCAGGACGGCGTGGACTTCGTGCCGACGCGCCCGTTCTACCTGTTCGGCCAGCACTTCAGCGCGATCGCGGCCGCGGGCCCGATCGTCGGCCCGATCCTCGCGTGCCAGCAGTTCGGCTGGCTGCCGGCGTTGATGTGGATCACCGTCGGCGTGGTCTTCATCGGCGCCGTCCACGACTTCACCACGCTGGTCGCCTCGGTGCGCCACGACGCGCGATCGATCGCGGAGGTCGCGAAGGCGAACCTCGGCAAGCGCGCGTGGCTCGCGATGCTCACGTTCATCTGGCTCGCGCTCGTCTACGTGATCATCGCGTTCGTCGACATCACGGCCGGCGCGTTCACGACCAAAGCCCAGCCGGGCATCGTCACGACGTACGATCAGGGCGGGGCGGTCGCGCTCGCGGGCGTGCTGTACCTCGGGCTCGCGGTGGTGATGGGCGTGGTCGACAAGCTGTGGAAGCCCCCGCTGTGGCTGCAGACAGCGATCTTCGTGCCGCTGATCTTCGTCGCGGTGTGGATCGGCACCGAGCACTCGACGCTGCTCGCGCACAGCTGGAAGACGTGGGTGATCCTGATCCTCGCGTACTGCTTCGTCGCCTCGCTGACTCCGATGTGGCTCCTGCTGCAGCCGCGCGGCTACCTCGGCGGGTTCGTCCTGTACGCGGCGCTGCTGATCGGCGTGCTCGGCATCTTCATCGGCGGCTTCGAGATCAAGCGGCCGGCCTTCGTCGGCTTCGACGGGGGCGGGGGCCCGATGTTCCCGTTCCTGTTCGTCACCATCGCGTGCGGCGCGTGCTCGGGGTTTCACGGGCTCGTGTGCTCGGGGACGACATCCAAGCAGATCGATCGCGAGCGCGACTGCCATCCGATCGGCTACGGCGCGATGCTGCTCGAGGCGTTCGTCGCCGTGATCGCCCTCGCGACGATCATGATCATCGCGCCCGGCGGCAAGGCGTCCACACCCGACGCGATCTACGCGAGCGGCCTCGGCGCCTTCCTCCACACGTTGACCGGCATCGATCCGGTCGCGGCCACGACGTTCGGCGCGATGGTGCTCTCGACGTTCATCTTCGACACGCTCGACTCGGCGACCCGCCTCGGTCGCTACATCCTCCAGGAGCTCGCCGGGCGCACCGATCGGCCGAGCGGCTACCTGGCGACCGCGCTGACCGTCGGGATTCCGCTCGCGTTCCTGCTCGCCGCGAAGCAGGGCAGCTTCAAGCTGTTCTGGGCGCTGTTCGGCACGTCGAACCAGCTGCTCGCCGCGCTGTCGTTGCTCGCGATCTCCGTATGGCTGAAGAAGGCGGGGCGCCCGATCTGGTACGTGGTGTGGCCGATGGTGCTGGTGAAGTCCGTGACCGTGGTCGCGCTGGTGTGGCAGGCGCGCGCCCTCGTGCAGGCGGAGCTCGGCTCGACGCTGTGGATCAACGGCCTGGTGTCGGCGGTCCTCCTCGCACTCGCGAGCTCGCTCGTCGTGTTCGCGGCCCGCGAGTGGCGTGCGGGGAGCGCCGCGGCCACGCTACCGAAGGCGCGGATCACCTAAGCTCAGCTCTCGGCGCGCATCTTCTCGCGCGCGTACGCGGCGAGGAACTGACCGCTCGCGCGCAGCATCGCGAGCTTGGACAGCGGCACGCCCGCGAAGTCCTCGAGCCCGAGCTGGATGCCCGCCGTCATCGCCGGCAGCATGCGCTCGATCGAGGGGCGCTTCGCGCTGAAGAACCACCGGTAACAGGCGTGGCGAATGCGCAGCTGGAAGCCGAGGTGGTGGCGATCGACGACGAGGTGCCAGTCGGAGAACCGCAGCCGGTCGCGCTCGAACGCGCGCGCGAGGTACGGACCGGCGACCGCGCCGTATTCGATCGCCTGGCCGATGCCTTCGCCGGTGGCGATGTCGATGCCCGCGGCCTCGCCGACGAGCAACACCCGCGGCGCGCTGATCTCGGCGCCGGGCTCCCAGCCGCGCTCGGCGAACTGCTTGATCCGGTAGTCCTTGATGCGCAGGCCGCGCTCGGCGAGGTAGGCGGCGAGCCGGCCGCGCGCGTCGTCGGGACCGAGGTTGCGGATCACGTACGCGCCGCGGCACACGAGCGGGCGGCCGTCGACGACGGTCGGGAAGTCCCAGGCGTAGCCATTGAGATCGCCGACGCCGAGGTCGAACACGATCGTGTCGCGCGGCTGGTCCTCCGCGACGCCCTCGGTGTCGAGCTCCGCGACCTGGGCGCGCAGCCCGCTCTGCGCGAACCCGGTCTGGCGGCGGACCACCCCGGAGACGCCGTCGGCGCCGACGATCGCGCGCGCATGCAGCTCGAGGCCGGTCGCCGTGGTGACCCGCACGCCGGTCTCCTCGTCGATGGTGATGCGCTCGACCGTGGTCCCCTCGAGGATCTCGATGCCGCGCGCGCGTGCCTGGTGCGCGAGCGCGTGATCGAACTCGACGCGGCGGACGACGACGGCGAGCCCGGGGGCGCGGCTCACGACGGTACGGCCGTCCATGCGCAAGGCGAGTGCGTCGATCGGCACCTTGGGACACGCGACCTCGACGCCCAGCTTCTCGAGGATGCGGAACGCGCGCGCGCCGACCCCGCCGGCACAGATCTTCTCGCGCGGATACGAGGCCTTCTCGACGACGACGACGCGCAGCGCGGGCGCGGCGGCGTGCAGGTGCAGCGCCGTCGACAGCCCGGCCGGGCCGCCACCGACGATGACGAGGTCGACGCTGCGAGTCACGCGAGCGCCCAGTATATGCTGCCACGATGGTGAGAAGAGCTTGGGTGCTCGGCGTCGTCGTGGCTGCGTGCACGCCGCCGCCGGTCGTGGAGATGCCGCGCGCGAACCCCGTCGCGGCGCGTGTCGAACAGCGCGTGTTGGTCGCCTCGGGACGGCCGTCAGGGACCTTCACGACGACGACGGCGTCCGACGGCACGATCCGCCTCGAGTACGCCGAGCTGCAGAACGGCCGCGGCTCGAAGATCAGCGCCACGCTCGCGCTCGCACCGGACTGGACGCTCGCGAGCTATCGCGCGAGCGGCACCCACCTGCTGGGCAGCCCGCTCTCGGCGACGTTCGAACGCACCGGCGACGTCGCGCGCTGGGACAGCCCCGAGGAGCGCGGTCAGCGCCAGGTCGCCGGCCCCGCGCTGTTCGTGCCGATCGGCGACCTCCCGATCGACTGGCTGATCGTGCCCGCCGCGCTCAAGGCGGGCGGTGTGCTGCCGCTGTTGCCGGGCGGCGAGGCGCGAGTGAAGCAGGTCGCCGAGCTGGACGTCGCGGCGAACGGCGACACCCAGCACCTGGTCGGCTACGTGATCGACGGCCTCGGGCTCGAGCCGCGCTACACCTGGTTCCGCCCCGACGGCAGCTGGTTTGGCACGGCGCATCTGTGGACGTCCGTCGTCCCGGCGGGGTGGGAGACGGCGGTCGAGCCGCTGCTCGCCAAGCAGGACGAGCTCGAACGCGCGCGCGACGCGAAGCTCGCGATGCTCCACGCCACCCGCCCGGTGACCGGGTTCGCCCTGACGAACGCACGCGTGCTCGACGTCGAGAAGGGCACGTGGGCGCAGGGGCAGACGGTGCTCGTGCTCGGAGATACGATCAAGGCGGTCGGCCCGACGGGGAAGGTCAAGATCCCGGCCGGCGTCGACACCGTGGCGGTCGATGGCCTCGGCGTGATGCCCGGCCTGATCGACATGCACACGCACCTCACGGCGGCCGACGGCCTGCTCGACATCGCCGCCGGCGTGACGACCGTGCGCGACCTCGGCAACGATCCCGATCGGCTCGACGACCTCAAGAAGCGGTTCGACGCGGGCTCCGCGATCGGGCCGCACGTCGTGCGCCTGGGCTTCATCGAGGGGCGCGGCGAGAAGGCCGCCGGCTCGAAGGTCACGGCGGAGACGCCCGACGAGGCGAAGGCCGCCGTCGAAGAGTTCGCGAAGCGCGGCTACGAGGGCATCAAGATCTACAACTCGGTGCGGCCCGAGCTCGTGCCGCTGCTCGCCGCCGATGCCCATGCGCGCGGGATGTTCGTCTCCGGTCACGTACCGGTGCACATGCGCGCGAGCGAGGTGATCGCCGCCGGCTACGACGGCATCGAGCACATCAACATGCTGTTCCTGAACTTCTTCGTCACCAAGGACACCGACACGCGCGACACGACGCGGTTCACGCTCGTGGGCGACAAGGCCGCGGACCTCGCGCTCGACAGCCCGCAGGTGCGCGAGCTGTTCGAGCAGCTGCGCCAGAAGAAGACCGTGGTGTGCCCGACGCTCGCTGCGTTCGAGCCGATGTTCGTCGGCGTGCCGGGACGCGTCCCCGCCGGGCTCGAGGACACCGTGGCGCGGCTACCGCTCGCGACCGCCCGTACGTTCATGCTCGGCGGCCTGCCGATGCCGGGTGCCACGCAGCAGCTGTACGCGCGCTCGTGGGACAAGCTCCTCGCCATGGTGAAGGCGCTGTGGGAGGCGAAGGTGCACCTCGTGGTCGGCACCGATCACATCAACGGGATCATGCTCCACCACGAGATGGAGCTGTTCGCGCGGGCGGGCATCCCGACCCGCGACGTGATCCGCATGGCGACGCTCGACGCGGCGCGCGCGATGAAGCTCGACAAGAAGCTCGGCACGATCGCGCCCGGCAAGCGAGCCGACCTCGTGATCGTACAAGGCGATCCGATCGCCGACCTCAAGGCGATGCGACACACCGTGTTCACGATGCGCGCGGGCGTGCTGTTCAAGACCGAGGCGCTGTACGCCGCCGCCGGCGTGAAGCCATAGCCGACGCGCCGGCTCAGTTGCGCACGAGCTCCTCGGACTTCTCGAGCTTCCACGCACCGGCGACCTTGATCCAGGTCTCCTCCTGGCGGCCGCCCGCGGCGAACGTGGTGTAGACGACGGCGTGGTCGCTCGTGACCTTGCCCATGCTGGTCACGCTGCGATCGCCATGCTCGGCCTGGATGGTCGCGTCGATCTCGTTGCGGACGCTGGCGACGTTGACCGGGCGCGGGCCCGTCGCGGCGCAGGCGGTGAACAGAGAGAGGACGAACGGAAGGACGTTGCGCATGACCCCATGGAGCCACGACGCTCGTCGACGGTGCACCTGGACCGTGCACGCAGATCGCGATGTCTCAGGCGTCGCGGCTGTCGCGCGACATGATCGCGTCGTGGTGCGACAGCGTGCGACGGGTTCGCGCCCATTCGCGAAGGCGATCCTCGACGAGGAACTTCATGCGCAGCCGCTGCAGTCGCGCCCACACGAGCGAGCTCGCATCCGTGGACAAGCTGCGCTTGTAGCGGCGATCGCCGGCAAGGAAGTCGTAGACCGCGTGGCCATCGGCGGCCACTTGTTCGATCGCGGCGGCGTGCGCGAGGAAGCCGGGCTTGATGTGCTTGTTATCGTACGCGGCGAACCCGCTCTGGTACTGCAGCACGCGCCCGCGATGGACGAAGTTGTAGAGGCAGCCGAGCGTCCGATCGCCGGCGTGCACGCGCACGAGCTGGATCTCGCCGTGCGCGAACCGCTTGGCGATCAGGTGGCGGTGGAAGCGATCGAACCACGGATCCGCCCACGCTCCCTGCTCGCCACGCGCGCGCCACTGGCGCTGATGGAGCTCGACGAGCTCGCGATAGATCGAGCGCGCGGTCGCTTCGTCCTCGGCGATCTCGAGATCGAGCGCACCGACCTCGCGGCGGGCGCGGCGGATCTGCGCGCGCGTCTGGCCGGTGAGCAGCTCGAGGTAGCCTTGCTCGCGCACGCGCGCGAGATCGACGAGGTGGACCGGCACCGTGCGCTCGATCCGCACGCGGACGCCGCGGATCACGTTCTCGGCGAGGCCACCGAACGCGCCGGCGGCGAGCCCGGGCAGGAATAGCTCGTCCCAGTCGTCGGGCAACAGGTCCACCAGCGCACCGACCCCGAGCTCGCGCCCGAGCAGCCCGTTGTGCTCGATGCAGAGCTCATCGAGCCGCTCGTCGCCCGTGGCGTTCAAGAACAGCGCGCGGCTCGACACGACGCCGAGACGCTGGACCCGGCGGCGCCCGAGGAAGCAGGCGGCGACCGGGCGGCCGTCGTCGCGGAACACGGCGAGTCGGGGCTGGTGCGCGCGGGGCAGGCAGGCCAGCCAGCTCTCCATCCACCCCCACGACACGAAGAACGAGCTCGCGCTGCCGTCGAGCTCCCTCCAGACCTGCTCGACCATGGGAGATCGCGAATCGAGGAGCTCGAGCTGCACACTCGACTATGACCCACGAGCACGGACCTCACCGTTGGGCGCGCGTGAGGGAGTCGGCGCTCAGAAGTTCGGCTCTTCCTTGTGATACTTCGCGACGAGCTCGCGCAGATACTCCGCGAGCTCGAGTACGTCGTCGTCCTCGGTCGCGCGGGACACGTAGATCTGAAAGATGTCGTGGCCTTCCTCACCGCCGGGCTCGCGGAGACGTAGCTGCACGTAGCCCTCGTCCTCGTCCTTCTTGCCCTTCTTGCGCTCGGGGATCTCGAGCTTGTCGATCAGCTTCCACACCTTGCGCGCCTCCTTGTCGGTCAGGTTGCGCGCGCCCAGCTCGTCCGTGGAGTCCTCGTTCCCGTACGACACCCACAGCGACGTGCCGCGGATGCGGATCTGCCAGTCGTCGCCCTCGGGCTTGTTGGACACGAAGTCGAACATGCGGCCGTTGGCCTCACCGCGATCGACCTCGCTCGGCCCGCGATCGCCGGTGACGTACTCGCCGCCGGTCTTGCAGGCAGCCAGCGAGAGCACGAGGACGATCCACCAGCGATGCACGCGTCGAGCATAGCAGTATGCTGCGCGGCCAGATGCCGCTGCGGTTCTACGACCAGGTGCTCGACGCGCCCTCCGTGCTGCGCGACGGCACGCACCGCGCGGCGACGCTGGACGCGACCTGGCGGCGGTTCGAACGGTCGCGGGGCAGGGCGCAGATCACGCGGATCGCGGAGCTCACCGGGCTCGACACGATCGGCATCCCGGTGTTCGCGGCGATCCGGCCGATGGGGCGGTCCTTGTCGACGCAGCAGGGCAAGGGCATCACCGCCGACGCCGCCCGCGTCTCCGCGCTCATGGAGAGCCTCGAGACGTGGACCGCCGAGCACCTGGCCTTGCCGGTCGTGCGCGGCTCGGCGCGCGCGTTGCGCGGACGCGCCGTCGACGTCCGCAAGCTTCCGCGGCCGCGCGGCAGGCTCGACCTCGACGCGCGCTGGCGCTGGGTCGAGGGCTGGGAGCTCGTGGGCGGCGCACCGGTGCTCGTGCCCGAGCAAGCGGTCACGCTCGACACGACGTTCACCCGCCCGCCGGTGTTCGACATCTCGTCGAACGGGCTCGCCTCGGGCAACGTGCTCGTCGAGGCGATCGTGCACGGGCTGTGCGAGGTGATCGAGCGCGACGCCGAAGCCACGTGGCGGCTGCGCGCGGGCGATCGGCGGATCGTCCTCGACACCGTCGAGGATCCGGTGTGCCGCGGCCTGATCGAGCGGATCACGGCGGCGGGCGCGCGCGTGATCGCGTGGGACCTCGCGGGCATCGTCCCCGCGATCGGCGCCGCGATCATCGAGGACCCGAACGAGCCGGCGTGGCGCACGCTCGGCTTCTACCAGGGGTTCGGCGCGCACCTCGTGCCGGAGATCGCGCTCGCGCGTGCCCTGACCGAGGCCGCGCAGACCCGGCTGACGTACATCGCGGGCGCGCGCGACGACTTCTTCCCCTTCGACTACGCGCGCGCCACGGATCCCGAGCTGCTCGCCGGGATCTGGGCGCACGTCACGTCGCCGTGTGATGAGCCGGCGGCGTTCGACGAGCTGCCGCGGGTGACCGCGCGCGGCCTCGGCCACGAGCTCGAGCTGATCGTCTGCGCGCTGCGCGAACGCGGGTTCGAGCAGGTGATCGCCGTCGAGCTCACGCACCCCGCGCTCGGCGTGCCCGTGGTGAAGGTGATCGTGCCGGGGCTCGCGACGCAGATCGAGGCGATGGGATGACGACCCTCGTCTACGTCGGCCCCACGCTGCCGGCCGCCGAGGTCGCCGCGCGACTCCCCGGCGCCCGCGTGCTCCCGCCGGTGGCGGTCGGCGACGTGCTCCGCGCGGTCAAGCGCGGGGGCGTGCGACGGATCGCGATCATCGACGGCTACTTCGAGCGGATGGCCGCGGTCTGGCACAAGGAGCTGCTGGTCGCGCTCGCGCGCGGCATCGAGGTCTGGGGCGCCGCGAGCATGGGTGCGCTGCGCGCGGCCGAGCTCGCGCCGTTCGGCATGCGCGGCATCGGCGGCATCTATCGCGCGTTCGCATCCGGCGAGCTGATCGCGGACGACGAGGTCGCGGTCGCGCGATAGCCATACTCGCCGGGCAGGTGCGCGACCGCGACCTCGGACGCGCTCGTCAACCTCCGCGATGGCCTCGCCCGCGCGCCGATGCTGACGGCGAAGACGCGGGTCGCGCTGGTCGAGCTCGCGCGCGGGCGGTTCTATCGCGAGCGGAGCTGGGACCAGCTGATCGACGACGCGCGCGCGGCCGGGCTGCCCGCGCGCCAGCTCGCCGCGCTCGGCGCGTGGCCCAAGCCCGATCGCAAGGCCGCCGACGCGCGCCTCCTCCTTCGCACCCTGAGCCGCGCCGAACGAAGCCGGGGACGGGCCTCCGTGTCGACGGTGCCGCGCACGTGGGCGCTACGCCAGCTCGAGGCCTGGCTCGCGGGCAAGCTCGGGTAGGATCACCACGCCATGCAACCCGACCCGGCGGTTCGCCACATCCAGGTCGCGTCGTACACCGCGTACCTGTTCTTCGCAGGATACGAGGAGCGGTCGCACCAGATCGAGGACAAGTTCCTCGCCGACTGCCCCCACTAGACCGAGCGCTGGGGCTATCGTGGTCGGACGCGATGGACGCGCTCGGCCACGGACGGTTCGAGATCAGGGGCACGCTCGGCGCAGGTGGCGCCGGCACCGTGTATCGCGTCTACGATCGGCAGCTCCAGCGCGAGGTCGCGCTCAAGCTGCTGCGGCAGGCGAGCGGGCGCGACCTGTATCGCTTCAAGCGCGAGTTCCGCGCGCTCGCCGACATCACGCATCCCAACCTGGTCGCGCTCCACGAGCTGCACGCGTCCGGGACGCAGTGGTTCTTCACGATGGAGCTCGTCGAGGGCATCTCCTTCATCGACTGGGTGCGGCCGCCGCGCGGTCACGGTGGGCCGCAGCGATCACGACAGGACATCCTCGCGTCGCCATACAACGACGCACGGCTGCGCGGTGCGCTGATCCAGCTCGTCGACGCCCTGATCGCGCTGCACCGCGCGGGCAAGCTGCACCGCGATCTCAAGCCGTCGAACGTGCTGGTCACCGCGCAGGGTCGCGCGGCGCTGCTCGATTTCGGGCTGGTCGCCGGCGTCGCCGAGGGCGATCCCGAGCGGCTCGCCGTCGGCACGCCCGTGTACATGTCGCCCGAGCAGGCCGCCGATCAGCCGCTCGCCGAGGCCAGCGACTGGTACGCCGTCGGCTGCATGCTGTACGAGGCGCTCACCGGGCGACGGCCGTTCGAGGGCGAGTCGCAGCAGGTGATGACGCGCAAGCAGACCGAGGCGCCCGCGAACCCGGCGCTCGTCGTGCCCAAGGTGCCGATGGACCTCGCGCGGCTGTGCATGACGCTGCTCCAGCCGTCGCCGGCCGCGCGCCCGAGCGGGCTCGCGATCCTCACGCAGCTCGGCGCCGCACCGTCGAGGACGACCCGCGCGCTCGCGCGCAGCGTGCCGCCGCCGAGCTTCGTCGGACGCGAGCTCGAGACCGCGGAGCTCCAGCGTGCGCTCGCGGATGCGCGACGGCGCGGCGTCGCCGTGCTGGTCAAAGGCAAGAGTGGCCTCGGCAAGAGCACGCTGGTGCGCCGCTTCCTGCGCAACGCCGGCGATGCGGTGTTCGTCCTCGAGGGCCGGTGCTTCGAGCGCGAGGCGGTGCCGTTCAAGATGCTCGACGGCGTCGTCGATGCGCTGACCGGCGCGCTGCTCGGGCTGCCCCCCGACCGCCTCGCCGAGCTGCTGCCGCGCGAGGCCGCCGCGCTCGCACGCTTGTTCCCGGTCATGCGGCGCGTGCCGGCGCTCGCGGAGGCGCTCGAGCAGGCGACCGTCGCGCCCGATCCACAGGAGCTACGCGTGCGCGGGTTCGGCGCGCTGCGCGAGGTGATCGCGGGGCTCGCGACGACCCGCCCGGTGATCGTGTTCGTCGACGACGCACACTGGGGCGACGCCGATAGCTGCGGCTTCCTCGCCGAGCTCATCCATGGCGCCGCGCCCGGGATGCTGATCCTGGTCGCGCACCGGCCCGAGGACTACCTCGGCGTCGTCGCGCAGTTGCGGCGGCCGCCCGGTGGCGGCGCGCGCCGCGGTGATGTGCGCGAGCTCGAGCTGACGCCGCTCGCCGACGACGACGCGATCGCGCTGGTCAAGCAGCTCGCCGAGGACGGCAGCCGCGCGACCGCGATCGTGGCGGCGGCGGGGGGCAACCCGCTCGCGCTGTCCGAGATGGCGCGCGCCGGCGGACTCCCCGCGGGCACGCGCATGGATGACCTCGTGCGCGAGCGCATGCGGCGGCTGTCGCTCGACGCCCAGGCGCTGCTCGCGGTCTCGAGCATCGCGGCGCGCCCGCTGCCCGTCGAGATCGCGGCGCACGCGGCCGGCGTCGACGCCGGGCTCGACGAGGCGTCGCAGCTGACCACCGAGCGGCTCGCGACGCTGCGCCAGGTCGACGGCGAGATGATCCTGCACCCCGCGCATGACTACGTGCGCAGCGCCGTGCTCGCGAGCCTGGATCCGGAATCGAAGGCGAGCTGGCACGAGGCGATCGCGCGCGCGTTCGAGGCGGTGCAGGGCGTCGAGCGCCTCGACTCGCTCGCCGTCGTCGAGCACTGGCTCGCGGCGGGGCACCCGGCGAACGCCGCGCACCACGCCGAGCACGCCGCGCAGCGCGCCGAGGCAGCGCTGGCGTTCGCACGCGCCGCGGAGCTGTACGAGATCGCGCTCGCATACGGGCCGTGGGACGCCGCCGGCCAGCGCGACCTGATGCGCCGCAAGGCGTTCGCACTCGCGTGCGCGGGGCAGCTCGACGAGGCCGCCATGATCTACGACCACGCGGCCCAACTCGTCGACGACGCCGAGGCGCTCGATCTGCACCGCTTGCGCGTGGAGGCGCTGCTCCGCCGCGGGCGCATGGAGGAAGCGCTGCCCGCCGCCGAGCAGCTGCTCGCGCAGATCGGCCTGCGCGTCCCGCTGTCGGCCCGCGCGTCGCGCACGAAGCTCGCCGCGCAATGGGTACAGGCCAAGCTGCGCGGGCTCGATCATGTCGAGCGCGCGCCCGCCGACATCCCGCGTGCCGAGCTCCTCGCCACCGATATCCTGTACTCGATCTCCAGCGGCCTCTCGTTCGTGGATCCGACGCTCGGCCGCGTGGTGCAAGCGGAGCTGCTGCGGGCGGCGCTCGACGCGGGCGACTCGGTGCGCGTGTGTCTCGCACTCGCGCAGGAGGCCTGCTACGCCGCGCGCGGCGGCAGTCGCAACCGCGGACCGCTCGAGGCGGTGACCGCCCGGCTCGAGGCGGTGGCGAGCAAGCTCGGCGAGCCGCACCTGCTCGGGTTCGCGCGCACTGCGCTCGGCCTCGCGGCGCACATGAACGGGCGCTGGCGCGAAGCGCACGCACAGCTCGAGCCCGGGCTCGCGGCGCTGCGCGACCATGGCTTTCGCTCCGCCTCGCTGCGCGATGGCGCTCCACGCGCGAGCTCGCGCACCAGCCTCGGCGGCCGCTGGGAGCTCGGCGTCGGAGAGGCGTTCTGGCTCGCGACGCTGTTCTATCTCGGCGAGTGGATCGAGCTGCCGCGCCTCGCCGATGACATGCTGCGCGACGCGATCGAGCGCGGCGACGTCGCCGCCGCGCAGGCGCTGCGCCTCGGCACCTGCAACCACGCGTGGCTCGTACGGGGCAAGCCCGACGAGGCGCGCGCACAGCTCGAGAGCGCGGAGCGCACGCTCGGTGACGGCTTCTACCTGCCGCGCGCCCAGGCGGTGATCGCCGCGGCGAACATCGATCTCTACACGGGCGATGCCGCGAGCGCCGGCCATCGGATCCGCGATGCATGGGTCCAGCTCGACAAGCTCGGGCTAGCGCGCCTGCAGCTGCCGCGCCTCGAGCTCACGCACCTGCGGGCGCGCATCGCGCTCGCGGACCACCGCCGGCCGGTCGCGGAGCGGCTGCGCGAGGCACGCGTGCACGCGAGCACGCTGCTCGACGAAGGCGCCGCATGGGCCGCACCGCTCGGCCACCTCGTGCGCGCGGCGTGTCACGCGTGGGAGGGCGCACCGGCGCCGGCCAAGGTCGAGCTGGAGACCGCCGAGACCCAGCTCGCGACCCACGGGATGGCGGCCTACGTCCAGATCGTTCGCATGCTGCGCGGGTGGCTGGAGGGGGGCGCCGGCGGCATCGCCCGAGCCGAGGCGGCGCGAGATTCCCTCATGGAGCTGGGGGCTTGGGACCCGGATGTGATGGCCGCGCACCTCGTGCCCTGGCCCCGGTGACGAGGGGGCACGGTTGTAATAGGCTGCAGCGCCCATCCGGATGGTGATCCGGCCGGGCACGTAGAACGTACAGAACGAGCCCGGGGGCCGCCGGGAACGAGGGAAGCAGTGTCAGACATCGCTCAGCACATCGCCGTCTCGCACAAGATCCAGTTCGAGGACCTCGACTGGGACACCGCGCGCAAGCACGGGTTGACGCAGCAAGAGGTCGAGAGCCTGCACTACTTCGCGGACATCGAGAGCCAGACGGTGCACTACTTCCTCGAGGTGTCGCGCCTGAAGGTCGCGCGCGATCCCGAGCTGCTCACGTTCCTCACGATGTGGAACTACGAGGAGTACTTCCACAGCTACGCGCTGACGCGGCTGATGGAGGAGTGCGGCGTGCGCGTGCCGAGCGCCACCGAGCGCGCGACGGCGATCCGCTCCAATGCGCGCCTCAAGGCGAAGGTGGAGGACCTCGCGCAGGGCGCGATCGCCAAGGCGATGCCCAGGACGTTCATCGCACTGTGGATGTTCTGGGGCGCGCTCCAGGAGTGCCTCACCACGCAGGCGTACGAGGAGCTGGCGCGCACGACGCAGAACCCGGTCCTCGCGGAGCTGTGCCGCCGCATCGCGAAGCAGGAGCGCCGCCACTTCGCGTACTACTTCAACAATGCGCGCGAGCGCCTCGAAGGGCGCCCGTTCGCGCAGAAGTTCGTCCGCGCGATTGCACGCGCGTTCTATGCGCCCGTCGGCGGTGGCGTGAAGACCGACGAGGAGGCCGCGCGCTGCGTGGCGGGCCTGTTCCCGGGCGAGCGCATCTACGAGGTGATGGGGTACATCGAGAAGCGGCTCGCGCAGCTGCCCGGCATGGAAGGCCTCGACTGCTGCACGTTGTGGGCGGCGAAGGTGCAGCCGATGCTGCCGCCCGAGACCCGCTGCGCACCGCCGGCGCAGCAGGCCGCCGCGTAGCACATCGCCAAGACGGCCTCGTGCACGTGCCACGTGCAGGTGTACGTCCGCTTCGACTAGAACGCGTAGCCGATCCGGAAGTAGCCGGCCGGCTGGACGTCGACGTCGTAGTCCATCTGGTCCGAGCTCAGGTCGCGCGCGGCGCCGAACGCCATCGCGACGTTGAGACCCGAGTCGAAGATCCAGTGCCACCCGAACAGCATCTCGGGGCCGGTCATCGTTTCGGTATCGCTGCCGCAGTCGTAGCAGTCGTACGCGTAGTCGTAGTTGTTGCGGAAGCCGCGCGTGATGAGGCCGGGCTCGAAGAACGGGCCCGAGTAGGTGCGCCGGAAGTAGATCGGCAGGCTGACGCCGAACTCGTAGCCGCTGGTGTTCTCGATGTTGAACAGGTTCGCGTCCAGGCGGAGCGCGACGTGATTCGACAGCGCGTGGCTGACCGACACGCCGTAGAAACCGAACAGGTAACCGATCGGGTTGGTGGCGACGTTCGTCTTCTTGAACTTCACCAGATATTCGTTCTTCTCGCCGACCTTCACGAGCTGGCCGTTGATGTGGTTGACGTTGCTCCAGTCCTCGTTCTGCGGCGCCGTGGTCGCCGGCTGCGCGACCGGGGTCGGCGCGACCGTGCTCGGGCCGGCGGCGGCCATGGCCGGAGCGGCGGGCGCGCCATTGGTGATCACGATCGGCGGGTTGGGCGTCACGACCACGAGCTGATCCGTGTGCGTCACCGGGCCTTCGACGTCATCCGCGACCGCGGGGGCTGCTGCGGCGGCGACGAGCGAGAGGGGGAGGGCGAAGCGACGGACCGTGGTCATCATGGCCGCGGACATAAGCAGGCGCGGTGCCAGCTCGGACCACGCCATGGAAGTCCGCGCCACGCCTGCGTTTGCCAGCCCGTGCCGTCGTCAAACTCGTGTCAGTCGCCGGTGGTGACTTTGCCGCCTTGCGCGAAATCCTGACATCCCTGTCGCGACGCACGTCCGCCCTACCAGGCGTAGCCCACCCGCACGTACGAGGTCGGCATGGTCGTGACGAGGCCGCCGCTGCGGATCCGATCCGCGCCGATCGCCGCGTGGATCGTGAACCCCGATCGGAACGTCGCCTGCCAGCCGACCGCCATCGAGGTGCCGGTGAGCTCGTACGGCTCGCTGTAGCCGATGCCGCCCAGCCCATCGACGGCGAGGGCCCGATGCCGGGCCAGGAACACGCCCGGCTCCACGTACGGACCATGAAAGGTGCGATCGAGGTAGATCGGCACGCTCGCCGCCACGCGGGCACCGCCGTGCGGCGATCCGAGCGGCGCGATCGAGTCGGGCGTGTACTCGACGTCGGCGCGCAGGGCGACGTGCGAGCTGGCGCGGCGCGCGAGCGAGAGCGTGTACGTCTCGTACGCCAAGGCGATCGGATCGGTGGCGATCGTGAAGGTCGGCTCCGATGCATCGGCGTCGGCGTGCGCGAGGCGGGTGGTGAGCAGCATGATGGCGAGAGAGAACGTCGTGGTTCGCATGGACCGTGAGCCACAGCAGCGATGATGCCGGCGGGTTCCCCGACGATCCCGCGCGCCAAGCGCGCGATGCCACGCGTTGCCGCGGTCGCGCCGTGCCAGCGCGGCAGCGCGCGCTCGTCACGTCACGCCACCGCAGCAACTCGATCGCAGCTGCATGCTGCGACGCGCGGCCGTGTTGCGACGGCGCCACGCTTCCTCGCGCACCTCGTTGCGCGTCGCGCGCAGCGCCGCGCGCGCGTGTTGCCGCTGCGCCACGATCGCGGTGATCGCCCGCGCGAACCGAGGCCGCGCGTGGCCTCAGCAGCCCGCGGCGCGTTGTCAGAACGGCGCATCGCGATGCGTGTCGCGCGCTCGCCACACCCGCCGTAGCTTGCATCGGCGCGCGCGGCGAGCGCACACTGCGCCGGATGAGGAATTCCGGACTCTCGATCGTTGTCTCGCTCGCCGCGCGCGAGCAGCTCGGGCACGAGCGACGCGGCGCTCTGCGCCTGGGCGTTGAACACCGTGTTGCGGCAACCGACGTCGACGACGACCGGATGCACGAGGTCCACGCGATCGCGC
>DATLHR010000188.1:0-35053 GCA_035539815.1 Kofleriaceae bacterium
GTGCCCTTCGGGCCGCGGCTGTTCGGCGGCGGTGCGTTCGGCATGCGCGGCTTCGGGCGCGATCGGCTGTCGCCGACGGTGTGCGCGGACGCGACCGCGATGTGCGACGACGTCGAGGTCGGCGGCAAGAGCCTGGTCGAGGCGAGCCTCGAGCTGCGCCTCTTGCCGTTCCGCAAGTTCTACGGCGCCGCCGTGTTCGTCGACGCGGGCGCGGCCGGCGCGGGGCTCGATCCCACCGAGGACGGCGTGTCGGCGGCCATCGGTCTCGGCGCGCGCCTGCGCAGCTGGTACCTGCCGATCGCGGTCGACGTCAGCTACCGCGCTCTCGATCACGGCGAGCTCGCGGCGCCCGGCCTCGATCACCTGCTGGTGCTGCTCCGCATCGGAGAGGCCTTCTGATGTCGGCGCGTCGCCGCCGCTCGCTGCCGCGCCGCATCGCGCGGATCGCGGGCATCACGCTGGCCTCGCTGGTCGGCCTGGTCGTGCTCGCGCTCGTGTTCCTGCAGACGCCGTGGGGCAAGAGCTTCGTGCGCGGCCGCATCGAGGCCAAGCTCGCCGCAGCGGTGAACGGGCAGGTGAGCCTCGGCTCGCTCGACTACAGCTTCCTGTTCCACGACATCGAGCTCGGAGACCTGAAGATCAGCGATGCGCAGGGCCGGCCTGCGCTGGGCGTGCGGGCAGTGCGGGTAGCGCTCGATCGCGGCAGCCTCGTCGCCGGCACACCGGTGATCGAGAAGCTCGCGATCGAGGGCCTCGATGTCCAGCTCGTGAAGTCGGCAGACGGCCGCTCGAACCTCACCGGCCTCATGAAGCCGAGCAAGCGCAAGCCGCTCGCGTCGATCCGCGTCGAGCAGCTCTCGGTGACCGCAGGGGCGACGATCACCAAGCCTGATGGCTCGACGATCGTGGTTCGCGACCTCCACGTCGCCGGCACACTCGCGGCGCGCCCAGTCGCCAAGGAGGTCGAGCTCTCGTTGCGTGACCTCGGCGCCGTCGCCACCATCGCCAAGCCTGGTGCGCCGGCGCGCGAGCTCGCGGTCAGCGTCGATGCGCTCAGCGTGCAGCGCCGCGCGGATGGCCTCGCGCTCGAGATCGCCAAGGTCGTCGCGGGCGCGATCGGCATCGACCACGTCGGCGCGCAGCTCCATCTCGACGGCAAGCGCCTGGCGGGCACGCAGGCGATCACGCTCGCCGGCCTCGTGGTCGATGACAAACGTCTCGCTTCTCTGCTCGGTCGAGAGCTGCTCGCCGACGACGCGTCGATCGATGTCTCGATCGGCGGGCCCGCCGGGGCGCTCGTCGTCGACGGCGAGGTCAAGACCGGCGGCGCGCGCCTCGCGCTCGACGGCACGGTCGATCTCTCGGACCTCGCGCGCCCGCGCTACGAGGTCGCGCTCGCCGGCACCGGGTTGCGCTCGGACCTCGTCGCGTCGCCCGGCAAGGAGCGGCCGCTCGTCGAGAGCTCGCTGTTCGTCCACGTCGCCGGTGCGGGCCTCGCGCCCGGCGAGCTCGATGCGCGGCTCGGCGTGGCCGTCGGCCCGACGAAGATCGGCAAGCTCGCGGTCAACGGCCTGAGCGCGGCGGTGAGCGCACACGACGGCAAGCTCTCGCTCGAGCTGCTACACGCGAGCGCGCCCGGGGTGTCGATCGAGGCGCGCGGCGCCCTCGCCGAGGACAAGCAGGTCACCGGACGCGTCACGGTGCGCGGCACGCCCGCCGAGGTGATCGATGCGCTCGAAGCCGCGGGCATCGTGCTGTCCACGCGCGTGCCGTTGCCGCCGAGCGTGGAGCTCGCGATCCACGCGAGCGGCAATCTCGAGGGCGCCCTCGTGGTCGACCTCGAGCCGACTCGCGTGCGCGTCGCCGGCGGCGCGGTCTCGCTCGCCGGACATGCAGAGCTCGAGCGCAAGCAGCTGGTGCGCGCGACGACGAGCGTGGGCCTGCATCGGCTCGACCTCGCGTCGATGGCGCGCCTCGCGGGCAAGCAGCCGAAGCTCACCGGCTCGGTGTCCGGGACGCTCGGGCTCGAGCGCACCCCGACCGGCAAGCAGGCGGCGTACGACCTCGCGCTCGCGCTCGACAAGCTCGGGCTCGCGGTGAGCGCGAAGGGGACGGCGAACGAGACCGGGCTGACCGCGAAGGTGAGCGTCGCGCGTGCGAAGGACCGCATGATGGTCGCCACGCTCGCCGCGTCGGTGCCCCTCACCAAGCGCGGCGGCAAGCCGGCGCTGCGCACCGACGGCGCGCTCTCGCTCGACCTCGACGTCGCACGCCGGTCGTTCGCCGAGCTCGCGGACCTGCTTCCGGCGCGCCTGCGCGGCAAGCTGCCCGCCGGTGACGTCGAGCTCCACGTCGACATCGCGGGCACCGCCGCGCGCCCGACCGGCACGATCGACGTCGCGCTCACCGCGCGCAAGGTCAAGCAGGAGCAGCAGCGGGTGGCCCTCCACGCCGATCTGTCGTCGAGCCAGCGCGGGCTCGCGCTCGCGGCGAGCGGCCAGGTGTGGTTGCGCGACGAGACAACACCGATCGCGACGCTGGCCGGCACCGTCACCACGGCCTCGCCGGTCGCCGGCGGCAAGCTCGCCGTCAAGGCGCTCCGCGGCTCGGCGGCGATCGACGCGGTGCTCGAGCTGCCCGAGCGCGAGCTCGCGAGCCTCGCGTTCCTGAAGGCCAAGCTCGCCGAGCTCGGCGGCCGCCTCGACGGGCGGATCGCGGTGAAGGGCCCGCTCGCGGCACCCGTGCTCGACGCCCGCATCGCCGTCTCCGACCTGCCGACCGCCGCGGGCTCACCGGCGCGCGCGACGATCACCGCGCAGGGCACGCCCGCGCGGTTGATGGCGAAGCTCACGCACGGCGACGCGATCTCGATCACCGCGGCGATCGACCGCTCGGCCAAGGACCGCGTCGCGATCGACCTCGCCGCGAGGGCCACGCACGCGCCGCTCGCCGCCGCGCTACCCGCCTTCCTCGCGCCCAAGCTCGGCAAGCATCAGGTCGGCACGCTCGACTGGGACATGACCGGCAAGCTGGCCCTCGTCCGCGGCGCGCATGGCCTGTCCATCGAGGACGCCAGCGTGGCGGGCACGCTCGACGTCAAGGGCGGCGCGTTCGCGGTCCCCGGCAGCACGCGCCGGTGGCACGACATCGAGCTGTCCGTCGCGAGTGAGCCGACCGGCCTGCGCATCAAGTCGCTCGCGCTGCACGAGCGCGACCGGCAGGTCGCGGATCGCACGATCACCGGCGCTGGCTTCGTCTCGCTCGAGCGGTTCAAGCCGCGCCAGGTCCACCTCGCGCTCGCCGCGCGGAACTGGCTGCTCTCGGGGACGCCGATGCTCGGCATGCACGACGCGCCGCGCGCGACCGCGAGCTTCGACCTCGCGATCGACGTGGAGCTGGCGAGGTCGGTGCCGGTCGTCGACGCGACGGTGAACAGCCTCTCGCTCCTCATCCCGGATCGCCTCGACCGCAGCCACGCGCCCGAGCTCGCGTCGGTGTCGGGCGACATCATCTACCTCGACACGACGGCGGCGCGCGCGGGCAAGCTGCCGGCCGCCGTCCGCCCCGCCGCCGCGGCCCCGCGCAAGCGCCGCCCGCTCGACATCCGCATCCACATGCCGAGCTTGATCCACGTCCAGCAGGCGCCGATCGACATCACCGCGCGGGGAGAGCTGGCGGTGCGCGTGCGCGAGGACGGCGTCACCACCCGGGGCGCGCTCACCGTCGAGAGTGGCTCGGTCGGGATCATGGGCAGGACCTACAAGCTGGTCGCGGGCGAGCTCGCGTTCACCGACGCGCAGCCCAAAGGGCAGCTGAGCGTGACGTTCGAGCACGAGCTGCCGCCGGCGGTGATGCGCCAGCTGTCGCTCGCGAGCGCAGGCGGGGGCGCGCGGTTCACGCTGTCTGGCTCGCCCGGCAACCCGATCAAGTCGCTCGGCGGTGCCAGCAACGCGGGCCTCGCCGAGGCGATGTCGATCAACACGCGCGGCAACCCCGTGTATGTGAGCGCCCCCGACTTGCCGGCGAGCTCGACCGTGGTCGCGCCGCGCGGCGATCAGCTGAGCGTGCTGTCGTTCATGGCGGCGAACCTGCCGCACCTGCTCGTGCTCGACCGCGTCGACGCGCACTCGGACCAGTACCGCGGCGCCTCGGCGTACGGCCGCATCGAGCACGCCGAACTCGAGCGGTACTCCGCGGATCAGAAGGCGCGCGTACGCGGTGTCGTTCGTCCGCGCACTCCCGGCCGCAGCAGCGCCGAGCTCCAGGTCGATCGCATGCTGATCAACAACGACCGTACCGCGGTCGGAGTTGGCGTGCGGGCCGGCGACCGCGCGGGTGGCGGCGTCGGCCTGTTCGTCGAGTGGTCGAGCGCCGAGTGAGGGAGTAAGGTCCGGGCGTGCTGATCGCCGTCGAACGCCTGTTGGTCCGGGTCCGTCAGGTCCCGTCGCGCGCCGACGAGCTGCTCGCGTTGCACGGCAGGCTCCGCCGCGAGCGCGCGGCCGTACCGTCGGCTGCGGAGCGCGCGGCCGCACTCGAGGTCCGCACGCACAAGCACCAGGTCGCCGCCGCGCTCGCGGAGGTCACGGCATGTGCGAGCTGCGCCCGCGGCAAGCGGCCCCCACGCGGCGCGTTCCCGGGCGGCGACTGCTGCAGCGCCGTCACCGCGGATTTGTTCTCCGACGACGAGGTGGCCGCGCTCGCCCAGGCGGGCACGCGCCCACGTGACCTCCGCCCTCCACGTACGGTGCACGCCGGGTGTGCGTTCCGTGGCGAGACCGGATGCACGCTCGCCGTCGCACACCGGCCGGGGCGCTGCGTCCACTACACGTGCGCCACGCTGCGACGTGAGCTGCGTACGCGCGGCGAGCTCGCGCGCATCGATACGCTGCTCGACGGGCTCAAGGGCGCGCAGCAGCGATTCGCCGAGCAGCGTGACGCGCGGCTCGACGACGAGCTGCTCGCCCCACTCGAGGCTGCGGTGCTAAGCCTGAGCGGTGGGAGGCGATAGGCGAGATCCTCGAATCCTGGATCGGGACTTGGTCGAGCGGCTCGAGCGCGAGCTCGATACCGCGCATCGCCATCAGCGCGCGCTGATCGATAGCATTCCCGACATCGCGTGGATGAAGGACAAGGAAGGGCGCTTCCTCGCCGTCAATCGGCCGCTGCTCCGTTCGCTGGGCGTCGAGGGGCCCGAAGATGTCCTCGGAAAAACCGACTTCGATTTTTCGCCGCGCGAGCACGCCGAGCAGTACCAGGCCGACGATCAGATCGTCATGCAAACGCGCGCGAGGCGGCGCGTCGTCGAGGAGCATCCGGAGGCCGACGGCAGCGTGCGGTGGATCGAGACCATCAAGCAACCGATCCTCGGGGATGGCGGCGAGGTGGTCGGCACGGTCGGCATCGCTCGGGACATCACCGAGCGCAAGCGCGCCGAAGAGATCCTGCTGCGCTCGAACGCTGAGCTCGAGGCGCGCGTCGCAGAGCGCACGGAGCAGCTCGCCCGGGCGAACGCAAAGCTCACGGCGGACCTGCACGCACTGGAGTGCGCCGAACGAGCGCACCGCCGCTTGGTGGCGATCCTCGAAGCCACGACCGATTTCGTCGGGGTCGCGGACCCCGAGCAGCGAGCGGTCTACCTCAATGCCGCGGGGCGCAGGCTGGTCGGCCTCGGCGCCAACGAGGACCTTTCAGAGTTGCGGATCAGCGACTTCCATCCGCCGTGGGCGGCGAAGCGCCTCGTCGACGAGGCCATCCCCACTGCGGTGCGCGAAGGGGTGTGGACGGGCGAGACCTCGCTGCGCACGCGCGATGGGCGGGAAATCCCGGTGTCCCAGGTGCTGCTCGCGCACCGTGACGACCGAGGCCGCCCGCAGTACTTCTCGACCATCATTCGCGATGTCTCCGAGGTGCGCGGACTACAGCGGCAGCTGTTCGAAGCGCAGAAGCTCGAGGCGCTGGGACGGCTCGCAGGTGGGATCGCGCACGACTTCAACAACCTGTTGACCGTGATCTCGGCGTCCGTGGTGTTCGCGCGGCGCACGCTGCCGGATGAGCATCCCGCCAGCTCCGAGCTGGCGCAGATCGACGCCGCGACCAGTCATGGCGCCGGTCTCACGCGTCAGCTGCTGTCGTTCGCGCGACGCCAGGTAGTGGCGCCATCCTCCGTTGACGTGAGCGAGCTCGTGCTCGGCGCGGATCGCATGTTGCGCCGGGTGCTCGGCGCGGACATCGAGCTCGTCACGCTCGCGCAGCCGGGCCTCGAGGTGGTGAGCGTCGATCCGGGGCAGCTCGAGAACGTGGTGCTCAACCTCGCGATCAATGCGCGCGATGCCATGCCGCGCGGCGGCAAGCTCACCATCGAGACGCTCGCCATCGATATCGATGCCGATGAGGCAGGAGCCCTCGCCGGCATCGACCCGGGCCGCTGGATCGCGATCCGCGTCACCGACAGCGGCGCGGGCATCGCGCCCGAGGTGTTACCGCACATCTTCGAGCCGTTCTTCACGACGAAGACGCGCGGCAAGGGGACCGGCCTCGGCCTCGCGACCAGCTACGGCATCGTGAAGCAGGCGCACGGCCACATCCG
Source organism: Kofleriaceae bacterium (assembly GCA_035539815.1). Classification (GTDB taxonomy): domain Bacteria; phylum Myxococcota_A; class Polyangia; order Haliangiales; family Haliangiaceae; genus JABFXX01. The sequence continues at coordinate 6,587 of DATLHR010000188.1, forward strand.
CGTGTACAGCGAGCCGTTCGGTACCACGTTCGTCGTGCTGCTTCCCTCGACAGGGGCACCGTCACGCAAGGCGATGCCACCAGAGCTCACGAGCGCGGGCGGACGCGGGCACGAGACCATCCTCCTCGTCGAGGACGAGCCGCAGGTCCGTGCGCTGGCGGAGCGCACCCTGCGCGAGCTCGGGTATCGGGTGCTATCCGCCGCTTCCGGCCTCGAAGGCCTCGCGGTCGAGGCGTCCTACGCAGGCCCGATCGACCTGGTCGTGAGCGACGTCGTGATGCCGCTGATGAGCGGCCCGCAGATGGTCGCCGAGCTCAAGCGCCGGCGGCCCGAGCTCCTGGCGCTGCTCGTCTCCGGCTATGCCTACGAGTCGACCGACGGTGGCAACCTCCCACCGGGAACCCACTTCCTCGCGAAGCCCTTCTCGCCCGAGGACCTCACCCACCGTGTGCGGGCGCTGCTCGATCAGGCGATCAGAAGCCAGGCATCCGCGAGCCGGTGAACGTCGCCGTGTCGGCGAGCGTCCCGTCGGCCGCGTCGTACGTCATCGTGCCCGTCCACTTGCCCGAGCCGAGGCGATCGATCTTGTAGTCCCCGTCGGTGTCGGCCGCGCGCGCCTCGCCCGAGATGTTCAGGTCCAGGAGCGCATTGGTGTCCAAGATCTGCGCGTAGACCTCGTCGGCGACGAGGCCCATCCCGCCGATGCACGCCGACGCCCAGAACGTCGCGCCGCCGAAGCCGAGGGCGTCCTGGATCGCCTGGCCGACGCTCGTGCAGTCGGCCGCGTTCGCGAGCAGATCCTGCAGGCTGTCCGCCGTCGGGTCGATCGCCGGGATCACCGCGGCGTCGAGCGCGAGGCGCGCGATCTTGCCGTACGGCAGCGGCAGCGTGTGCTGCGCGATGCGGAACCGCGACTCGAGGTCGAGTGTGATCGGCACGCCGGTCACCACCACGTTGTCGATGTCGTGATCGGCGAACAGGTGCTTCGTCGTCGTGCCGGCGATCGTGAACTGCACGCCGTCCGCGGTCAGCGTGCCGACCGTCGACACGTCGATGCCGCCGATGCCGACCTCGAGCTTCTCGTCGACGCCGAGGTGCTTCGTCACGTCCTCCATGCGCTGCCCGATCTCGGTGATCGTGCCGAACAGCTCGGGCGCCAGGCTGGTGAGCTCCTCGTTGAGCGAGTCGATGACGAACGGCTTCGCTCCCTGGAGGATGTCCTTGAGGGTGCCGGGCTCCATCTGCGCGAGGATCTGATCGACCAGCCACGAGGCCGGATCGTTCGGATCATCCGTCGCCTCGATCAGGCCGTTGAGGAACGAGCCCGAGTCGCCGGGGAAGTTCGTCACCACATCGAACGTGCTCTCGAGGCGGTACGCGCCGCCGATCTGCATCTTCGGCGGCGGCGGTGGATCCGTCATGTCCGAGCCGCTGCCATCACCATCCCCGTCATCGGGGAGGCGGTCGGTCGAGGCGCAGCCGGTGACGGCGAGGGCGACAGCGAGGCTAAGCTGGAGCGGCGTCTTCATAGATGCGCGGCACATACCGCCGCCGTCGACGAGTTGTCCAGCAGGGAAACGATCCTCGTCGCGAATTATCGTCTCACCCGATCTACTGACTGCTCGAGTAGCCACCCCGTTCTCGCAGGGTTGCGTCGACGGTGTGCACGAGAGTCCTCACTGACCGCGACGGCACTCTGCCGTGAACAACGTTCCGCTCGTCAGCGCGGCGGCATCGCGTAGCCGCGATTCGGGAATGGGTCTGCGGAGTCGCGGCGACCGAGCTCGGCGCGGGTCCAGGTGGCGCCGCGCTCCGCGAAGATGGCGAAGCCGACCACGCCGACGTTGCGGTCGCCGGAGGTCTGCGCGGCGTACGAGTCGGCGACGCGACCGAAGCGGAACGCGGCGACGGCGTCGTCGGACGTGCGGAAGCCGTCTATGACGAGCGTGTCGTGCGGATCGACGAAGTAGCCGCGGCGGTTGGGATCGGCGGGCCGGCCGTCGACGACGTCGAGGCCATCGACGGAGGCGACGACCTCGAAGCGTGCGGTGGTCGCGTTGCGCACGACGATGCGATAGCGCGCGCCGTCGTTGCCGACGACGAGGGAGCGGCCGCTGGCGGCGTAGCCGGGCAGGGTGCGGCCGAATTCGTCGACGAGCGCGACCGAGAGCGAGCCGTCGCCGGCATAGACCTCGAGCGGCGTGGGGCCCGTGCCGAGGTAGGCGGCGTGCGCGGCGGCGCCCTCGGCGTCGTTGTAGTGGAGCGCGACCGCGGCCCACGGGGTCGGCGAAGCGCGCACGAACGGCGCGAACGAGATCGGCGCCGACACCGACTCGCCCCACGACGTCCCGAGGCCGGGGCGATCGGGGACCGCCTCGGCGATGTAGTCGCCGCTCGGTGCGACGGCCGCGTGCGACGGCGAGCCCGATGGTGCGGCGGTGGTCGCGACCTCGGCGCCGTAGCTCGCCGGCGCGTACCTCGGCGACATGGCCTGCTTCTGGCCACCACATGCGGCGGTGAGGAGGAGCGGCGCGAGGAGGGCAGGGCACAGCCATGGGTGACGCATCACCCGCGTTGCGAGACGCATAACGATCCTTTCGTGAAGGTCAGCGACCGAAATGGAAGCCGAAGTCGAAGAACATGCTGGCGTCGAGGCGCGACGGCTTGGTCGCGCGCGAGCACGGGCCACCGCACACCGCGGGCGTGTCCATCTCGGGACCGTTCGCGAGGTGCGTGCGGAACGCCATGAAGTAGCCGCCATAGCGCCGGCTGCCATCGCTGCGGGGCTTGCCACGGCGGTCGACGTCGAAGCCGAGCGCGAGCTCGAGGCTCGGACGATCGAGCACGCCGCCTTCACGCCAGCTCACGTGCTCGAGGCCGGCGCCGACCTCGGTCCACAGATCGATGCCCGTGCTCGAGCTGTCGGGCTCGTCGAAGCCGGCGCTCACCAGCGCGTAGCGCACGGCGCCGCCGATGCGGGCAGCGCGCCCACGGCGACTCATCGCCTCGTCGCCGCCGTCGCCGACCCGGTAGTAGTCGAAGATGGCGCGCAGCGTGACGTCGCCGAGGCGATAGCCCAGCGCGCCCGAGAAGCCGAGCGAGAAGCCGTCCGCATCGCCGACGTCACTGCCGCCGAGCAACATGCCGAAGCGGCCCTCGACGCGGCGCTCGGAGGCGTCGCGCGTCTCGGGGCGCGACGCCGGCCGCGGCGCGTAGCCGTCGTACGCGACGACGTTGGCCGTCGCGCTCGACGCGGTGGCGGCGACCAGGGCCAGACCGAGGAGCGCGAGCTTCGTCATCATGCCCCACCAACGCGAGCACCACGGCGCGGCTTACAGGCGGTCGATCACCAGGGCCACACCGTCCACGTGAAGTAGGCGCCCGCCAACAGGATCGCCGTGATCGCCCACGCACCGAACAGGTGAAGCGCGCGGTCTTGCCACGGTCGCGGCGCGATGCGGCAGAGCAGGGCGCCGACGGCCGCGCCGCAGATCGCGCCTCCCGCGCCCCAGGCGACGATGCCGAGGTACTGCACGGTGAGCGCACTCGAGCGCTCGAACGTGAGCTCGCCGGACAGCGGGATGTAGGTCAGCCGCGGCCAGCGTCCCCACTCGCAGGCGGCGTACGCGAACGCGCCCCCGATCAGCGCGCACATCGCGATCACGTACGCACGCTGTGCGCGCGGCATCGTCGTCTCGTCGGTCATCGCTTCGCTCCGGGGTGGCACCGGGTGCACGTCGTCCCCGTGAGCTTGAACGCCGTGGTCCCGTCGTGGCAGGTCGCGCACGCCGCTTTCTTCGGTGCGGCGAGCCGGAGGAGGTCGGGCGCTGAGAGATCCTCGTGGCAGCTCTTGCACGCGAGCTCGCGTCCGTCCTTGCCCACGGCGTGCGTCGCATGATCGAACGTCGCGCGCGTCGACCACGGCGCGCCGAGCCGCGCGAGCATGCGCCGGCTCGCGAGCTCGAGCGTATGGCAGCCTTCGCAGGCGGTGAGCTGCGGCGCGGGCCCGCCCGTCGGAGCATGGCAGCCGCTACCGAGGCACGCGCGATGTCCGCGCGGCGGACGCAGCTGCGCGGTCTGCGTGCGCAGGCTATGACAGCGCTTGCAGTCGCCGGCGTGCGCCGCGTGCGGCAGCGACGCCCCGAACTCGGTGTCCTCGCGCGGCAGCCGATCCGCGACGAGCTTGCGCCACGGATCCGTCGTGTTGTGGCATGCACGGCAGATCAGCGGATCGCGCTTGCCGAAGTCATCGGCGTGGCAGGCCGCACACGGCGCGTGCCCCGCGACGAGGACCTCGCCGGCCGGCGTCAGCGGATGACAGCTGGCGCATGCACCCTGCGCGTGCTCGGTACGCAGGTGCGTGAAGCGGGGCGTCGTGCGATCGACGTCGTATTTTCCGTCGGGTGGCTTGGTGTGGCAGCGCGTGCACGCGACGGTGATCGCGAACACCGGCTTGCCATCGTGACAGCCGCCGACGGCGCAGGTCGACGCTTGCGGCCGCGGCAGGATCGAGTCGTTCGTCTCGCGGATCGGCGCATGGCAGGTGATGCACGCCGCGCCCGTCGTGCCGCGCGCTGCATGCTTGTCGTGCGAGAACGTCGACGTCACCGTGTTCTTCGGCTGCGCGAGCTTGGGCGGCTGCGGCGACCCGCTGCCCGGCGTGTGGCAGCCCTCACACGCGGTCATCGGCGGACCGTGCCCCGGCGCGGCGACCCCGTCGTGGCACGTGATGCACCGCCGGTGCGGGGGCAGCTTGGCGTTCACGTGGCACGAGGTGCAGCTCGCGCTGCGATGCGTCTGGTGTGGCGCCGCGAGCAGGAAGTCCGTCGCGACGTAGGGCGGGTAGGTGACCGGCAACGTGGCGCCGGTGGGTGCGGCGAGCGCAGCCTCGGTGTGGCAGCTCGTGCAGAGGCGCAGCCTCTCCGGCGCGAGGACGAGCTTGTCGCCGCGCTTGGGCTTCGCAGGCGGCGGCCCGTGGCACGCCCCGAAGCACGCGGCGTGTCCCGGCTTGCCGACGAGCGAGCCGTTCTTCATCGCGTGGCAGCTCGCGCACGGGATCGGCGGCTTGCTCTCGAGGTCGACGTCGCGCGCGTGCACGTAGTGATCGAAGTCCGCGCGCGCGGTCGCCGCGGCGAGCCCGAGCATCAGCACCACGATCGCCGCGCGCATCAGTACACCCCCGACATCATCAGCCGCAGGCTGCGATACCCCGTCACCTGCGGCGACATGTCCAGCGTGCTCGTCGCGTCGTACGCGGCGTACACCTTGAGGTTCGGGCCGATCCACGCGTCGAGCGACACGCGCCCGCCGAGCCGAAGGTCGGTGCTCGGAACCTCGAGGAGCGGATCTTCGTAGAGGATCGCGTAGCGCGTGCGCCGGCCGTAGACCTCGACCGCCGTCGAGAACTGGCGCGCGCCGAGCGAGAGCTTGAGCGTCCCGCCCGCCTCGGTGAAGCCTTCTTCGCCGCGCACGTCGTTCGCCGGCAAGGGCTCCGTCATGCCCGGGACGTCGCGCACCGGCGCGAGCACCTCGCCGCGCTGCGTGTCGCGCGTGAGCACGCTGCCGCCGAGCGCGATCGTGCGCCGCAAGCGAACCTCGAACGCACCGCCGAGCTCCGCGTAGGGCGACGCGAACGTGTTGCGCACCGCGCCGGGCTCATCTCCGGGGTTGGCGGCGAACGCACCGCGCAAATAGAGGTCGACGTTCTCGGCGATCAGCGTGCCGGCGCGGAGCGAGCCCATGACCTGCGGCACGACAGGCCCGAGGTCGAGGTAGCGGCGCGCCGTGCCCGTCTCGAGGTCGGCCGAGACCAGGGATGGATCCCATCGCCAGTCGTCCTCGGTGCGGCGCGTGAGGTCGAACACGAGGTTCGTGACCTGCTTGTAGCGCGCGCGCAGCTCGACGCGCTGGCTCGCGATCTGACCGTCGCGCGCGCGCAGCTGCCCGATCACGGCGATGTCGCGGTCGGGCCGCCAGTCGCCTTGCACGAGCATGCTCTGGGTCGCCGGCTGTTCGGCCTCGACGCTCTCACCGAGCGCGAGCAGCTCGCCCTGCACCGCGATCGGCAGTGGCCGCGGCAGCCCGCGCAGATCGACGCGCAGCGAGGCACCCGCGACCGCCGGCCGGCGGTCCGACTGACTGCGCGTGTAGTCGGTGTGACGCACGCCGGAGTACGCGGCGGCCTGCAGCAGCGTGCCGTCGTACGCGACGGTGACGCCGTCGAGGTGAACGACCCAGGGCGCGTAGATGTACTGGCCGCCCGCGCGCACGCGCACCTTCGACAGCCCCCATGCCTTGGGGAGGAAGTCGACGAGCTCGGCCCACCCCGAGCGCGGCTCGAGACCCGAGCGTTCGAACCACGTCGCGATCGGTGTCGGGACCACGCCGCTGACCATCGCCTCGGGATCGAGGCGGAGCTGGCGTACCGCCTGGAACCGCACCGCGAAGTACGTCGACAGGTTGCTCATGCCGAGCCCGCGCGTGCTGCCGAACAGCTCGCCGAATCCGTACGATCGGAGCGCGGTGTAATCGCGATCCAGCGTCGGCGCCCGCGCGTCGAGCGAGGCCTTGCCGCTCGGACTCGCCGCATCGACCTGGTAGCCGAGATCGAGGCTGAACGAGACCTTGTTCGCGAGGTCACGCCGCGCCGACTGCTGATCCTCGACCGGCGCGACGTACGCGCGCGATGTCAGCGGCGGCGGCGCGGCCGGCATCGGCGTGGGCTTGCGCGCGGGTGGGCTCGGGGCCAGGGCGACCGCGCGCCGCATCTTCAACGAGCGTGGCGTGGGCTCGCGTTGAAGCCGCAGCTCGATCGCCGGCTCTGCCGACGCGAGCCCCGCCGACAGCGCGACCAGCGAGGCGACGAGAGGCTTCACGGCGCGAACCTCGGCGCCGGCGCGCTGTGGCACTGCGCGCAGAACGAGTCACCGTGGCACGTCGTGCACGCGCGGATGTTGATGCGCGCGAGTCGCCCGTGCTCGGCCATGAACGTGCCGACCATGCCGTGCGAGCGCGGGCGCTGCGCATGGCACGACGTGCAGAACTCGACGACGTGGCAGCGCGCGCACCGCTCGCGGTCGGCCGCGGCCTCGGGGCCGTGATCCAGCTCGCGCCACATGATGCGGTGGTCGGCGGGCTGCATCGTCTGATGGCACTCGTCGCACGCCTGGCGCGGATTGCCCGACATGCGCGTGTGACAGGTCGCGCACCGCTTCGCGTCGCGGTTGGCGACCTCGGCGTGATCGCGGCGGAACGCGAGCGTGTGGTCGAGCGGGCGCTCCGTCGACGGCAAGTGGCTGCGCGGCGCGATCGTCGTCAGCGATCCGGTGCGGGCGCTGTGACACGTCTCGCATACGCGCATCGACATGCCCTTCGGGACACGGTCCGAGTCGTCGTGGCAGGTCACGCACGTGCTCACCGTCGGCGGTGTGTGATCGGCGTAGCTCGGCGACTGCGTCGTCTGCTTGTGGCAGGCGTCGCAGCGGATCGCACGGCCACGACGGTCGACGCGGTGACGCTCGTGGTCGAAGTGCAGATCGTCGCGGATCACCCGCGCGCGCGTGCGTTCGCGGGCCTCGTCGAGATGGCACGAGGTGCACTGATCCATACGCGGCGCGTTGGGCAGCCCAGCCTCCGCCGAGTGGCAACGGCCGCACGTCGCGTGATCGGGGCGCACGCGCTGCCGGTCGCGCTCGTGGCAATCCGAGCACGTGATGTTGAACCCGACCCGTGACTCCATCAGCGCCTTGTCGAGGTGGCGCTTGTGCGAGAACCGCGACGGCAGCGCCTGCCACGCGTCCTCGATCGGGTACGGCTTGAGCGGGGCGCTCAGCGGCTGGGCGACGATCTGCGTGTGGCAGACCTGGCACAGCGGTCCGGGCTGCGCGAGGAACTCCTTGCGGTGGCACGCACCGTCGTCGCACGGCTTGTGATCGTCCTGCCCCGGCCGCGCCGACGAGCGGTGACAACCGCTGCACGGCAGCTGTGCGTGCTGTGCGTGCGAGAGGCGCGTGAGGTCCTTCGGCGGCAGCGGTACCTCGCTCGCGCGCGACGGCGAGCACGCGCTGGCCAGCGCGATCAACACGGCGAGCACGAGGCGCGTCGGCATCCCCGTCGCCGACGCTAACACGCCGTCAGCGGCCCGGTGGCGAGAGCCCCCCTGCGAGAAGCTCGGCGCGATCGCGCGGCTCGACGTGCGGGCGGGCGGGCGTGAGCTCGCGGTAGCCGACCGCGCGGCGCCCCGGGGCCTCCGGCGTCCACCACTGGATCGCGAACGCGCGCTCGGCCGGCGGCGTGTAGACGACGATCGCGACCTCGCCGGGGAGCGCGTCGGGGAGCGCGTCGAGCGCGGCGTGCACGATGACCTGGCCGCCTGGCGCGAGCCGGTCGCGTGCCACGCGCCACAGCCGCTCGAAGAACGCGCGATCGGTGCGCCGCCAGACCGCGCGCTCGATCTCGGCGACGCGGAGGCGCGGCGTGCCCTCGGCGTCGTCGGGGATCGGCGCGTTGCAGGTGACGACGTCCGCCGGCTGCGCGGGCGCGGTCGCGAGGTCTCCGTGCTCGATGGTGACGTGCCCGACGCCCGAGAGCGCGAGCCCGAGCCGCGCATAGCGCACCGCGCGGGCATTGAGCTCGACGCCGGTGATCGCGCTCGCGTGCTCGGGCCGCGCGAGCGCTGCGAACGCCGAGCCGGTGCCGAGGTCGAGCCAGCGGCCGACGCGCCCCGGCGCGAGCGCGCTCGCGAGGTGGTAGCTCGAGTCGTCGGGCCAGCACACGAGGTCGACGTGGTCCTCGGCGTCGAGCCGATCACAGACGAGCAGGCAGCGCGCCAGCGGCAGGATCGCGACCGCCGCGCGCACGCGGTCGCCGGCGCGCTCGACCAGCCCGTGCGCGAGCAGCGCCGCGAGCGGCAGCCGCCGCGCGACCACATCGCTGGCGAGCTCCGCACCGGCGACGAACAGCGCGAGCGCGGTCGCCGCGGGCCCCACGGGGCGCGCCGCCAGCGCCGGTACCACGTTGGGCAGCAGCGACAGCCGGTACGTCCCCGCCCACGCGAGCAGCGCTTGCTCCGTCAGTCCGCCGACGACGAGCCGGTGCCCGAGCGCGCGCAGCTCGTCGGTCATGGCAGGGCGAGATACCTGCGCGCGAGATCGTACTCGGCATCGAGCACCAGCGCCGCGGTCACGACCTGCGCGAGCAGCGCGCGCTTGCCGGCGGGCGTCGCGGCTCGCGGATCGAGCCCGAGCACCGCGCCGTAGTACGCGAGCTCCGCCTTGCGCGGTCCGGTGGTCGCCGAGGCGCGCAGCTGGTCGAACGGCACGCGGCCGGTCGCCGCGCGCGCGAGCAGCTCGTACCAGGTGTCGCCCTCGCGGCTCGCGAGGAACTCGGCCGCGAGGCGATCGAGCGGCTGCCCGCGGTGCTTGGCCTCGCCCGCGATCCACAGCGTCATGTAGACCTTGTAGCGATCACCGAGGTCGGCGCCGAGCCCGCGGTGATAGGCATCGACCGCGTCGGGGTAGCGCCCCACCTCGAGCAGGAACGCGATCGCGGCCGCGACGAGGCCGCCGTTGTCGGCATCGCGCGAGACGGCATCGAGCATGTCCTCGACGGCGCGGTCCTGATCGCCGAGCCACCAGTGTGCGCGGCCTTCCTCGAGCCGGCGCTCGGCGGCGATCTGCTCGGGTAGCTCCTTGATATCGCCGAGCGACGTCCACGACTGGAGACTCGCGCGATACGCAGCCGCCGCTTGCGGCGCCCGACCGGCGCGGCGCAGCGCATCTCCGTCGAGCCGCTCGAGCTTGGCGCGGCGGTAGCGGTCGCCGAGCGTGCGATCACCGAGCAGCTCGAGCCCTTGCGCGACCCACTTGCGAGCCGAGCTGAGCTCGTCGGTCTGGAGGTCGACCGTCGTCAGCGTCTCGAGCGCGTCGATCGACGGTGCGCGTCCGATCGACGCGCGCAGCGATCGCCGCGCTTCCGTGACCAGGCCCTGGCTCGCGAGCCCGCGCCCGAGGCTCGCCTGCGCGATCGCCTGCGCCTGCTGCCAGACCGTGTCTGGGTGCGCTCGCGCCGCGCGCTCCGTGAAGTCGAGTGCGTGGCGCCACGCCGCCTGCGCCGCCGCCGGACGCCCGCCCGCGGCGAGCCCCTCGATCCGTTCGCCGTACAGCGTGCCGAGCTGGAGCGCCGCGGCCTCGTCCACCGCCTCACGGCTCGCGGCCAGGGCGCGCTCTGCGAGCTGGATCGCCTGGTCGACGCGTCCGAGCTCGCGCGCGTCTCCGGAGGCGGCCAGCGCGAGCTCGGTCGCGTCGGGGAACTTCGCGAGCCCCGCGAGACAGACCGCGAGCGCGGCGGCCGGATCGCCATGGCGATCGTTGGGGTCGTCCGCACGCAAGCGCTCCGCGAGGCCGGCGTAGGCGTCGGGCGTGGGCTGAGACGCGAGCACGTCGGCGCGGATCGTCAGCTCGCGATCAGCGCCGATGCCGCGCAGCCCGACGACGCGCCGGTAGATGTCGTCGATTCGCCCCGCGCGGGCGAGCACGTTCGCGATCCGCCGCCCGGTCGACAGCACGTCGTGGTGTGCGCGGACCAGCTGCATCGACGCGCCCTGGCTGTCGAGCAGGCCCGAGACGATGCGCTGGCGCTCGACGAGCAGCGTGACGTAGCGATCGACGAGCCATGGCAGCGGCACCGCGAGCGCGGTCGGCGTGAGCAGCGCGATCGGCTGCGCGCGCCCGGCGTTGGCGCCGTTCTCGGCGATCGCGAGGTCGTCGGCGAACGCGAGGATCTCGTCGATCTCCGCCAGGTGCGCCGCGCGCTGATCGGGGTCCGCCTCGGCGAGCACCACCAGCGCGCGCAGCGCCGGCTCGAGCGCACCCGACCGCGCGAACGTCGCACGCAACCGCCGCAACAGCTCGACATGCGGCGCCAGGCCACGCCCCAGCTGCGTGGGCTCGGTCTCCCACAGCTGCGTCAGCCGATCGAGCAGCGCGGCCGCGGTCGCCGGCCGTTCCTCGTCGAGTGCGGTCTCGATCCGCCGCGCCAGTGACCGCGCGAGCTCGGTCCGCGCCGCCTCGCGCTCGGCGCCGGTGGGCAGCGCCCAGAACCGATCGATCATCCAATCGCGGTCGGCGTCATCGAGCAGCGTGAACTGCGCATCCGGCCACTGCGGCCGCGGCTGCACGCTCGCGGGACATCCGGCCGCGGCGAGCAGTGCGACCAGCACGAAGCGACGAGCGACCATGCGAGGAAGGCTAGCAGGAGTAGGGAACGCTCGTGGGGCGTTGATCGTGTATGGTGCCCGACGTGACGCCCCTCGCTCCGACCGGAATCGTGGTCCAGAAGTACGGCGGCTCCTCCGTCGCCGATGCGGAGAAGATCAAGCTCGTAGCGAAGCGCATCGCGCGCACCAAAGCCGCGGGCAAGAAGGTCGTGGTCGTCGTCTCCGCGATGGGCAAGACGACCAATCAGCTGATCGAGAAGGCCAAGTCGATCAGCGACGCACCGTCGCGCCGCGAGCTCGACATGCTGCTCACCTGTGGTGAGCGGGAGTCGATGGCGCTGCTGTCCATGGCGTGCTCCGAGGAGGGCCTCGAGGCGATCAGCTTCACCGGCTCGCAGGCCGGCATCCTCACCAACGATCGTCACTCGGGGGCGCGCATCGTCGAGGTCCGTCCGTTCCGCGTCGAGGACGAGCTCGATCGTGGCAAGGTCGTCATCGTCGCCGGCTTCCAGGGCGTCTCGTACAAGCGCGAGATCACCACGCTCGGCCGCGGCGGCTCCGACACCACCGCCGTCGCGCTCGCCGGCGCCCTGCGCGCGGATTATTGCGAGATCTGCTCGGACGTCGACGGCGTGTACACGGCCGATCCGCGCGTGGTCGATGCGGCGACCCTGCTGCACTCGATCAGCCACGACGAGATGCTCGAGCTCGCCGCGCAGGGAGCGAAGGTCCTGCACGACGCCTCGGTCGAGTTCGCGCGGCGCAGCGGCATCGCGCTCTACGCGCGCGCCACCAACAAGGATGGCGGCGGCACGCGCATCGACTTCACGCCGGAGCGCGAGCGCCAGGTCGCCGCGGTGACCGGCCAGTCGTCGCTGATCCGGCTGCGCGTCAATGGCGGCGCCGCGGTCGAGCACTGCCTGCAGATCCTCGAGACCGCCGCGATCCCGCTCACCCACCTCGACCTCGAGGGCAAGGATCTGCGCGCGTGGTTCACCATCGCCGACGTCCCCGACTGGGCCGACGTCCGCAAGCGCCTCGATAACGTGCTCGGCGAGCAGGTCGAGTTCGGCGAGGAGGGCGCCGTCACCATCGTCGGGCATGGCATCGGCTCGAACCCGGGCGTCATCAACAAGGCGCGCGCGAGCGCGGTCGGCGCCGGCGTGCCGCTCAACGCGGTCAGCGTCTCGCCCCTGCGCGTGACGCTGTGGTGCGATCGCCAGCACGTCGACAACCTGACGAGGGCGCTGCACAAGACCTTCGTCGAGTAGTCACGGATGGTGAAGTCATCGCTCGCGCGGCTGCTGCCGCATCTGGGCCGGATGGGGCGAGCGTCGCGGTGGAAGCGCACGCGCGGACGCCCGCGGGTGTGGGCGCATCGCGGCGACTCGGCGCACGCGCCCGAGAACACGATGCTCGCCTTCGACAAGGCCGTCGCCGCGCGCGCCGACGGCATCGAGCTCGACGTCCGGCTCGACGGCGACGGCAACGTCGTCGTGTTCCACGATCGCGATCTCGCGCGCCTCACCGGGCAGCAGGGCCGGATGGACGAGCTGTCGCGCACGCAGCGCGAGCAGCTGCGCGTCGGCGGCGAGAAGGTCGCCACGCTCGCCGAGGTGCTGCACGCGATCGATCTCGAGATCGACGTCGAGATCAAGTCGGATCGGCCGGGCCGCTCGGGCGCGCTGGTCGTCGCGACCGCGAAGGTGATCAAGGACTCCGGTCGCGCCGATCAGGTCCTCGTGTCCTCGTTCGATCCGGTCGTGCTCGTGCAATTTCATCGCGAGCTGCCGGACATCGCGCTCGGCTTCATCTTCGGTGACGAGCAGGCGCTGCCGCTGCGCCGCGGCTGGGCCGGCACGCTCGTCGGCGCGAGCCTCGTCCATCCGCAGAACACGCTGTGCACCGAAGCGACCGTGCGGGCGTGGCACCGCGCGGGCACACCGGTCAACGTGTGGACCGTCGACGCGCCGACCGAGCTCGCGCGGCTGGCGCAGCTCGGCGTCGACGGTGTGTTCTGCAACGATCCCGCGGCCGCGCTCGCCGCGCTCTCCGCCGCTACGTGAGCTCGAACGGGCGCGTCGGATCCGTCGTCCGCGCGACCACCATCCGCACCCACGCGACCTGCTGCACATCGAGGCCGACGAACTCGACGCCAAACCCGATCGGTCCATCGCGGCGCTCCGCGCGATCGACGACGCGCCGCACGACTCCCTGCACGACCATCGACGGGCCACCCTCGACGAGGAGCGTCAACGTGCACCGCGTCCCCAACGGATCGAGCACCGTCGAGCAGATGAAGACGCCGCTCTCGCTGAGGTCGCGCGAGACGGCCTCGACCTCCAGCTCCGTGCTCGTGTAGACGACCCGCAGCTCGATCGGGGAGCGGTCGTGCCGTCGCGGCGTCGGCTGCGGCCCGAGCGGCGGCGGCTCGGTCGCGGCGATCTGCGAGCTGCCGCGCGCCGTCGGGGGAGGGAGCTTCGACAGCACGAACGTCGCCGGCTCCGTCAGCGAGTCCTTGATGACGCGCACGGTGAGCAGCCGCGTGCCGACGCTGATCTTGTCGCCGTCGACGATGCGCAGCGCATCGCCGACCAGGTTGCCGTTGAGCAGCGTCCCGTTGCTGCTGCCGAGGTCCTCGACGAACACCTCGCCCTGGCGATGGATGAACCGCAGGTGCTTACGCGACACCGACGGATCGTTGAACCGCATCGAGCACGCCACATCTCGCCCGATCAACGTCTCGCCGATGTGCAGCTCCACACTGTCGCCCATGTACTCGAGGAACACCCGCGCCACCCGTTGAGTTTGCCAAAGAACGCGCCGCGCTGGGTGACCACCGCGCGTTCTGCGTCGGTGTGGGATCGTGCGCTAATTGGGCAAAGCGGGCTCGACCGTGAACTGCAAGGAGAATTTCGCGTCGCCTCGCCACAGCTGCGCCGTCACCGTGTTCGCGGTCCGTAGGGAATCCCACAAACCCTGGAGCTGGTCGGGCCGTGCGAGCGGTTGTCCGTTCACCGCGAGCAGCACGTCGCCGGGAAGGAGATCGACGTCGATCAGCGGGCCCTGGCGATCGATCAGCTGCACGAGCTGCCAGCCGACGAACCGCTCGCCGGTCATCCGCGGCGTCACCTCGACCTGACGCAGGAACTGCCCGGCGCCCGCGTCGAGGATCTTGACCAAGCGGTCGCGCGCGATCACGCCTGCGCGCAGGCCCTTGCCGGGAGGCGCCTCGGGCCGCACCGTCGCGACGGGCGCGACGGGTGCCGGCTGCGTACGCGGCCCGAGATCCTCGTCGAAGGCGACGGGCTGCGTGCTGACCTTGGGGCCACACGCGGCGGTGGCGACGACGAGAGCGAGCACGAGGCGCATGGAACGAGGCTACGCCCACGTGCGCCGCGTGCAAGTTTGTCGCTACGCGAGCGTCCCGACGAGGTTCAGGATCGCGGCGAACACCGCATCCGGGCTGGCCTCGCCGTCGAGGATCTCGATGCGCTCGCCCTGTGCGGTGAGCTCGGCGATCGTGGCCTTGTACCCGGCGGCGACGTCCTCCTGCATCCGCAGGTCTTCGAACAGCTCCTGGACCCGACCCGCCGCCACGCGCCGCGCCGCGGCCACCTCCGGCCGGACCGAGAGGAACAGGGTGAGGTCGGGCCGGCGCGCGCGCGCGTTGAGCGTCGTGATCCAGTCGCGGTCGGCGCCGGTCCCCTGATAGGCGAGCGACGAGTGGTACCAGCGATCGGAGACCACGGTCGCGCCCGCGCTCAGCTGCGGCTCCACCTCGCGCTGCAGGTGATCGAGTCGGTCCGCCGCGAACAGCAGGCCGAACGTGCCCTGCGAGATCGCGGCTCCTGGGATCGCGTGCCCA
Source organism: Kofleriaceae bacterium (assembly GCA_035539815.1). Taxonomy (GTDB): domain Bacteria; phylum Myxococcota_A; class Polyangia; order Haliangiales; family Haliangiaceae; genus JABFXX01. The sequence continues at coordinate 21,670 of DATLHR010000188.1, forward strand.
CCGGTCAGCATCTGCCGCAGCAGCACACCGATCGGCCCGTCGCTGGGCTCGCGCGTGAGGTGCGCCGGGGTGCCGTGAGCGCCGAGGTGCTCGACGAGGCGCTTGGCCTGCGTCGTCGTCCCCGCGCCGTCGAGTCCTTCGAGGACGATCAACTTGCCCTTCATCGTCGGGCACGCATCATCGCACGACGAGCGGGGGGCTACGCACGACGGCGGCGCATCATCGCGGCGCCGAACAGCAGCGCCGCCATCGCGCCGGCGAACAGCGCCAGGTACAGCATCCACGTCGGCCGTCGCGACGGCGAGGTGCGCTCGGCCGCGTCCTGCGCCGGGGCATAGTCGGGCTTGAGCGCGACCGCCCGCCGATAGTCGGGCCCGCCGTCCTTGCCCGCAGCCTCGAGCGCCTTGCCCAGCATGTAGTGGTGCGCGGCGAGCGCCTCGACGGCCTTCTCGCCCTTGGGATCGAGGCCGTGCGACTTCGAGTACGCGGCGGCGGCCTCGCCCCACTGCTTGGCGCCGGCGAGCTTCTTCGCATACGCGAAGTAGACCTTCGCCATCTCGGCCGTCTGCGGCCGCTGCGGGTCCTGCGCGAGCAGGCGATCGAGCAGCTGCGTCGCGCCCGCCAGATCTCCGGCGTCCGCCTTCTGCTTCGCCGCGGCCCACTGCACGCTGTCCTGCTTGGCGCGCTCGTCGTCGAAGTAGTCGAACAGACGCTTGGTGACCTGCTCGAGATCGATCTTCACGGTGTTGGTCGGCCGCTCGTTGTCGTCGAGCGACATCGGGTCCTCGAGCGGGTAGTCCTCGTGCAGCAGCTCGTTCGCCGAGATCCGCAGCTCGTTGTCCGCGAGCTCGCGATACGTGAGGTACAGCGGCTTCTCCTTCTTGGTCAGCTTGCCGCCGGGCAGCTTGAGCTTCGCCTTGGGCGCGGGCGGCGGGGGAGGGCCGGTGATGTAGTCCATCCAGGCGGCACGCGCGGCGGCGCGCACGCGCGGGCGGCCGTCGGTGACCATCGTCCACACCGCGTGCACCGCCTCGCGCAGCTTCGTCGTGCGATACACGTCGAGGATCGCGATCGTCAGCGCCTCGTCGCCGGCGGCGGCCGCGAGCGCCTTGCCCGGCTCCTGGCGATCGATGCGCTCGAGCTGGTAGTTGCCGTAGCGCTTGCGATCCCCCGAGCGCTGGGACGCCTTGGTCAGCGCGGGAATCGAGTACGGGTCCATCTTGCGCAAGTACCGCCCGCACTCGTCGCGGTAGATCATCGTGTCGTCGGCGAACGCGGCCTCGAAGATCGGATACGCGGCCCGGATGTCCTTGGTCGCGGCGAGCGCGCGGATCGCGGCGTCGTCGGCGATCACCTCGCCGACACCTGGCATCGCCGGATCGAGCGTGAGGAGCTTGGGCAGCCAGTCGACCTCGTCGTCGGCCTTGCGCTCCTTGCCCTCCTGGCGCGGCGGTGTTTTGAACTTGCCCGACTTGTCCGGCACGCTCGCATCGATCATCGCGAGCACGTCGCGACGCTCCTGCACCGTCGACGTGTGCGCGCGCACGAGCCACTCGCCGATGGCCTCGATCGCGGTCGGCGCGATCTTGTCGAGCTCCTGGATCGCCGCGGTGCGCTCGGCGCTGCTCTTGCCGGCGACGATCTTCTCGAGGATCGCGACCGCCCGCGCGTCGTTGGGGCCCGGCGTCCGCGGCGCGGGCTGCGCCTTGGCATCGCCCGTGGGCTGCGCGAACGCGACCGCCTGCACGAGGAGCAGGAGCACCAACAGCACGCGTGTCACGGAACAGGACGTAGCCAATCGCGCGGTCCGACGCAAGTTACGGAGCCAACGCGTACGTCGCGCGAATGATTCTGACTTAGTGCAGGCGATCTGCGTCGATGCGCTCGCCGGCGTCGACGAACTCGAGGAACCGCAGGCCAACCGCGCGCGAGCTCGCCGCCTCGCCCGACCCAGCGAAGTTGAGGTAGTGGTGGTGCTTGACCTCGGCGCGCGCGACGATCTCGTCGACCTGATCCTCGCCGCGGAGGTGCTGGAAGTGCACCGTCACGATCGTGCCGAGCGGCGGTGCGTAGCTGAGCTCGACCAGGATGCCGCCTGCCGACACGTTGCGCGCGATCCCGGCGGTGTCCCCGTACAGCTCGCTGCCCACCATCACCAGGAAGGCCTTATCGAAGCGGCTATGGACGCGCTTCTCGCGGGACGCGACCTCGAGCGGGACCCCGAGCTCGGCGCGGTGCGGCCGGCTGTCTTCGAGGACGTGGGCGAGGTCCGGTAATGGTTCACGACGCTTCACAAAGATAATGATCGCCAGCGCGCCCCGATGAAGTCAAAAATCTCACCTTATCCTACATCGGGAAGAGCGCTGGCCCGACCGAGGCGACTTCGCTAATGTCTCGGGCCATGCGGTGGCTAGCGCTCGGAGCGTCGATCGTCGCGGTGGCCGGCACCGCGCACGCGGAGGCCAAGCGCAGCAACCCTGCTTTCCTCGGCATCGGGATGCACGACGTGCAAGGCCAGCCACCCGGTGGTGGCGGTGCGGTCGGGCCGTGCATGGTCGACTCGGTCACGCGCGGTAGCGGAGCGAAGGCGGCCGGCCTCGCGACCGAAGACGTACTGCGCTCGATCGGCGGCGTCGCCGTCCCCAACTGCGATGCGGTGCTGCGCGCCGTGCAGTCGCGCGAGCCCGGTGACGTCGTGACCGTGCACGTGGTGCGCGATGGCCGCCCGCTGCAGCTGACCGCGCAGCTCGTGTCGCGCGACGAGATCCTGCGCCGCCGCCTCGTCGGTCAGCCGATCGTCGCGACGGATCTCTACGGGCTCGAGGACAAGTCGTCGATCGATCTCAGCGCGCTGCGCGGCAAGACGACCATCGTCGGCTGGTTCGATGCGCGGCGCTGCACCGGCTGCGATGCGGTGTTCGCCAAGCTCGCGGCGTGGTCGCGCGAACAAGCCGACAAGCCGGGCATCGCGCGGCCGATGCCGCTGGCGGTCACCGCCGGCGATCGCGAGGACGCCCGCGCGCAGCGCATGCCCTCGCTCGACGTGCCGCTCGCGCTCGCGGAGCCCTCGCTCTACGAAGAGTTCACGATCCCCGACGGCGAGCGCATCCACTTCACCGTCGTCGACTGTCGCGGCGTCATCAACTACGTCGCTCCTGTCGCGCCGACCGCCGACGATCTCGAGGCAGTGCTCGACGAGCTGTTCGCCGCCGCGGAGCAAGCGGCGCGGCGTCCGTTGCGCTGATGCCGGCGACGCTTCGCACGTTCGGCGGCAAGCGACCGGTGATCGGCCGCGGCGTGTACCTGGCCGAAACCTGCGCAGTGATCGGCGACGTGGAGATCGGCGACGAGAGCTCGATCTGGTACGGCACCGCGATCCGCGGGGACGTGATGCCGATCCGCATCGGCGCACGTACGTCGGTGCAGGACAACGCGGTGGTTCACGTGACCAGCGAGCGGTTCGGCACCACGATCGGCAGTGACTGCACGATCGGTCACGCGGCCATCATTCACGCCTGTGTGATCGAGGACTTCTGCTTGATCGGCATGGGCTCGATCATCCTCGACGGTGCGCGCATCGGACACCACAGCCTCGTGGGTGCAGGTGCGCTCGTCACGCCGGGCACCGACATCCCGCCGTTCAGCTTGGTGATCGGATCACCCGCGAAGGTGAAGCGCGTCATCGACGAAAAAGAGCGGGAGCAGATCGAGTACGGCGCTGCACACTACGTCGAGCTTGCGCGCCGGTACCTTGCAGACGGCGGCTGATTCTCTGTACGGTAAAGCTGGACGTTGAAGACGCTCGTGGGGAGCGACGTCTCAATCGTCGAACGCATGACACGACCCGTCGCCGTTGCTTTCGTTCGCGCCACCGTCCTGCGCGTGTTGGCGCTCACGGCGTTGGTGCTCGTCGCGCTCGGCTCGTCGACTGTGCACGCACAGGCCGTCGACAAGCTGGCCAAGGAGCTCGAGGCCGACTCCGAGCGCGTGCGGCTGTCGGCCGCGCTCAACTTGACCAAGCTCGGCGATCCGAAGGGCATCCTGCCGTTGACCAAGGCGCTGGGGAACGACAGCGACACGAAGGTGCGCAGCGCGGCGGCAGTCGGCCTCGGCAAGCTGATCCCGGCGAGCAAGAACAAGAGCGTCAACAACACCGCGATCAGCGCACTCAAGAAGGCAGCGGCGGGTGACAGCAGCGCGCTCGTCAAGGCGCAGGCCGAGAACGCGCTCAAGAACCTCGGCGTATCCGGAGACTCGCCTCCTCCGACCTCGGGAGGCGGCGGCTCGGTCTACGTCAACATCGGTCCGATGTCGTCGAAGACCGGCGACGCGGGGAAGGATCCCAAGCTCCGCGGGCTCATGCAGAAGACGGCGACCCAGACCTTGAACCGGGTCGCCAAGTCGATGGCGACCACGTGGGCCGGGGGCGGTACCCCGACCAAGCCCCAGCTACAACAGAAGGGATTCCAGGGGTTTTACGTCGACGGGACCCTGAACGAGCTGAAGGTCACGACGAGCGGATCCACGGCGACGGTTTCCTGTAAAATCTCGATGTTGCTCGCGAGCTTCCCCGATAAGAGCGTGTTCGGCTTCTTGAACGGCGGCGCCAAGGTCCAGGGCAGTGCCTCTCCAGGCGACGTCGCGCTGGCCGGTGAGGATTGCGTGGCGGCCGTGGTCGAAGACTTGATCGCGAAGAAGATTGTCCCGACCATTCAAACCAAGGCGGGACCGTGAGCGCAGCCAAGCCATACAAGCGGAGCTGGAAGAACCTTCTTATCAACAAGAAGTACCAGCTGCGCTTCACGCTGTTCATGGTCGGTATCTCGACCCTGCTGATGCTCGGCCTCGGCTGGTGGGTCATGCGCGTCGCCAACGAGACCACCATGGTCGCGGTCGGCAGCGTGTGGGGCACGCGGTGTCCGGAAGTGCCCGCGATGCTCGACGTCCCCGAGCAGACGCTGCCGCCTGCGGAGCCACCGGCGGTTCCGATGCAGCTCGACGAGCCGGGAAAGCCCGCGCCGCCGCCGCCACCACCCGCCGAGCCTGCGAGCGACGAGGCCAGCGCCGCGGCCGGTAGCGCCGACGAGCCCGCGGCCGACGCGCCGCCGCGCCGCGCGACGATCACGATGGGCGACAGCTCGCTGACGCTCGTCAAGACCGTCAAGAAGATGCCGCCCGACTTCGGCGTGAAGATCGTGGCGTACTGGACGTGCAAGCTTCGCCAGGCGGGCAAGCTCGAGGCGCTCGAGCACGGCCGCCTCCGCATCCTCTGGGTGTTGATCGGCACCGGGCTCGTGCTCGTGCTCGGGCTCGCGCTCTACGGCCTCAAGATGACCCACAAGGTCGCGGGCCCGCTGTTCAAGGTGAGCCTGTACTTCGCCAAGATGCGCGACGGCCGCTTCGACAAGGTGTGGAACCTGCGCAAGGGCGATCAGCTCGTCGACTTCTACGAGCACTTCAAGACCGCGCACGCGGGCGTCGTGACCATGCAGAAGGACGACCTCGCGCGGATCGCGGAGGTCATCGCGGCCGCCGAGGCCGCGGGGCTCGGCGAGCACCCGTCGATCGTCGCGCTCCGCGAGCTGCAGCTCAAGAAGGAGAACGCCATTGAGTAGCGATCCGAGCGCAGCCAGCACGGCACCGGCAGCGGGGCGCCCCAAGTACAAGCGCAAGCTGTCGAACTACCTGCTCGACAAGAAGCTGCAGCTTCGTTACGTCCTGCTCGTCACGATCCTGTCGGGCCTGATCGCGGGCGCGCTGGGCTACATGATCTACCAGCAGAAGCGCGCGGCGTTCGAGTCGCTCGAGCGCGACATGGCCGAGCTGACCCAGGGCACGACCAACCCCGGCGCGTTCGATGACACGCTCGAGAGCCTGGAGTCCGAGGACCGCGCGCTCGTCTACAAGATGGTCGGCGTCGGCGTCGGGCTCGTCGTGATCCTCTCGCTCTATCTGCTCGTCATGACCCACAAGGTCGCGGGGCCGCTCTACAAGGTCTCGATGTACTTCGACAAGATGGCAGTCGGGAAGCTCGGCAAGGTGACGCCCTTGCGGCAAGGCGACATGCTCCAGGACTTCTACGCGAGCTTCCACGAGATGCACGACGCGGTGCGAGCCCGGGCGCAAGCCGAGGTCGATACGCTCGACGGTGCGCTCGTGAAGCTGCGCGAAGCGAAGAACCAGGCCGACTATCGCGGCGAAGCGCAGAGCAAGCTCGACGATGCACTCGACAACCTCGAGAAGCACGTCGCTCAGCGCAAGCAACACCTCGCATGATCGCGGAGCGGATGCGGGCGGCGTGCTGGGTCGCGGCGGGGCTCGCAGTCGCAAGCGCAGTCATCATCGCGCTGCGGTCGCCGGCGCCGGCGCGGGTGTCGACCGATTACGATGATCGCGATTTCATCACGTGCCCGATCCACACCACGAGAGAAGAGGTCCAGAGGCTCGAGCGCGAGCTCCAGGGCGTCGACCGTCGAATCAAGCTGCTCATCGAGCATAACAAGATGACGCGCGAGCTCCTCGACGAGGGCGCGCGACGGCAGCGCGAGCTCGAGCGCAACGATATGCTGTTGCGGCCACCGGCACACGCTTCGACCAACGGGTGACTTTTCTCGCGCATCTCGCGCGGGACCGATGTTATCTCCGAGAGGTGATTCGCTCCGTCGTCCTCGTCGGTCTCCTCGCCTCCGCCGCAAGCGCCGAGCGCTACGCGCCCAAGGCGCGCCCGACGATCGAAGCGATGGAGCGTTCGAAGTGGAGCTCGTTCGCGGATCCGGTCGCGTTCCTCTACGCGGCGTACATCGACCAGAGCCTGGGCACCGCGACGGCGGGCGCGGGCGCGATGGTGAAGCAGGGCGATCCGGGGCTGGCGGCGGGCGACGCGCACTCGCTCGGCGAGATCGCGGTGCTGTCGGCGAACGGCCAGCAGATCGTCGAGATCGGGTGGCACGTGGACCCGCTCGTCAACGAAGATCTGCAGCCGCGGCTGTTCGTGTTCCATTGGATCGACGGGCAGCCGACTTGCTACAACGGCTGCGGCTTCGTCCAGGTGTCGACGACGATGCGCCCCGGCATGCGCGTCCAGGCGGGCGCGACGGCTGAATACAAGATCGAGCTGCGCAGCGGCAACTGGTGGCTGGCGTACCAGGGCGAGGACATCGGGTACTTCCCCGGCTCGTTGTGGACCACGCCGTTCACGACCGCCGGCTACGTGCAGTGGTTCGGCGAGATCGCGGCCGCGACCGCGTCGACGTGCAGCGAGATGGGCAACGGCCTGTTTGGCAACCAGCCGGGCGCGTCGTCGATGAGCGGCCTGTTCAAGATCATGCCCGGCGGCCAGAAGGTCGCGGCGAACGCGCACACGGGTACGGTAACGAACCCGAACAACTGGAACGTCGGGCAGACGACCCCGACGAGCTTCTCGTTCGGCGGGCCGGGTCAGAGCGGCGGCGGTTGCTGCACGCCGCAGTCGTGCGCGGCCGCGATGGCGCAGTGCGGGCAGGTCGCCGACTCGTGCGGCGCGCCGCTCCAGTGTGGCGACTGCGACAACGGCATCACGTGCACGGCGCAGAAGACGTGCGGCACGCAGCCGAACCCCGGCGATGCCGGCGTCGATCCCGACGCGTCGACGGTGGGAGACGATGCCGGTACGAGCGGTGGGGATGGCGGCGGCAACGGCATCGATGACCCCAGCGCGGCCTCGGCCGGCTGCTGCGAAGCGGGGCAGGGCGCGACGCCCGCGCTGCTGCCCGCGCTCGGCGTCGTGCTGGTCCTGCGGCGGCGCCGCCGTCAGTACAGGTAGTCGTACATCTTCGCGAGCGCGGTCGTCTTGACGTACGGCACCGCCCACAGCTCGACGAGCGACGTGAACCGCTGCTGCGCGCGCCGCGCGACGATGTTCTCCGCGGCGCGGCGATCGAGCGCGACGTCGAAGTCGAGGATGTCCTGGCCCGCCGTGTTCGCGAGCTGGAGGAGGCGGTGGACCACGGGACGGCAGCGGGTGTCGATCAAGCCGTCGAGGTCGGTCTCCGAGCCGCAGCGGCCGTCGACGTAGAGGTAGTCGTACATCCGGCGCAGCGCGACGGGGCCCACGTACGTGATGGCGTCGAGGTCGGCGAGCTGGATGAACGGCGCCGTGCCGCGCGTGTTCACGATCGCGTTGACGGCGCGGATGTCGAGGCGGACGTCCTGGCGCAGCACCTCGGCGGTGGCCGTGTTCGCGAGCTCGAGGATCTCGTGGACCACCGGCGCGCAGGTCGGGGCGACGCTGCCGTCGGGGCGCAGCTCGTCGCCCGGAGCGCACCGGTCGCCGCGGAACCGCGTGAAGTCCGGGTAGAAGAACGCCGCGCCGATCTTGTCGAGCTCGGTCAGCTGCAGCGACCAGTCGCCCTCGCCGTCGCACCACGGGTAGTGCATCGTCGAGCGCCGGTCGTACTGGGTGATCGAGCGAAACCGATCATCCTCGTAGCAGAACGACGCCGAGCTCTCCGGCCGGATGTGCTCGTGGCGGAAGCCGAGCGTGTGCCCGAGCTCGTGCCGCAGGATGCCCTCGAGGGAGGCCTCGGGATAGCGCGCGCTCAGGTCGTCGTACGCCTCGAAGCTCACCCGGATCGCCGGCTCGTACTCCGAGTTGTACGGGAAGAACGCGCGCGCGATGTACATGGCGTCCCACGGCGCGACGGTGACGGGGAAGCGCACGCGGGGATTGTCCTCGGTGCAGCGCTCGTTCTCCTCGGGCAGGTAGCGGTAGTCGACCTTCGCGGCCGCCTCCCACTCGGCGGTGGCGCTCGCCATCGCGGCGACGAGTCGCTGGTGCTGCTCCGGGGTGAAGCCGGCCGGGCTCACGCAGTAGGTCAGGTCGAAGCGGTCGACCGCGTTCCACAGCAGATCGACATCGTTCTGCCGGAACACCGACAGCCCGCCCGGCGCGCTCGTCCGCGACTCGAAGAAGGCCTGGAGCGCCTGCTCGCCGACGAGCGGGATGTCGCCCTCGACGATGCACACGCCGGTGTCGGGCTCGCAGTAGACCTGCTCGCGCCATTCATCGTAGCCGTCGGCCTTGCCGCCGCCGCCGGACGTGCTGGTCTCGGGATCGCTGGCCATGCAGGCGGCCAGGTTCGCGGAGAGCAGCGCGGCGGTGGCAAGGCGGAGGGACGTCATGGGGGAGGTCGAAGCAAGCGGCGTGCGCGACGGGCGGGCCGGTAGACCATCGAGATCGCGCGCGTTCTCCGCCGGCAGCCAGCGCTTCCGGCTGCCAGCGTAGCCAGCTCGTGGCGCGTCCTGGCGGGACGATGGTGTGTGCGATCGGGTACAGTCGCGGCGATGGGATCTGCCACCGCGCTCGTCGAGCTGGGTGACCGCTACTGGGCACTCGGCTTGCCGGCCGCGGCGAAGAGCGCGCTGGTGCGAGCGCTCGCGCAGACCGACGATCCCGAGCCGGCGCTGCGGCTCGCCGATCTCGCGCTCGCGCAGGGCGACGCCGCGAGCGCCCGCTCGTTCGCGACCGAAGCGGCGAAGCGCGCGCCGGGGCCGGCGACCAAGATCCTCCTCGGCCGCGCGCAGCTCGCGGCGGGCGAGCTCGCGGCCGCGCGCATGTCGTTCGGCGCCGCGCTCGACGCGCCGAAGGCGACGGCCTGGGATCGCGCGCGCGCGCACCTCGAGCTGTCGCGCGCCGCGGCCGCGCAGGGCGATCCGTCGGGCGCGGCGGCACAAGCGGGCGCGGCGTTCGAGGCGGCGATCACGGCGGCGTCGCAGGCGGTGAGTGCCGCGTCGCTGACGCTGCTCGAGGAGATCGCGGCGGCGCTGATCTCGCACGGGCGGCAAGCGGATGCGATGGCGAGCCTGGAGACCGCGCGCGACTCGCTCGGCCGGAGGATGTGCGCGGCGGCGCTGCTCGCGGCGCGTCACGCGGCGGGCGATGCCACCGTTGGAGAAGCGGAGCTCGACGCGGCGCTCGCCACGATCGAGGAAGAGGGCGGCGCGACCAGCGGCATCACGCTGCGCCGGCTCGAGCGCCGCACGCGCAAGCCGTCCACCGCGGAGCGCGAGGCGCTGCTCGGTGAGCTCGATGCGCTGATCCACGCCTCCGCCGGCGAGGACCTGCCGGCGATCGATCGCGCGCGGATGTGGTTCTTGTACGGCGCGCTGTGCGCCGACGATCTCGCGACCCGCGACCGCGCCGAGGAGGCGTATCGCAAGGGGCTCGCGTTCCAGCCCGGGCACACCGCGGCGGCGTGCCGGCTCGCGCTGCTCGTGCTCGATCGCGGCGATCAGGCCGGCGCGCTCGCGGAGATCGAGCGAGCGCTGCGCATCGATGCGAGCCACGGCATGGCCTGGCGCAACGCGGCCCGCATGCTCGACGCGCAGTCGCCCAGCCTCGGCGTGATCGTCGGGCGCCTGCTCGACGCGGCGAACCCGGGTGCTGGCAGCGCAGCCGGCAGCGTCGCGCCGCGCCTCGTCACCGCCACGGCCGAGGTCGTGCGCCACGACGTGATCGCCGGTGTGTACGCGCATGGCCATCGCGTGAAGAACCTCCTCGGCATCATCGGCGCCCGCACGCGCTCCGCGCGCAAGCTGGCGGCCGAGGGCGATGTGCACGATCGCCTGAAGGACCTCGAGGCCGACGTCACCGCGCTGTACGAAGAGTGGGCGCAGTACCTGCGGTCGATGCAGGCGCCGACGCCGACCGTCGAGCGCGTGCCGCTGCCGCCGCTGCTCCACGAGGTCGTGCTCGCGGCGCAGGCACGCATCCAGCACGTGCCGATCGCCGTCGACACCGCGGCCGCGCTGCCCGACGTCCACGGTGACCGCATGCTGCTGCGCGAGGCGCTGCTCAACATCGTGTCGAACGCCGCCGAGGCCTGTGCGTCATTGACCTCCGCACCGCCCTCCGGCGGTGCTGCGCGCGCCGGCGAAGCCGGCACTTGCGGTTCGGGTGGGGAGGTCGCCGTGCGCGTGCGCGCCGTCGCCGCGCCCGGTGCGAGCACCGCGCCCCTGGTCGAGATCGTGGTCGCGGACACCGGCCCCGGCATCGCGCGCGCGCACCTCGGCAGGTTGTTCGTGCCCGGCTTCACGACGAAGGAGACCGGCTCGGGCGTCGGCCTCGCGATCGCGGAGCGCGTGGTCAGCGCGCACCACGGCCGGATCACGCTCGAGTCCGAAGAGGGCCGCGGCACGACGATCACGATCACCCTGCCGACCGACAAGAGCTCGCTGGCATCGCTGCCGATGTGGGCGAGCGAGCGAGGCGCACCGTGACGCTCGGCGAGCATCGCGAGCCGATGGGCAAGGCCCCCCGGGGAATCGGCACCATCGTGTGCGTCGACGATCAGGCGGAGGTGCGCCACCTCCTCGGCGACGTGTTCCGCGCGCGCGGCGGCAACGTCGTCGGCTTCGATGACGGCGAGGACGCGATCGCGTGGCTCGCCAGCAACGACGCCGACCTCGCGGTGCTCGATCTCGACCTCGGCCCGGGCCGCCGCTCGGGCATCGAGATCTGTCGCACGATCCGCGCGCGCCTGCCCGAGCTGCCGATCATCATGCTCACCGGACACGGCACGATCGACGACGCCGTCGCCGCAGTGAAGGCCGGCGCGGTCGACTTCATCACCAAGGATCCGTACCTCGAGGACAAGCTCGAGATCTCCGTCGAGAAGGTCGAGCGCATCTTGCAGCACGCGCTCGATCGCAAGCGGCTCGAGGCCGAGAACCGCGAGCTGCGCGCGACCAACGAGCGCCTGCGCAAGGCGGCGGGGCGACGGTGGCAGATCGTCGGCGACTCGCAGGCGATGCGCACCGTGATGACGAAGATCGAGAAGGTCGCGCCCGTGCCGCGCCCGGTCCTCGTGCTCGGACCGCGCGGCACCGGCAAGGAGCTCGTCGCGCGCGCGATCCACACGCTGTCACCGCGCGCGAGCGAGCCGTACGTCACGATCAACTGCGCCGCGGTCGCCGAGAGCCTGCTCGAGAGCGAGCTGTTCGGGCACGAGGAAGGCGCGTTCACCGGGGCGACCAAGCAGAAGGAAGGCAAGTTCGAGCTCGCCGACGGCGGCACGCTGTTCCTCGACGAGATCGGGAACATGTCGCTCGAGTTCCAGGCGAAGATCCTGCGCGTCCTCGAGTACCAGCGGTTCGAGCGCGTCGCCGGCAGCGAGTCGATCCAGGTCAACGTGCGGGTGATCGCGGCGACCAACGCGGATCTCAAGCAGGCGATCGCCGACGGCAAGTTCCGCGCGGACCTCTACGATCGCCTCGCATTCGAGGTGATCAACCTGCCGCCGCTCGCGCAGCGGATCGAGGACGTGCCCGTGCTCGCCGCGCACTTCCTGACGCGCTTCCGTCAGGAGGTCGCGGGCATCACCGCCAAGGAGATCAGCGCGGGCGCCCTCGATCGCTTCGCGCAGTACGACTACCCGGGCAACGTGCGCGAGCTGAAGAACATCGTCGAGCGCGCCGTGTACATGGCGCCGGGCGAGGTGATCACCGAGGCCGATGTCGACGCGGCGCTGCCGCCCGAGGCGCATGGCGCCGCGGCCTCGACGGGGCCGGGCTTCGCGGACGATCCACGCAAGCCGCTCGACGAGCGCGTCGAGGCCTTCGAGGCGTGGCTGTGCCGCGACGCCCTCGAGCGCACGCGGTTCAAGCAGAAGGAAGCCGCGGCGCTGCTCGGGCTCACCTACGACCAGTTCCGTCAGCGCTACCGCAAGTACGGACTGGGCAAGGATTAGGCTATCCTCCGAGCGTATGGGCTTCTTCGGCAGGCTGAAGCAGGGCATCTCGAGCAAGGCGAACGCCGCGCTCGACAAGGCGATCGATCCCGAGAAAGAGCTCGAGATGGCGATCCTGGAGCTCGAGGAAGGCCGCAAGAAGGCGCTCGCCGAGCTCATCACCTACAAGGCCACCGCGAAGCAGCTCGACAACGACCTCGAGAAGTTCAAGGCCAAGGCCGCCGAGTGGGAGCGGCGCGCGATGGTCGCGGTCAAGGCCGGCGACGATGACGCCGCGCGCACGGCACTGCGCGAGAAGAAGAGCTGCGAGACCGAGTACGCGAAGATCGAGCGCGACAAGCATGAGGCCGCGGGCTACGCGATCCAGCTCAACAAGAGCCGCAAGGAGTTCGAGACCAAGCTGCAGCTCCTGAAGATGCGCAAGGGCACGCTCGCGACGCAGATCGCGGCGGCGCGCTCGGCGGGCGGCGACGCGTTCGGCAACGACTCGAGCGTGTGGGATCGGTTCAAGGCGGCCGAGGATCGGATCGACTCCGAGGCGTTCGAGACCGAGGTCGACATGGCGATGCGCGGCGAGGAAGCCTATCTCGGCAGCCGCTACGGGCGGGGCTTCGAGACGTATCGCGATACTGTCCCGCGGCTCTGGCCGGATCTTTCCC
>DATLHR010000189.1:0-13415 GCA_035539815.1 Kofleriaceae bacterium
TATGGATCGCTCTCCTTGTCGATCATCGCCTCGGTCATCGCCTTCATGACGCCGAGCTTCTGCTCGTCGACGCTCTCGCCGCGCTTGGCGGCCGCGTCGCGCTGGATGATGTCGAGCACGCCGGCGAGCTGCTTGCCGCCCATGACGGCGATGCGGTGGTTCGGCCCGGTGAACAGGAAGCGCGGTGCGTAGGCGCGACCCATCATCGCGTAGTTGCCGGCGCCGTAGCTCGCGCCGGTCATGATGGTGATCGCGGGGACGGTGGAGTTGGAGACGGCGTTGATGAGCTTCGCGCCGTGCTTGATGATGCCTTCCTGCTCCACCTGCTTGCCGACCATGAAGCCGGTGATGTTCTGGAGGAACACGAGCGGCACGTCGGACTGGTTGCACAGCTGGATGAACTGCGCGCCCTTCTGGGCACTCTCGGAGAGGAGCACGCCGTTGTTGGCGAGGATGCCGACGGGGAAGCCGTGGATGTGCGCCCAGCCGCAGACCAGCGTCGAGCCGAACAGCGGCTTGAACTCGGAGAAGCGGGAGCCGTCGACGACGCGCGCGATCACCTCGCGCGCATCGAACGGGACCTTGATGTCGGGGGAGGCGATGCCGAGCAGCTCCTCCGGATCGTAGCGAGGCTCCTCGACGAGACGCGGCAGCGGTTGCGCGCCCTTGCGCCAGTTGAGGTGGGCGACGATCTCGCGGCCGAGGCGGATCGCGTCGCGTTCGTCGCGCGCGAGGTAGTCGGAGACGCCGGAGATCCGCGAGTGCATCTCGGCGCCGCCGAGCTCCTCGTGATTGGTGTCCTCGCCGATCGCCATCTTCACGAGCGGCGGGCCCGCGAGGTAGACCTGCGCCTGCTGCTCGACCATCACGACGTAGTCGCTCATGCCCGGGAAGTAGGCGCCGCCGGCGGTGGAGCTGCCGAACACGAGGCAGATGGTGGGGATGCGCTGCTCGCTGCGGCGCGTGAGGTCGCGGAAGCCGCGCCCACCGGGGACGAAGATCTTCGACTGGTTCGGAAGGTCGGCGCCCGCACTCTCGATCATCGAGATCGAGGGCAGGCGGTTCGCCTCGGCGATGTCGCTGAGCCGGCCCGACTTCACCGCGGTCATCTCGCTGATCGCGCCGCCCTTCACCGTGGATTCGCTCGCGGTGATCAGGCACTCGACGCCGGACACCTTGCCGATGCCACCCACGATCGAGGCGCCCGGCGTGTGGCCCGCGAGGTCCTTGCCAGCGAGTGCACACAGCTCGAGGAAGTACGAATCGCGATCGAGGAGCAGCTCCACGCGCTCGCGCGGCAGCAGCTTGCCGGCGGCCTTGTGCCGGCTCGTGTACCTCTCGCCACCGCCGACTGTGGCCTCGGCGAGCGCGGTGCGCAGCTTGTCGACGGCGGCGCGATTCGTCGCTTCGTTCGCACGGAACTCGTCGCTGCGGCGATCGACCTTGGTTTGGATCACCGGGTACGCCTGCTGCATCGCGCCCGACTCTAACGATCCGAGGTAGGTTCGCGCCATGGCGAACCACATCGAAGAGGCGAAGTCGGGACGCGCTAGCTGCCGGACGTGCAAGAAGACGATCGCCAAGGGCGAGCTGCGGCTCGGCGTGGAGGCGGCGAACGCGTTCGGCGATACGCCGAGCATGCAGTGGCACCACCTCGCGTGCGCCGCCGCCAAGCTGCCCGCGGAGCTCGGTGACGCGCTCAAGGCGTACGTGGGCGACGTGTCCGACCGTGCAGCGCTCGAGCAGGCAATGGCCGATGCGATCGCCAAGGGCCACGCCAAGCCCGGTGGGTTCCCGTACGTCGACCGCGCGCCGACCGGCCGCGCGAAGTGCATGCAGTGCGGTGAGGCGATCGCGAAGGACGCGCTGCGCGTCGCCATCGAGCGCGAGATCGAGATGGGGGCCTCGGTGCAGAAGAGCGCCGGCTATCTGCACCCCGCGTGCACGGCCGCGTATCTCGAGAGCCACGAGGGTGATGTCGGCGGGACCGTCGAGGGCCTGCGCGCGAACTCGCGTATCCCAGAGGCCGACCTCGCCGGCGTGATTGCGGAGATCGAAGGCTGAGCTCGCTGCGCGACAGGGCCGCGCACGTCGCGCGGACGTACGGCGCAGCGGCCGCCATCCTCGTCGCCGGCTGGGCCCTCGTCGTCGCGTACGCGTTTCCCGGCCAGATGACGCTGGACTCGTTCGATCACCTGAACGAGGCACGCACGGGCTTCTACACCGACAGCCATCCGCCGGTGATCCCGGCGCTGTGGAGTGTGGTCGATCGCGTGATCGCGGGTCCCGCCGGGATGCTGCTCCTGCAGATCACGACGTTCCAGCTCGGCCTCTACCTCATCTTCCGTCGCACGTTCGGGCGCGTTGGCGCGGCGATCGCCGCGAGCGGCGTGCTCGTGTTTCCGCCGGTGATGGCGCCGATGGCGGTGATCTGGAAGGACTGCCTGATGGCGGGCTTTCTCGCGCTCGGCATCGGCGCGTTGCCGAGCGAACGCAGGTGGGTACGCGTCGCGGCACTGCTGTCGCTGATGCTGGCAACGGCGTTCCGCTACAACGCCTTCGCGGCGACGCTGCCGGTGGTCGTGCTCGTGTTCGAATGGCGGCCCGGGCTGCCGCGCGTGCGGCGCTACGCGATCGCCGCCGGTGCATGGCTCGCGATCACGATGACTGCGTTCGGTCTCAATGCCGCACTGACCGATCGCAAGATGCACTTCTGGCACTCGTCACTCGCGGTGTTCGACATCGTGGGGACGCTGGCGCACGTCGACGCGGTGCCGGACGCCGAGCTCGAGAAGCTGTTCGCGGACACGGGCCTCCGCGTCCACGGCGACCTGCACGCCAAGCTGCGCACCGCGTACACGCCGCGCGACTTCATGCCGATCATCGCCAAGCGTCACGCCTTGTGGAGCTTGCCGATCATGGGCACGACGCCGGCACCGCAGGCGCAGCGCGACGCGATCGAGGTCCTGTGGTGGGACGTCGTGACCGAGCACCCAGGCGCGTATCTCCAGCATCGGTTCGCGGTGCTGTCCGAGGTGCTGTGCCTCGGCGAGGTGGGGCGCCCGCCGCTCGCCGTCACTCCGCGCGACGTCCGGATCCCGCAGCTCGCGGGGGCGCTCGGCGTCAGCACCGAGTGGTCGCCGGCGCAGCGCACGGCCACTGCGTGGTTGGAGGGGATCGCGGAGCACACGCCGCTGTTCGTGCCGTGGCTGTACGCGGTGCTCGCGATCGTGTGGCTGCTGTTGACGCGCGGGTCGCGCGACGTGTTCGCGCTGCTCGCGAGTGGGCTGCTCCTCGAGCTGACCTTGCTGTTCCTCGCGCCGAGCCCCGATTACCGGTACTCGCACTGGTTGGTGATCTGCACCACTATCGGCATGGTCCAGCTCACGGCGCGAAGACTGCGTTCGTGAGCGAAGTTTGCCTTCTTGCGTTCCCGAGGTGCGTGTTAGCGTCGCCAGCCTATGGGCCAGAAAGTTGGACTCTCGCGCCGCATGCTGCTCGCGGCGGGGTCGCGGATCGCTCTGTTCGGTGCGATCTGCTCGACCGTCGGCGCGACGATCATCGCGGCGTGCTCCGACGGCAGCCGCGGTGGCGTGGACGCGGGCGGTGGCGGCGGCGACGGTGGGAACCGCGACGGTGGGAACCGCGACGGTGGGAACCCCGACGGTGGGAACCCCGA
Organism: Kofleriaceae bacterium; assembly: GCA_035539815.1. Taxonomy (GTDB): domain Bacteria; phylum Myxococcota_A; class Polyangia; order Haliangiales; family Haliangiaceae; genus JABFXX01. Next base: position 3,680 of record DATLHR010000189.1, read on the forward strand.
CGGCGGCAACGGATACGGGTACGGATATGGCTACGGCTACGGCTACGGCCCCTGAGTCTGTTCGCGCGTGCCGGTCATCTCCTTGATCATGACCGTGCGCGATGGCGAGCGTTACCTCGCGCAGGCGATCGAGTCGGTTCGCGCGCAGACGTTCGCGGATTGGGAGCTCGTCGTGTGGGACGACGGCTCCACCGACGGCACACCGGCGATCATCCGCGCGCTCGCCGCGCAGGAGCCCCGGATCCGCGCATTCACCGGCGAGCCGCTCGGTCGTCGACGCGCGCTGGTCGAGGCGCACCGGCGCGCACGCGGCGACCTCGTCGGATGGATCGACGCGGATGACTGGCTCGCACCGGAAGCGCTCGCACGCACGCACGCCGCACGCACGAGCTCTGGCGCGGACCTCGTCTACACCGATCACGTGATCGCCTCCGCGGACGGCGAGCAGCGTGGGCTCGGCCGGCGCACGCGCATCCCGTACACGCCGCGTGGGCTGTTGACCGACTTCATGACGTTCCACTTCCGGCTGTTCACGCGCGCCGTGTTCGAGCGCGCAGGCGGCATCGATCCGGATCGCGAGATCGCGATCGACTATGACCTCTGCCTGCGGATCTCCGAGGTCGGGCGCATCCGTCACCTCGCCGAGCCGCTGTACTTCTATCGCGAGCATCGGCAGCAGATGTCGACGGCGAAGCGCAGGGCACAGATCGCAGCGTCGGCGGCTGCGATCCGCGCTGCGCTCGTGCGGCGCGGGCTGTCCGCGCACGCGCTCGATGTCGACCTCGAGCACGGTCGCTTCCGCCTCGTGCCCGCGATGCAGCCGGCCGCGCTCGGCCCGGCGGCGTGGCTCCGGCTCGCCGTCGCGACGGCGGTGCCGCGGCTGCGGCGAGCGCACGCGCCAGGCGGTGCCGGCGTGGTCGGCTTGTGGCCGGTGCTGCGCCCGAGCGTCTACCGCTCACAGCTCTACGCGGCCGTCGAGGCGCGCGGTGTCCAGGTGTTGCCGATCCGCGGCGGGCTCGCGAGGTTGATCCGTGCGGTGTGGACGGGGCGTGCCGGGACTACGCTGCACATCCTCGGGCTCGGGCCGGTGCTCGACGATGGGGACGCGGGTACGGTGATCGGCCGCAGCCGCTTGTTCGTGGCGACGCTGGATCACGCGCTCGCTCGCGGCATGCGGTTGGTATGGACGTCGCGCGGTCCGCTCTCCGCTCATCCGCGGCACGCCGTGCACGAAGCCTGGTGCCGGCGCGCGCTCGCCGAGCGGTGCCACGCGATCGTGACGCACTGGCCGACGGACCGTGACCGACTGCGCGCGCTCGGCGGTGGTGATCGCGTGATGTACGTGCCGCATCCGAGCGTCGGCGACGGCTACCCCGACGTCTCGCGCGACCATGCGCGCGAGGCGCTCGGGGTCGATCGCGATGCGCCGGCCGTGCTGCAGCTCGGTGGGCGACGCTCGTCGGCGAGTGCACTCGTGCTCGAGGACGACGTCGATCGCCATGCACCGCGCGACGTCGCGCTTCGCATCGCCGCTGCCGACGTGCTCGCGGTGCCGCAGCTGCACAGTGGTGCGCTCGCTCTCGCGATGTCGGTGGCCAAGCCCATCGTCGCGCCCGCGCTCCCCGGCGTCGCCGAGGTCGTCGGGCCGGAGGCGTTCCTATATCCGCCCTCCGGCGGACCGCGAGCGTTCGATGACGCGGTCGCGCGTGCGTACGCCGCCCGCGCCGAGTGGGCGCGCATCGGCGAAGGCCATCTCGCACGCGTGCGCGACCGCGGCTGGGACGCGCCGCTCGCCGCGCTCGTCGGAAGGCGCTGACGATGAGCCGGATCGCGAGCTTCGTCGAGGGGCTGGTGGACGCGTGGACGCGCCGGCGTGTGGACGTCCCGGTGAGCGCGGTGGTCACCGCATCGCTGTTCGACGTGCCGTACCTCGCGACGACGCTGCCGCACGTGCTGCGTCAAGCGCGCTTCGCGTTCGCGGAGCGGATCGTCGTCGTCGATTCAGGCACACCGCAACATCCGCGCGGTCGAGCGTTCGGCAGCCGCGACAAGCTCGAACGGATCGTGGAGGCGGCGAAGGCCGACGGCACGATCGATCGCGTCATCGAGCTCGACACGACCGAGGCCGTGCGGCGCGACGTGCTCGGGCGGTACTTCGCTCGTGCGGACATCGAATCGGAGACGGCGCGCACGCTCTACAACGTGTTGTTCGGCCTCGAGGCCGCGCGCCACGAGGTCGTCGCGTGGTTCGCGCCGGATCTCCTGTTCCATGCGAACGGCGACGGGTGGGTGACCGAGGGGCTCGCCATGCTCGCGCGCGACCGCGACACGTGGCTCGTCACGACGCACAGCGGTCGGCGCGCCGAGCAGGAGGCACCACGGTGGGCGCGCGCGCTCGCAGGACCGGGTCGCAGTCATCCCGGCATGGCGCGGCACATCTTGTGCGACCGGCAGCGCCTGCACGGCACGCTGCGCGCGGTTCCTGCCAGCCGTGGCCTGCTCGGTCACTGCCTCACCGACACACTGACGCGCCACCACGCGGGCGCCGGCCTCGTCGATCGCAGCTGGCACCTGCAGCCGGTCTCGCACGCACCGCCGTTCGCGCAGTGGATCGATCGGCTGGTCGGTGCAGTCGAGCGCGGCGAGCTGCCGGCGGTCCAACGCGACGGCGCACTGCGGCTGCACCAGCCGACGGCGCGCGGCGCATGGCGACAGCAGCTGTTCGCCGGCGTCGCCGCGGCGAACCGGGCGCCGCGGCGCGCGACGGTGCTCGAGCGGCGCGCGACGCCGGGCATGGCGCCGCTCTCGATCGTGATCCCGATCCGCGATCGCGCGGGCGTCGACGTGCGCAACGCGCTCGCCTCGCTGGCGTGGCAGACGGCGGGCCGGCCATACGAGGTGATCATCGTCAGCCACGGCAGCACGCCCGCCGTGGAAACGGAGCTACGCTCGATCGCGCGCGAGGCTGGCGCGACGCTGATCGCCGTCGGCAGCCCCGACGAGCCATGGTGCAAGCCACTCGCGCTCAACACTGGGATCCTCGCGACGGATCCGGCGATCGCGTTCGTCATGATGATGGACGCCGACATGATCCTCGCCGACACCATGGTCGCCACGGTGCTCGCCGAGCTGCGCGGCGCCCCCGACAAGATCGTGCTGTGTCAGAGCAGCGACCTGCCGGAGGACTGCGTCCTGCCCGCCGAGCCCTCGGCGATCCGCGTGCAGTTCGCCGAGCTGGAGCAGCGCGCGAAGCTGCGCGGCACGTACGGGACGGGCGGCATCCAGGCGGTGCGGCGCAGCTTCCTCGTCGAGGTGCGCGGCTACGACGAGGACATGCTGTGGTGGGGCGCGCTCGACACCGATCTGGTGCGCCGCGCGGAGGCGTCGGGTCTCACGCCGACGTGGATCACCGAGCGCACCGCGATGCTCCACCAGTGGCATCCGCGCAAGCATCGCGTCCTCGACACGGCGACGCGCAAGGACGAGGCACAGGGCGCGTGGCTGCGTAACCACGAGCTCATGCACCAGCGCGCGAAAGACGTCGTGCGCAATCCCGCCGGCTGGGGCGCGACCATCGACCAGCCCTCCGAATAGTCCCGTCGCCAACGCACGGGCCGCGGGCCGTGGAAGTACTAGAGTGCATCCGTCGTGATGTCTCTGCTCGCTCGCGCACGCCGTACCCGCTGGGTGAACGTGGCCGTGGTCAACCTGCGGTTCTTGATCGGGTTCGCGTTCGTACCCGCTGCGATGAAGAAGCTGCTCGGGCAGCCGTTCACCGACCCCACGAACCACGGCCTGTTCCACGACTTTCTCCACGCGTTCCGCGCGACCGGTTGGTTCTATCCATTCGTCGGCGCGATGCAGCTGCTCGCGGCGGTGCTGCTGTTCACGCAGCGCTTCGCGACGCTCGGCGCGGCGGTCGCATTACCGATCCTTTCAGCGATCATGGTGTTCTGCTGGAGCACGGAGGTGGTGCCGACCGCATCGATCGCGACGCTGATGTGGCTCGGCACCGTGGGCCTGCTGGTGTGGGACCTCGATCGCTGGCGCGCGCTGTTCCTGCCGTCCGATCGCGTGCACGAGGTGCGCGTCGCGCCGCCCACGGCACCGATCGACATGACGTTGTGGACGAGGTGTGGGATCGCGATGCTCGTCGTCTATGTGGGCAGCGCGATCGCGTACGGCGGCGTGTATCGGCCGCGCGGCATCGAGCTCGCCGAGCCCGCGTTCTACGTCATGCCGGCGATCCTGCTGTTGCCGCTGATCACGCTGGTCATCGATCGGAGGCGCGCGCGGCGGGCCGAATAGCGCCGTTCGCACATGCGTTGCTTCGGCATGCGCCTCGTATCGTTGGTTCTACTCCTCGCGGCGTGCGGCGCCGCCGCTACGCCGACCTGTCGTTCGCGGGCGAGATCGTGCGCAGCGAATACACCGAGACCGGTCCGATGAAGGCCTCCGAAGTGCTCGTCGTCGCGTGCACCGTTGGCGAGATCGAGACCAAGCCTGCATACAGCAGCGCGACACTGCACTGCTCGCCCTCCTCGTCCGAGAGCTTCCCGGATGATCCGTCCGGCACGCTCGTCGGTACCCCGACGGGCCTCTACCGCGTCGAGACGTTCGACGGCGATGTCAGCAGGCTCGCCGAAAAGCACCGCCTCCTCAGCGCCAAGCCCACGAAGGAAAAGCGCGAGTGGGCCGGGTCGGAAGAGGGCTTCGGCGAGACGATGAGCGTCGCGCCGCACGCCGATGGCTGGTGCGCCTCGCATGCGCAGTGGGGCGGCGACGAGAGCGGCTGGACACTGTGCTTCCATCCCGACAAGGGTGTCGTCGGCGGCGCGTCGTTCTGGTCCGGCGGCATGAGCCAAGACATGTTCTTCGGCGACGTCCCGGGGCGCTAACGGCCCGCGGCGATGACGAGGCATGACGTCGCGTCGCACGCGAGCACCCACGACGTTCCCCATCGCCACGGTGCGTAGTGCAACGCGCCGAGCGGCCGCACGTCGCGGCCGACGCGCGCGAGATAGATCGCGTACGCCGAGCGCGTGAGGTCACGGGGCAGCTCGACGGTGCGGCGGCCCGCGCGCCCGCGATGGGTGACGCGCGCGGCGACGCCCTCGAAGCGATCGGCGCGCCAGCGCGCGACGACCAGAGAGCGGCGCGGCAACGGCGGGATGGCGCCGTCGAACTCGACGGCGAGCTCGTAGAGATCGAGCGTTGCGGGTGCGATCCGAGCGCGGACGCGATCGATGGCCGCGCGTGCCTCGCGCTGCATCGCCGCGAGGTCGGTGCCGCGGAGCGCGCCGCGATCGAACGCGTCGTCGACGACGTCCGCGGTGGCGCCCGCGATCCGATAACGGGGGACGACGCGAACGCCCAGTGTGCCGAGAGGTGCATTCGCATCGTGCGCGCGCAGCACGACCCGCTCGAGCCCGAAGTAGCGCGCCACGAGCGCGCGCTTGTCGGCGCTGCGCAGGTCATCCCCGATGAACCACCACGACTCGCTCCCCTGCGCGAGGGAATCGACGACGAACGTCGTGCCCGGCGTGCTCGTTGCGAGCGCGGCCATGCGCGCCTCGCTCTGCGCCGCGACCTGCGCGAACAGCGGGATCGTGCGGTGCGCGGCGTAGGCAGATGCGGCGACCGCGAGCGCGACGAACGGTGCCAGGCGGCGCGGCTTGGTCACCGTGGCATCGAGGAGCGCGAGGAGCCCCGCGACGAGGACCGCGATCGGAGCGATGAAGAACCGCGAGCCGAGCTTGGGCGAAGCGCCGAGCGTCGCGACGACGACGAGCCCACCGGCGAGCGCGAACGCGGACACGCGAAGGGCTCGCACCTGTGCGCTGCGGCGGTCAGGCTCGCTGGTCGCGACGGTGACGAGCAGCACCACCACGATCACCGCGAGCAAGGGCGCTGCGTACGCGAGGTAGTCGGCGAGGATCTCGAGGTTGCCGCGCACGCCGCGCCCGAGCACTCGCTCGACGACGCTGGCGCGCTGCGCGAGCCCGTTGTAGCGCTCCGCCTGGCCGGGCGCGAAGAACAGCGCGGCGAAGCCGAGCAACACGCCGATCGCACCCGCGAGTGCGAACCGCGGGCGCTCGCCCTCGCGCGCGAGCCACCACGCGTAGCCCGCGAGGAACACGACGATCGCGGGACCGGTGTGCTCGTTGCACATGCCGGCGATCGCTCCGAACAGCCCGTACTCCACGCACTGCACCGTCGTCGCGCGCCCCGGCTCGACCACGCCGACACGCAGCCACGCCAGGAACCACAGCTGGATCGCCGCGCCGTAGATGTAGTTCGCGCCGTACGAGCGACAGAACATGTTGCGCCCGAGCTCGGGGAACGCGAACCAGCCGAACCCGATCGCGATCGCCCACAGCGCGAGCTCGCGTCCGCGCCGCGGCCAGCGCCCGAGCGCGAGCACGGTCACCGCCAGCGTCAGCGCGAGGTACGCGAGCGGCGTCGCGATCTCCGCGAACCCGTCGACCTTGTACGCGAGGTAGGTCAGCGGCTGGCCAAGACGCGGATTCGAGTGTGCGTACTGCCCCTGCCAGTACTCGAAGAAGCGCGACACCGTGATCGGCTCGGCCTTCGTATCGACGGCGACGTTCCATGCGTCGAACGAGAACGGCTCGTGCGCCATCACGAACCCGAGGTGCAGCGCGGTCGCCATGGCGTAGGCGACGAACAGCCCCCACGGAATCCAGCGGCGCAAGGCTCGAGTGTAACGGAGACGGTATGAGATTGCCGCCTACGCCCCTGGCTTGAACCGGATGTGGAAGTGGTCGGCGTGGTGCGGCCAATGACGTACAAGGCCGGCGAAGGCGTCTTTGCCGCGAGGGTACTGAAAGATCTCGGCGAGGTCGGCGTCGGGCGTGCCGCGCTGCTTCGCGAACTTGTAGAGCCTTGCCTGCACGTCGTAGTCGAGGAAGATGCGATCGACGCCGGTGTCTTGATCGATCGTGCGCACGAAGGCAACGAGCAGAGCCCAGGTGGCCGCGAGGTCGAGGTCATTGCTGGCGGTGGAGAAGGAGTCGGGGTAGCCGGCGGGCACGTGGTGAAAGTAGAAGCCGACGTCGACGTCGAGGCCGGACTGGTGCGAGTGGTGGTCGCCGATCTTGCCGCCGCCCCGGGCGGAGAGGTCGCCGATGGCGAGCGTGTGGACGTCGTACATCGCGCGCACCGCGGCGATCGCGCCTTGCAGGTGCTCGACGACGTGGCTCGCACCGTACGCGCGATGCGGACGCCGGACACGGTAGCCCTCGCGCTCGGGGAGGGCTTCGCCGTTGACGAGGCGGCCGTTCCACGGCTGACCCACGCTCTCGGAGGGCTCGTCGCGCTCGGCCTCGGCGGACCGCGCGGTCTTGACCACCGCGGTGCCGTCGATGACGGCGAGCGCACGCTCGGCGCGAGCTTCGGCGTCGTCGCGGCGCGATCGAGTCTTCGCGCGCGAGGCGACGTTGCAGGCCGGCACGGTCACGACGGTCCCCGGGCGCACGAGCGTGGTGTTGAGGCGGTTCGCGCGCAGCACGGCATCCGTCGAGCAGCCGTAGACGCGAGCGACGTACTCGAGGGTCTCGCCGGCCTGCACGACGTGGCGGCCCGCGAAGGCGGGCGACGAGAGCAGCGACAGGACGAGCAGGGCGCGCACGGCGGAATTTTCGCGCCGCCGCAGGGCCGTGCGCCAATCTTTGACCATCGCGAAGCGGCTTGACCTCGTCCTCCTACTCGTCCAGCACGCGCCGCACCGTCCGCAGCAACGTGTCGATCGACACCGGCTTGAGCAACGCGGCGCGAGCTCCCACCAGCGACGCCTCGTTACCGCTGAACGAGATCGCGGGGGCGCCCGCGGTGACCGCGCCCGTAAGTGCATCGCGCGCGTTCAGCACCAGGTTCATCAACGCCTGCTCGAGCCCGCCATCGTCGACATCGACGAGCGTGCGGTGCTCGGGCGCGAAGACCTCGATGTCGATGGCGCGATCGATGACCCCGCGGGAGAGCTCGACGACGCGGTGTGCGATCTCGACCGCATCGGTCGCTGTGCTGGGCGCGGACCGCGCTCCCCCGGCGAAGGTCGTCAGCTGTCGAACCACCTCGGCCGCGCGCTGGGCAGCGCCCAACAGCTCCAGCATCAAGGGCGCGCTGGAGGGTACCTGCCGCGCGGTCAGCTCGAGCGACGGAACGAGCGCCGCGAGCAGGTTGTTGAAGTTGTGTGCGACACCCGCGGCCAGCTGCCCGACAGCGTCCATGCGCTGCGCTTGCAGCAACTGGTCTTCGAGCCGGCGCCGATCGGTCACGTCGAGGCAGCACCCGAGGAGGCCGGTCACGTCGCCTGCGTCGTCTCGCTCCACACGGCCGATCGTCATCAGCCAGCGGGTCTCTCCTGCGGGGGTGATGCTGCGAAACTCCAGGCCGCCATACGCTCCGCGCTGGACGGACTCGTCGACCTCACGGCGGATGCGGTCGCGATCCTCCGGGTACACGCGATCGAGAAACCCCTGGTAGGTCGTGATCCCCTGGTCGACTGACAGGCCGAAGTGCCGGCACATCATGGGATCCCAGTGCACGACGTCCTCTCCGGCGGCCCAGTGCCAGTACCCGACGCCCGCCGCCTCGGCAGCGAGCTCGGCGCGCTTTCTCTGATCGGCGAGCCCGCGGGTCGCCGTGTGAAGCTCGGAGATGTCCCGTGCAACGATGGTGAGCCCGACGATCTGGCCGGCCCTCATCAAGCCGCTAACGCGCGTGATGTAGGGCGTCGGTGCGCCATGCGGGCCGACGCCGAACGTCTCGAGGGTTTCGGACTCGCCGGTCGCGACCACGCGTTCGATCGTGGCTCGCACGGGCGCATGCAGCGCGGGATCGATGAACTCGTAGAGCGTCCGCCCCAGCACCTGATCGATGCGCAGCCCCGGAACCACACGGTTGACGTACTCGAACACGGCGTCCGTCGTGAGACGGCAAACGAAGTCCGGCACGCTCTGGATCATCGCCTCGAGCTCGGCGTGCGCCGCCTTCGCGGCCCTCAGGTCGGTGAGCGCCGCGGACATCTCGGAGGACTCTGAGGAACCACCCACAAAGCATCGTAACCCTCGGCCGGACCGTCAGGCCGAGGTGCGAGTCAGTTTCGAAGCTAGCCCACGATGCGCGCCGGCGGTAGACGCGGAACGGACCGCGCGCGGAAGACAAAGTCCGCGCGCGATCATCAGTAGCCCTCGGTCTTTGCGATCACCTCGTTCATGATCTCGCGTGTCCCTCCCCCGATAGGATAAAGCCGCGCGTCGCGATAGAGGCGCTCGACGAGCGTCTCGCGCATGTAGCCGTAGCCGCCGTGGAGCTGGACGGCTTGGTCGCAGACGAAGCTGCACATGTCGGTCGCCGTGTTCTTGGCCATCGCCGCGAGCCCGGCGGCCTGGAGCTCGCCACCCGGGCGCAGGATGCGCTGCACGCATTCGCCGACGAGGGCGCGGGCGGCGGCGAGGCGCGTCGCCATGTCGGCGAGCTTGTGGCGCGTGACCTGGAAGCCGGTGAGTGTCTTGCCGAAGGCGTGGCGCTGTTTGGCGTAGGCGACGGTCTCGCGATAGGCGAGCTCGGCGATCGCGACGCACTGTCCGGCCAGCAGGATCCGCTCGCTCGCGAAGTTCAGCATCATCGCGACGAACCCCGCGCCCTCGTCGCCGAGCAGGTTCGCGGTCGGCACGCGACAGTCCTGGAACGACAGCTCCGCGGTGTCCGACGC
>DATLHR010000190.1:0-2254 GCA_035539815.1 Kofleriaceae bacterium
GGCGGATGGGCGCACCTGAGCGTGGGACGCACGGTCGCGAGAATCACGGTGCCGCGTGCACCGCAGGAGACGGCGGATGCATTCGGCGCTCGAATCGGGAGCGCGCTCGACTACGCCGTGCGCGGGTTCGACGGTGCGTGCATCGCCGAGCGCGTGCCGCCGCGGAGCTGGTCGGCGAAGGCGCTGCAGCGTCCCCCGGTGAGCGCCACACTCGCGCAGCTGGAACGCCGCATGCGCGCGGCGTTCGACCCCGCGCACCTGCTGAACCCCGGCATCCTCGGTGCTGCCGGAGGAGAAGGATGAGCCACACCACGAGTCCCGCAATGATCCTCGCGGAGTCGAGCACGCCGTGCGCGCTCCCGGGAACACCACTCGCCGACGTGCGCGCGGGCATCGACGCCTGCGTGCACTGCGGCTTCTGCCTGCAGGCGTGCCCCACCTACACCGCGCTCGAGGACGAGAACGACTCGCCGCGCGGGCGCATCGTCCTCATGCGGGGCGTGCTCGAAGGCGACCTCGCGCCGGCGGATCCCGCGGTGCAGGAGCACATCGCACGATGCCTCGGCTGCCGCGCGTGCGAGACCGCATGTCCCTCCGGCGTGCCGTACGGCCAGATGCTCGAGGCCACGCGCGCGACGATCGCGCCGTACAAGCCGTCGCCCTTCCTCGCGCAGCTCGGGCTGAAGAGCTTCCGCTACCCGCGCCTGCTCGGCGCGATGATGCGGCTGTCCCGGGTGCTCCGCGCGACCGGCATCCCCGCGATGCTGGCGAAGCTCCCCGGGCGGATCGGGTTCGCCAACGCGATGCTGGCGGGCAGCGCCTCGCCGGTGGATGCCGCGCCGTACGTGCCGTCGGGCGACGGCAGCCGCGGCCGAGCCGCGCTCCTCACGGGGTGCGTGATGGAAGGGCTGTTCACCGACGCGAATCGCGCGACGGAGCGCGTGCTCGTGGAGAACGACTTCGAGATGGTGCCGGCGGCAGGCCAGCGGTGCTGCGGCGCGCTGCACGCACACTCCGGCGACCTCGATACCGCGCGCGAGCTCGCCCGTCGCAACGTCGACGCGTTCGAGACGTGCGGCGCCCGGTTCGTCGTCACCAACTCCGCGGGCTGCGGCGCGATGATGAAGGAGTACGGCCACCTCCTCGCGGACGACGCGGAGTACGCGCAGCGCGCCGCGCGCCTCGCTGAGCGCGTGCGCGACGCGAGCGAGCTGCTGGCGGAGGCAGGGCCGAAGCCCGGCGCCCCGGTGCCGGAGCGCGTGACGTACGATGCCCCGTGCCACCTGGTGCATGCCCAGCGCATCACCGCGCCACCGCTCAAGGTGCTCGAGTCGATCCCCGGGCTCGAGCTCGTCCCGCTGGAGGACTGCGATCGCTGCTGCGGCGCGGCTGGCATCTACAGCCTGATCGAGCCCGGGACGTCGCAGGCGGTCCTCGCGCCGAAGCTCGGGCACATCGCCGAGACGGAGGCGTCGCTCGTCGCCACCGGCAACCCGGGATGTCTCATGCAGATCGGGGCCGGGCTGCGCATGAGCGGATCGGACGCGCGCGCCGTGCATCCCATCGAGCTGCTCGACCTCTCCTACGCACGCGCGCACGCGGCGCGGAGCACGGGCGGCGCGTGACTGCCGCACTGCTCCTCGAGCTGGAGGGGGTGCTCGTCGAGACCCTCCCGCTGCGCGCAGCGGCGCTGGCGGAAGCGCTCGCGGGCGACGGCATCGAGGTCACGACGGACGAAGCGATGGAGCTGAGCCGCGGTCGCGCCGTGCGTCGCGCCGTCGCCATGGCAGCGCACGACGCACGGGTGGCGTTCGATCTCGTCGCGATCGACCTCACCGCGTCGCGCGCGGAGCAGTACTTCGCGGCGCGCGCATCGGCCGGCGGCGTGACGCTCGCGCCTGGCGCGGTGGACTTCATGATCCAGGCGCAGGCCAACGCGCGGTGCGCCGTTGCGACCCGCGCGTCGCGGCCGGAGGCCGAGCTGCTGCTTCGCCTTGCCGGGCTCGAGGATTTCTTCGAGTGCATCGTCACGCTCGAGGACGTCGTGGAGGAGAAGCCCGCCCCGGCGACGTACCGGGCCGTGCTCGCACGGCTCGAGCGGCGCCGCGCGCTCCCCAGGCGCGGCGTCGTCGCCCTGGAGGACGGCGCCGATGGCGCGCGTGCTGCACGGGCCGCCGGTATCGTGAGCATCGTCGTCGGCCCCGTCCCGGCCAGCGAGGCCCTGGAGGCCGACGGCTACCTCCCAACCCTGGAG
>DATLHR010000191.1:0-4129 GCA_035539815.1 Kofleriaceae bacterium
CATGGCGACTCCGCTGCGAAGGTGAACGGCGCGATCATCGGTGCACTCTATCCCAACTGGCGGGCTCGCCTACTCACCAGGCGGGCAGTGCTCGCGCGGCGACCCGCTTGCGCGGCCCGACCCGTGCGTTATCGTCGGGGAGATGCAGTTCGCGCGCTGGTTCGGCCTGGTAGTCGTCGCATGGGTCGTGCTCGCGGGGGTGCCGCGCGCCGACGCGTGCGGCGTGTGGCGGATGACGGATGTCGAGAAGAAGCTCAGCGTCCGCTGGCTCATCAACTCCGGCACGGTCTCGTCGGTCGCGCGCAACAAGCGGCTCGCGGCGCTCTATCTCGACGAGGCCAAGGAGGGCCTGCGCGTCGTACGCGACAAGAAGGTCGTCTATGACATCAAGGGCGACAAGCTGCGCAAGTACGGAAAGGCCGTGGCCACGCTTCGCGACGACGGCACGATCGCGTTCGGCGCGCGGAGCTACACGGTGACGTTCGCGGACGAGAAGGAGCTGCACGGAATGCCCGCATGGACGCTGACCGTGCGCCGTGGCGATGCCGTGATCCTCGAGAGCGAGGAGGCCTCCGCGCTGTGCGCTGCGGCCGCCGCGATCCAGGCAGGGACCCCGCTGTCCGCGACGGAGCAGCAGGCCGAGATCCGGCGCCGGGTCGCGTTCTATCTCGCGTGGCGCGAGGTCGGCCTGTAGAACGTCGCGCGCCGTCGCATCGGATCAGAAAATTGCATGCGACAAGCCACGCGCAAGGCGGCAGAGCCACGCGGTGCGGCGACGACGTTTCACCAGGTTCTGAGAGCTGTCGGACGCTGGTACGCGCCTCGCACCACACGCGCGTATCCACTTCACCGAGGAGACATCCATGGGTACGGCTCCAACTCGCTCGCTCGCCGTCGTCACCGGCGCGTCCAGCGGCATCGGCCTCGAGCTCGCGAGGCAGTGCGTCGAGCATGACTTCGATCTGGTGATCTGCTCCAACGACGCGTCGATCCAGATCGCCGCGGATCATCTGTCGGGCGCCGGCGCATCGGTCCAGGCGGTCCGCGCCGATCTCGCGACGTTCGAGGGGTGCGAGACGCTCGTGGAGACGATCGAGGCGACGCACCGCCCGGTCGACGCGCTGCTGCTCAACGCGGGCCGCGGCGTCGGCGGAGAGTTCATCACCACGGATCTCGATGACGAGCTGCGCATGATCGCCCTCAACTGCGGCTCCGTCGTGCACCTCGCGAAACGTCTCGTCCCCGCCATGGTGGCGCGCAAGTCGGGGCGGATCCTGATCACCGCCTCGGTCGCGAGCACGTCACCGACGCCGTTCATCTCGGTCTATGGCGCGACCAAGGCCTTCGACCTGTCGTTCGCCGAGGCCTTGCGCTACGAGCTCTCCGACTCGGGCGTCACCGTGACCGCCTTGCAGCCGGGTGCGACCGAGACCGAGTTCTTCGCGCGCGCGGACATGGAGGACACCAAGGTCGCCCAGGGCAAGAAGGACGACCCCGCCGATGTCGCGAAGGAAGGCTTCGACGCGATGATGGCCGGCGAGGACAAGGTGATCGCCGCGTCGTTCCGGTCGACCATCGAGGGGCTCGTCGGAGAGCTGTTGCCCGAGCCGCTGAAGGCGCGGATCCAGGCGAGCGCCTCGCGTCCCGGCTCGGCTCACCGCTCGTGACGCCGCTGGCTCGGCTTGCGATGGTGGTGTTGGCGGCGCGGCTTGCCACCTAGCTGCTCGAACTCGCGCTCGAGCGGCTTGAGCTCCTCGTCGGTCCAGTTCTCGAGCTCGACGAGCCGCGTGCGCGCGTGGTCGACCGCGCGGATCACCTCGTCGAGCTTGAGGTGGAGCGCCTTGCTGTCACGGTTCTGCGTGTTCTGCACGATGAACACGACGAGGAACGTGATGATCGTCGTGCCCGTGTTGATCACGAGCTGCCAGTCCTCGGAGTAGTGGAAGTAGGGGCCGGCGAGCGCCCACGCCACGATGGCGAGGAACGCGAGGGCGAATGCGTACGGCGATCCGATGGCCTGCGACACCGTGTGCGCGGCGCGCCGGAACAGGTCGTGGACCGCCATGACTACAGGGCCGGCAGCGGCGCCGCGGCTGTCGTCTCCTCGGGAACCTGCTGGCGTGGCTCCCCCTCGAGCAGCTCCTCGAACATCGCGAGCACGTCGTTGCCGAGGCCCGCGCGGTCATCCTCGTCGAGGATGTCCTCGAGGATCGGGAACAGCTCGCCTTCCTCTTCCTCGTGCGCGTGGTGCGAGACCGTGTCCTTGAGCACCGCGAGCTTCGCGTTGAAGACGTCCTCGTCCTCGTCGAGGTCGAGCGCGAGCATGTCGGCGAGGATCCGCTTGACCGCGAGGTGCTCCTCGACCGACTCGTGCAGCAGCTCGGCGGTCTGCTTGTTCATCACCCCGGGATAGAAGATCTGCTCTTCCACCGTGGCGTGCGCGGCGAGCTTGTCGGCGAGCTCGGTGAAGATCGCCTCGCGGTCGCCTTTCCCTGATTCCAGCTTGGCGATGAGATCATCGACGTCGGTGTGCTGATCCCTGAGGATTTCGAGCACGTCGATCGTCTCGGCTGATTTCTTCTTCGCTTTCGGCATGCCCACGAGTGATGCACCACCGGTGCCAGTCGGCGCATATTCGCAGCGATGTCCATGTCCTCCGTCCTCCAAGAGCTGGTCGCGCTGCTGTCCCTCGAGAAGATCGAGGAGAACCTGTATCGCGGCCAGAGTCAGGATCCGGGCTGGGGCACGGTCTACGGCGGACAGGTCATCGGCCAGGCGCTGTTCGCGGCGCTCGCGACCGTGCCCGCGGATCGTCCGGTGCACTCGCTACACGCGTACTTCCTCCGCCCCGGCGACGTCTCGAGGCCGATCGTCTATCAGGTCGAGCGCACGCGCGACGGCGGCAGCTTCAGCGCGCGCCACGTGACCGCGATCCAGGGGGGACAGCCGATCTTCGACATGTCGGCGAGCTTTCACACGGTGGAGCCCGGCCTCGCGCACGCGAGCGAGATGCCGGACGTGCCGCCTCCCGAGCAGGCGCCGACGGAGCCCGAACGTTACGCGAACCAGATCGATCGCTATCCGCCTGCGCTCCGCGATCGCATCCTCGCCGAGCGCCCGATCGAGTGGCGCATCGTCGACGAGCCCGACGTGTTCGGCCGCACGCCCTCCGCACCCGCGCGACACGTGTGGTTCCGCGCGCCCGCGAAGCTGCCCGACACGCCCGCGCTGCATCAAGCGATGCTCGCCTACGCCTCGGACTTCGCGCTCGTGACGACCTCGCTCAAGCCGCACGGCACGTCGTGGCTCTCGGGCAAGATGCGGATCGCGAGCGTCGATCACGCGATCTGGTTCCACGCACCGTTCCGTGCCGACGAGTGGCTGCTGCACACGATGGTGAGCCCGTGGGCCGGTGGCGCGCGCGGCCTCGCGCTCGGCCGCATCTACACGCGCGACGGCGTGCTCGTCGCGTCGACGGCGCAGGAAGGCCTGATCCGCCGCAAGGACCAACTAAACTAGCGCTTGCGGCGCGACGTCGTCGACTGGACCTTGCGGCGGCGCAGCCGCGTCGCGTCCCTGAGCCGGCGCTCGGTGCGCTCGATCATCTGCTGCTGGCTGTGCTTCGCCGTGCTGCCGCTGCGCTGCACGTAGCTGCCGTCGGGCTGCATGTCCCACGCGCCGCGCTGATCGGAGAGCTGGGTGTCGAGGATGAACCGCAGCTCGGACTGCAACCGCGCATCCTCGACGGGGACGAGCACCTCGACGCGCTTCTCCAGGTTGCGCTGCATCGCGTCCGCGGAGCCGAGGTAGTACTCGGGGCGGCCGTTGTTGTGGAAGTAGTAGATGCGGCCGTGCTCGAGGAACCGGCCGATCACGCTGACGACCTTGATCGTGCTCGAGACGCCGTCGAGACCGGGACGCAGGCGACAGGTGTCACGGACGATGAGATCGATGGTCACGCCGCGCTGCGACGCGCGATATAGCGCGCGCACGATGTCGATGTCCTCGAGCGCATTCAGCTTCCACTGGATGTGGCCGCGTCCGCCGCCGCCCTGGATCGCGATCTCGCGCTCGATCTTTTCGAGCAGCGACTGCTTGAGCTGCTTGGGCGCGACGAGCAGCTTCTGGT
>DATLHR010000192.1:0-2355 GCA_035539815.1 Kofleriaceae bacterium
CCCGCCTTGCGGTGCGCGAGCAGGCCGGTGACGACCTTCGGGATCAAGTCGAGCGACGGCTGCTCGGCGATCAGCGACTCGAGCATCACCGCATCGACGCGGCGGTCGCTCGCGAGCAAGAGGTAGGCGCCGTCACCGTAGCGCGACACGAAGTTCGCCGCGCCCGCCGTCTCGCTCACGCGGTTGATCGCGTGGCGCACGAGCTCCTTGCGCTGCGTCTCGGCGGCCTTCTGTCCGGCGAACACGCCGAGCAGCCAGCCGTGGGTCTCCATCGTCGCGGTGCCCTTGGTGCCGCCGTACTCCGCGTACAGCTTCTGCGCCTTCGCGATGTCGACGTCGCCCATCAGCTTGCGCGTGTACAGCGCGTACGCCGAGATCGCCCACCGCACCTCCTTGCTGTAGTACCAGGGGTAGTGGCGCTCGATGTCCTTCAGGTAGGGCTTCGCGCGATCGATCATCGACTGCGGGGTCGTGAAGTTCTTCTGCTGCGCGTGCACGAGCGCGTTGGTCACGTACACCGTGAGGTACGGGTTCGACGGATAGCCGCGCTGCCAGAACGCGTAGCCACCGTCGTAGTTCTGCATCTGCGACAGGCGCTCGACGTCGGTCTTCACGCTCGCCTCGAGCGCGGCCGGAGACGGCAGGTCCTTCGTCTTGAACGCGGTGAGCACGTCGCGCAGCGCGGCGATCGCCATGATCCGTGACGCGCGCTGCTCCGCGCACTCGAACGGGTACTTGACGAGATAGAGGAACGCGTCGGTCAGCGATTGCAGATTTGTCGACGCCGTCGTGACCTCGAGCCCGCCGAACTGCTTCACGACCTGGCCGGGCAGCGCGACCGGCTGGCGCACGACGCCGTTATCGATCACGCCGTAGGTCGCGAACGCTTCGGTCGTCGCGGGCGTCCACACCGGCAGCGCGAGCTCCGCGGCATCCCGGCCCACACTCGACGCCCCGACGATCTGGAACCGCGCGGTGCCCGCGAGCTCGGCCGCCGCGGGGAACTGGACCTCGACGCGATCGTTGGCCGGCACGCTGACCTCGCGGCCCGCACCGTCGGTGATCGCCGCGTTGGTCGCGCGCACCGCGAGCTTCACGGTCATCGGCGCATCGGTCTGGTTCTGCACGACCACGGGCAGCTTGAACGTGTCGCCGAAGTTGAGGAACCGCGGCGGGCTCGGGCGCACCATCAGCGGCAGCCGCGCGGTCAGCGCGCTCTCGCCCTTGCCGAACTGGCGATCGCCCGCCGTCGAGATCGCGACGATGCGGTAGCGCGTCAGGTTGTCCGGGACCTTGACCTCGAGGGTCGCGTTACCGTTCGCGTCGGTCTTCACCGTCGGCGAGAACGCCGCGAGCGGGTTGAAGTTCGAGCGGATCGCGATCGCGCTGTTGGGATCGTTGCCGGCGGGCGCCTTCTTGTCGGCCTGCTCCTTGCGGTTCTCGGCCTCCTCCGCGTTCTTCTGCATCAGCGGTGCGGGCGGCGGTGGCGGCGCGGCGGGCGCGGCCTCGGCGGGCATCGCCCCCCCCATGTCCCCCGCGCTCGCACGCACGACCGTCCCCGTCGTTCTCGTCGAGCTCGTCGCGAGCGCGTTCGCATCCGGTTTCGCGAGCTTCACGTACGCGCGCGAGTAGTGGTCGCGCACGTCGGCGTAGCGCGCGCTGTAGAACACGTCGACCGGGTTCGGGAACGTGTAGCCGGTGAGCGAGAGCACCGCTTCGTCGACGACGATGAGCGCCGTCTCCGAGCTCGCGACCGGCTTGCCCGCCGCATCCTTCACGCTCACCGCGATCCGCGCCGTCTCGCCCGGAGCCACCTTGGCCGCGCTCGGCGCGACGGAGACTTGCAGCGTGCGCTGCTTCGGAGGCACCGGGAGATCGATGACGCCGACGGCGTACGCCGGACGCTTCGGCAGCTTCGGATCGGGGAGCCCCTTGTCATCGGTGCGCATCGCGGCGCCGACCACATCGACCTGCACGACCATGTTCGGCACCATCGTGTCGGTGATCGGAACCTTCACGGTCGCGGTCGGTCCGCTCAGCGCGATGCGCTCCGTCTTCACCAGGCCCGAGCGACGCCAGCTGACGACCGCCTCGGCCGGATAGAACGGCGACTGCACGAGGAGCTCGGCGACGTCGCCGCCCTTGTACTCCTTCTTGTCGGGGATGATCTGGACGCGCTCCTGCTCGATCTCGCGCGCGGGCGGACGGTCGCCACCCGACACCCAGAACGTCAGCTTCGTCGTGTTCGGGCGGCCCTTGTCGTCGACGACCACCGCGGTGACCTCGTACTGGCCACCGTTCGGCGTCGCGAACTCGCACTTCTTCGCGTCCGCCGCGGCGACGACCTCGCAGGTC
>DATLHR010000193.1:0-12073 GCA_035539815.1 Kofleriaceae bacterium
CCGCGATCGAGGAGCTCGCCGCGACGCCAGATCCGCAGCCGGCGACCGAGGGCGCGCTGGTGATCAACGAGATCCTCGCCGACCCGCCCGCCGGCTTCGATGCGACGGGCGACGGCGTCTCGAGCACGACGGGCGACGAGCTCGTCGAGCTCGTGAACATCGGCACCGGCGTCGCGCCGAGCTCCGCGATCGCAGCGCGCAGGTTGGGCAGCGGGCCGATCGCGCCGGCGACGCTCGCGTCCTGCGGCGTCCCGGTGCGGACCAGGAGGTCGCGGAGCTCGCGTGGTGACAGCACGCGGCCGAGGTGCTGCTTGGCGTAGCTCTGGATCGCGACGCACGCGGACGCGACGATCGGCGACGCCGAGCTCGTGCCCGCGAACTTCGCCGTGTACGTCTGGTGATAGTCGTACCCGAACGCCCCGGCGTCGCCGTAGCCGAGCGTCATCACGCTCGCGCCCCAGCCGTGCAGATCGACGCGCTGGCCGAACGTGCTGAAGCTCAGGCGCCGGTGGTACGCGTCCGCGGCGCCGACGATGATCGCGCCGCTGTCACCCCGCGCGCGGTACTCCGCGTACGCCGGCGCGTCGAGGTTCTCACCGCCGTTGCCGGCCGCGGCGACGACGACCACGCCCGCGTCGGTGCCGGCCTTCACGATCTGCCACAGCGCGGGGTCGTACTCGGCGGGGCCGTACTGACCGTACGCGCCGTGGGCCTGCATCTCGAGCAACACGACGTCACCGGGGCGCGCCGCCGCGATCGCCGCGGCGACCGCCGCCACCCGCCGCGGTCCATCTTCGCCGGTGTACTCGGGGAACGTGAACACGTCTGCGGCTGGCACGAGCCCGGTGACACCATAGCCATTGTCGACGGCCGAGGTCTCGCCGAGCACCGCGGTGCCGTGATCCGCGAACCGGTTCTGGTACACCCAGTACGGGATGGTCTTGCCGGGCTCGAGGTTGAGCGGGCGATCGACGAGGTCTTCGTGCTGGGCGTCCCAGCCGTACTCGACATCATGCAGCCGGATGCCGGCGCCCGTCCCGCCGAGCGCGTTCGCGTAGTCCGCTTCGATCGCGCCGCGATAGGTCTGGTACTCCACGAAGTCGGTGCTCGCGGGTGTGAGATCGCCCGGCGGCGGGACCACGAGCGGCTCGAGGTAGGCGAACTGGACCGACGCCAACGCATTGAGCTCGCGCGCGAGGGCGAGCAAGGCCGCGCGGTCACTCGAGGGCTCGCCGCGATAGAAGCCCCGCAGGTCGGTCGAGCCTCCGCCCGCTTGCTCCATGGCGTCGAGCTTGGCGTCGGGCAGATCGAGCAAGGGGCGGAGCCGGACGCCGCGGTCGGCGAGCACCGCATCGACGTCGCTCTCCGCGGCAGGATCGGCGAAGTCGACCTTGCCGTCGACGGTGACGCGTCCGAGTTGCGCGTCGGCGAACTTGACGACGAGGCGATGCTCGAAGCCGTCGCGCCAGACGGGGTCGGGCTTGTGCGTGGCGACCCCGAGATCGGGATCCTCGGCGGTGCCGCACGCAGAGGTGACGAGGAGCGCTCCGAGAAACAGCCGCACGTTGCGCATGGGGTCTGCTGTTCCACGGCCCGCGCCATCGGTAACTTGTTGGAGTTACAGGGAGTGTGCGCCCGGCGACCCGCTCCGACCGGCTAGAGTGGCCGGCATGTGTCGCGTTCTGCGTCGCGATTTGTCCGCGTTCGTTGCGCGCCTCCGCGTCCGGGTCAGTTCGGCGCGGGGATCGGGCGGTGCCGGACGTCGGTCGCGCGCACCATGTACACGACGTCTTCCGCGAGGTTCTTCACGTGATCGCCGATCCGCTCGAGGTAGCGACACACGGAGGTGAGCGGCAGGACGCGCGTCACCGTCGCGGGATCGGTCGCGACGTGCGCGATCAGCTCCGCGAACAGGCTCGCGTTGAGCTCGTCGATCTCGACGTCTGCCTTGATCACGGCGGTCGCCGCGTCGGCGTCCTTCTTCACGAACGCATCGAGCGCCGCGTGCAGGTTGCGCTGTGCGAGCACGGCGAGCCGCTGGAGATCGACCTTGGAGTCGAGCGGGGGCAGCCGGTTGAGCTCGAGCACGCGCTTCGCGATGCCCGCGGCGAGATCACCGATGCGCTCCACGTCGATGACGAACTTGAGCGACATCGTGATGAACCGCAGGTCCGACGCGACCGGTTGACGCGTCGCCAGGATCTGTAGCGCGAGCTCGTCGATGTCGTTCTCGTCGCGATCGATCGTGTGATCCGAGTCGATCACGTGACGCGCGAGCTCGTCGTCACGTTCGGCGAGCGCCCGCATCGCGAGCGTGATCTGTTCTTCGGCACGCGTGCCCATCGTCGCGAGCCGCTCGCGCAACGTGCGCAGCTCTTGCTCGAACTCCTTGCTCGTGTGTGCGGTCATGACGGCATGCTCCTCGGGAGTCGCAACCAAAAGATACTGCCCTGCGGTTCGTTCGCATCGAACCCGACCTCGCCACCCATGCTCTCGACGAGGTGCTTGACGATCGAGAGTCCGAGACCGGTCCCACCGGTCTCTCGCGCGCGGCCGGCGTCGGCGCGATAGAACCGCTCGAACACGCGCTCGCGATGTTTCGCGGCGATGCCGGGACCGTTGTCGCGGACCTCGACCCGGACGTGGTCGCCGAGCGGCTTGGCCTCCACCCACACGCGCCCGCCGGGCTTGGTGTACTTGACGCCGTTGTCGATCAGGTTCACGAAGATCTGGTCGAGCGCCTTGGGATCGGCCTTGACCGCGAGGTCCGCGGGGACCGACACCTCGATGGTGACCTCGCGCGCGGCCGCCTGCGGCCCGATGGCGGTCATCGATTGCTCGATGAGCGACGGCAGCTCGACGCACGACGGCTCGAGCCGGTACTGACCGGCCTCGAGTCGCGACAGATCGAGCAGGTCGGCGAGGAGGCGCGCGAGACGCTCGGCATTGCGGTGCAGGCCTTCGATCAGCTTCGGCGCCATGACCGGGTCATCCTTGGCGCCGGCGAGCAGCGTCTCGGCGTTGGCGCGGATCACCGCGACCGGCGTGCGTAGCTCGTGCGAGACGTTGGCGACGAAGTCACGCCGCACGGTCTCGAGGCGGCGCATGGCGGTGACGTCCTCGAGCAGCAGCACGCGGCCCTCGGCGCCCCACTTGTGCGCCACGCGGATCAACGTGCGCGCGCCGGTCGGCAACGAGACCTCGACCTGCGCGGCCTCGCTGCTCTCGACCAGCTCGAAGACCTGCGGTACCCGCACGAACTCGATCAACGGCTCGCCCACGGGCGTGCTGGTGACGCCGAGCATCTTGCGTGCGGCATCGTTGAGCAGCTCGATGCGGTGGTCGGCGTCGACGGCGATCACTCCCTGCGTGAGTCCCTCGGCGACCGCCGACAGCAGCGTGCGCTCGCGTGCGAGGGCCTCGTGCGAGCGCGTCGCATCCTCGGCCAGGAAGTTCACCCACTCGCCCAGCTCGCGCAGCTCGTCACCCGGCGGCGCCGCACTCGCGGGGACGCGGCGCGTCGTGTCGCGGACGACGTTGTGCGTCGCATCGGCGAGACCGCGCAGCGAGCGGCGCGCCATCGACAGCCCGGCGAGTCCCGAGAACACGGCGAGCGCGAAGGCGGCGAGCACGACGAGCGCGATGTCGCCCGCAGAGGTCACCGCGATGGCGTGGTTGCGGCCGGCGATCGCGCACACGATCCCGATCGCGACGGCGAGCGCGGAGGCGAGTAGCACCAGCCGCGATCGCACGTGCTGGATCAAGGCGTGGCCTCGTCGGGTTGGTCTTTGAACCGGTAGCCGACACCGCGCAGCGTCTCGATGTACATGCCGGCCTCGCCGAGCTTCTCGCGCAGGCGCTTGACGTGCGTGTCGACGGTGCGCGTCGTGACCTCGGCCTCGATGCCCCACACGTCGGAGAGCAGCGCGTCGCGCGTCTGCACGCGGCCGCGGCGCGACACGAAGGCGTGCAGCAAGCGGAACTCGAGCGCGGTGAGCCCGATCTCGGCGTCGTCGACCCACGCACGGTGGGCGTCGCGATCGATCTTGAGGCGACCGAACTTGATCGTCGATGGCTCACCTTCGACGCGGTTCACGCGGCGGAGCAGGGCGCGGATGCGGAGCACGAGCTCGCGCACGCTGAACGGCTTGACCACGTAGTCGTCGGCGCCGACCTCGAACCCGACCACGCGATCGATCTCTTCACCCTTCGCCGTGCACATCACGACCGGGATGTCGCGCGTGCGCTCCTGGTCGCGCAGCCGTCGGCAGATCTCGGTGCCGGAGAGGTCGGGCAGCATCAGATCGAGCACGATCACGTCCGGAAGCGGATCGGCGATCGCGCTGGCGAGCCCTTGCCGGCCGCTGTGCGCGAGCCGGACCTGGAACCCCTCGGCGCGCAGGTTGTACTCGACCGTCGTCGCGAGGTCGACCTCATCCTCGATGACCAGCACGAGCATGGAGAAGCCTTAGCACGGCCTCTGTGACGCGGGTGTGACGCGTCGGGGAAGCCCCGGCAACGAGGGCTAATTGCGCGGCAGGACGATCGTCGGCTCGTCAGGGTGCCGGCGATACAGCAGGACCGTGTAGCCCAGGACCTGCGCCACCTCGCTGTTCGTACGTGCGGCCACGGCGGTCGCGGCCTCGTGACGATCGAGCTCCGCGTTCTCCCCGATCTTGACCTTGATGAGCTCGTGATCGAGGAGCGCGCGATCGATCGCGGCGACGAGCCCGTCATCGATGCCGTCCTTGCCGATCTGGACCACGACCTTGAGCTCGTGGCCGAGGGAGCGGAGGTACCGACGTTGCTTACCGGTGAGCACGGCGGCGTTGTAGCCTGCGCACGAACACGCCCACAAGGCCGACGAGCAGCCCTGCGCTACCGCCCGCCGCGCAGCCCCCCTCGTCGTCGAGGGGTGAGCTGATCGACGAGCCGGGCGGGACCTGCGAGCCGCCGCTGCTCGAGCTCCCCGCGCGGCCGAGCCGCTCGCCGAGCAGCGCCACCGAGTTCTGGGTCTCCCGGCACACGTTGCCGCCGATGCCGCACGGCCGCGCTTCGCGCTCGCCGCACGCCGCGTCCTGATCCTGGAACGCACGGTCGCCGTCGTAGTCGATGTAGCTCATCGGATCCGGCGCGAGCATCTCGTGGTCGAGCCCGTACGCGTGCGCGACCTCCTGCGCCATGATCTCGCACACCATCTGCGCATCCTCGGGGAGGATCTTCGTGAACGTGAGGACGATCGCGTTCTCGATGATGCCGCAGTCCTTGGTGAACGGCGCGATCCCCGCCGTCGTCGGCGCGAGCCCGAGCAGCGACGGGGTGCCGCCGAACACCGCCTCGATGTGAGGCACGTCGCCGGGGTCCTCATCCGTGACCGTCACGTCCCAGCGCGCGAACATCTCGCGCATGCACGTGACCGTCTCCGTCCAGGTCTGCGCCGACGGCGTCCACGCGGGGATCGCGGTGGTCTGCTTCGCGATCGACGAGCGATCGATGCGCGCGTCGTTGTTGCCCGGGATCAGCGTGACGCCGTTCTTGTTGAGGTAGATGACGCGGCTCTGCGCGACGCGCGGCGCGCCCGCGGTGAATGCAGCGGGCGGCGGGTCGAGCACCTGCCGCGCGAAGACGAGGTCGTTCACCGACGGCGGCCCGTACTCGATGTCGGGCCGCTCGGCGAGGGCTGCTTCCGGAACGACGACGAGCGTCGCCCCGACCACCACGGAGCGCAGGCGCATGCGCCGTCGACGCTACGAGGCGCATCCTCGATCGTCGAGGACAATCGACTGCGAGATTCGCCTACCGCCCGCTGCGCCGACGGCGCCTACAGCTCAAACACTGCAGGCCGCCTCGACGTCCGCGATCTCCTTCGGGCACGCCGCGGTCAGCACCTCCGGCGCGCCCTCGGTGATCGCGACGTCGTCCTCGATGCGCACGCCGATGCCGCGCAGCTCGTCGGGGACGCCGGCCGCGTCGCGGGCGATGTACAGGCCCGGCTCGACGGTGATCACCATGCCGGGTACGAGCGGGCGCGGCTTGCCGCCCTGCGTGTACGCACCGACGTCGTGCACGTCGAGACCGAGCCAGTGCGAGGTGCCGTGCATGTAGAACCGCTTGTAGGACTCGTCCGCGACGCGGTCGTCGACGCTGCCCGCGAGCAGGCCGAGCTCGATCATCCCTTCGGTCAACGCGCGCACGCAGTGGCCGTGGAGGTCCTCGATGGTGTTGCCGGGGCGCGCGAGCGCGATCGCCGCCTTCTGCGTCGCGAGCACGAGCTCGTAGACCGCGCGCTGCGGGCCGCTGAACCGCCCGTTCGCCGGCCACGTGCGCGTGATGTCGGAGGTGTAGTGCGCGTACTCGCAGCCCGCGTCGACGAGCACGAGGTCGCCGTCGGCGATCCGGCGGTCGTTCTCGATGTAGTGCAGGATCGTCGCGTTGTCGCCGCTGCCGACGATCGTCGTGTAGCCCGGGCCCGCGCCGCCCGCGCGGCGGAACGTGTAGTTGATGACCGCCTCGAGCTCGTGCTCGAACACGCCGGGGCGGCCGGTGCGCATCGCGGCGAGGTGCGCGTCGCTCGTGATCGCGCACGCCGTGCGCAGCGCCGCGAGCTCCTCGGGACGCTTGTGCAGCCGCAGCTCGTGGAGCGCGGACCGCGGATCGACGACGGCGCGCGGCGGGCGCTTGCCCTTCTTCTCCCACTTGCGCAGCCGCGCGAGCGACTGCCCGACGAGCAGGTCGAGCTCCTCGTCGATGCCGAGCGCGTAATGCAGCTCCTCGGCGTTCGCGATCAGCTCCCACAGCTTGCCGGGCAGCTCGGCCGCCGTGTAGGCCACATCCGCGCCGTAGCGCTCCTTCGCACCCTCGAGCCCGGCGCGCCGCCCGTCCCAGACCTCCATCTCCGGATCGCGCGGGCGCACGAACATCACCACGCGCTCCGTCTCGGCGCCCGGCCGCAGCACGAGCGTGGTGTCGGGCTCGACGAACCCGGTCAGATACACGATGTCCGAGTGCTGGCGGAACGGGTGAAACGCATCCCCATTGCGCAGGCGCATCGGCAGCGAGCGGACGACCGCGACCGCGTTGGGCCCGATCGCTCGCATGTACGCGTCTCGTCGGGCGGCGAACACGGCGGCGTCGAACATCCGCTCGCGTATAGCACGACTGCTAGTCGACGCCGTTCCACGCGCCGTGCTGGTCCCAGCGGTCGAGCTGCGCCGCGCCGCTGTACGAGCTCACGCCCTGGCGGATGCTCGACCACGCCGTGCCGCGCGACCAGAACGGCGCGGCCTCGATCTCCGCCATCATCTGCTTCACCGTCGGCCGCGCGCCCGGATCGACGTCGAGCGCGTTCGTGTAGTAGTCCCAGTAGTGGCGGAGCCAATCGAGCTCGACGCCGACCTTCACCGTGTTCGCGGCCACGACCTGACTGCACACGGTGTCGAGGTAGTTCGACGGGAACCCCGGTGACGACTGCTCGACGTCGATCGTGTTCGTGCTCGACCAGTAGCGGAACATCGCGCCGGGGTTGTCGCCGGCGCGATCGTTGAACGTCGCGGCCGCGAGGAAGTGAGCCCAGCCCTCCATCGCCGCACCGGAGTCGTACTCCATCGACCACAGCGCGTGCGACGACGACGTATCGCAGGTCGTGATGTTGTCGTTCGGGTCCAGGTCGTAGTCGACGTCGTTGTCGTAGCCACCGGCGTACAGGCTCAGGATCCGGTGCCCCATCTCGTGCGCGATCAAGAACTTCTTGTCGGCGCCGAAATCGGAGATCCAGATCCCGCCGTCCTGCGCGCAGTCGCAGCAGCCACCCGGTGCGGGGTTGCAACGATGCTCGATCGGCAACGTCTTGCCGGTCATGCCGCCGTGGAACTTCTGCATCGTGTATGCACCCACCGCGAGCATCGTCGTGACCGGCGCCACCTCCGGGAACACGTAGACCGGGTGCTGGTT
The DNA here is from genome assembly GCA_035539815.1 of Kofleriaceae bacterium. Taxonomy (GTDB): domain Bacteria; phylum Myxococcota_A; class Polyangia; order Haliangiales; family Haliangiaceae; genus JABFXX01. The sequence continues at coordinate 7,951 of DATLHR010000193.1, forward strand.
CATCCCAGGATCGGCGTCCCAGATCACGAACGACACCTGCTTGCCCTCGGCATTGCGAGCGATGATCTCGTTGTTCGCGACGCGCGCGCGGCTGTAGCCGAAGATCGAGAAGTTGACCGACGAGGTCGCCTTGAACGCGCCGGTGCATCCGTTCGCGTCGAGGTATCCGTCGAACACCGTCTTCGCGTTTTGCACGATCGACACGCGACCGCCGCGCGCGATCCACGGGCTCGTCGGATCGGTGCCGTAGTCTTCACCGAACCCGGCGTCGACGAGCGTCACCGGCCAGCGGAAGCACATGTCGTACGTGAACGAGGGCAGCGGCAGCGTCGGGCTCGCGGCGATGTCGTCGATCGCGTCGTGGGTCGGTGCGAACGAGGAGATGTCGGCGCTGCTACCGCCCCGCGCGATCGCGGCGAGCTGCGACTGCTTCGAGGTCATGGGGATGCCGAGCCGCGCCGCCGTCTCCGCGACCGAAGGCCCGATGGCCGCGTGCGCGAACGTGCGCTCGGCGATGCCGCCGGCTGCGTCGCGGAGCGTGACCTCGGCGACGAGCTGCTCGGGCATCGTGGGATCGAGCGCGAGCGACGACAGCGAGAACCGCACCACGCCCGACCCGCCGGGTGCCACGTACACCGAGCCCGACGGGCTGCGCGCCTGTTCACCGCCGCTCTTGCGACCCGAGAGCTTGGCCTCCGGGAAGTGCCCGGCGGTGGTGTGGTTCTCGATCGTGATGGTCGCGATACCGGCCGCCGGATCGATCGCGAGCCGAGCCGACAGCGCCGCCGGCGCGACCGCCTCGCCGCGACACTCGGTGGCGCGGGTGGCGACGCGCGCGAGGGCCTCGTCCGTCTCCGTCTCGGGAGCAGGGTCGGTGCAGGCAGCAACGAGGACGAGCGACCCGAGGAGCGGGCCCGTGACTTTGTAGTTCATGCGGAGGTAGGGCCCGCACCTCCAGTTTGTGATCGTGATTTTCTGGCTACTGCGGCTGACCGAGCACGAGCGAGACGGTCGCGCCGCGTGCCAGCCCGAGCGCGAGCTTGGTCCCCGGGGGGGCGCGCATCAGCGTCCATCCGTTCGAGTAGTTGGCTCCCGTGACATCGAAGCCGTCGATCGACGTGATCACGTCGCCGACCGCGAGCCCGATGTTCGCCGCCGGGCCTTTCGGATCGATGAACGCGATCTCGAACTTGCGCTTGTCGAGATCGGTGCCGTCGGGGTTCTCGACGAGCTTGAAGCCCAGCTCGCCGGTAGGCTCTCCGCGCTTGGAGCGCTTCTTGAGCACGGGGACGTCGCCGAGATCGACGGTGCCGCTGCCCGCGACCTCGCGCACCACGGTGAACCAACCGTAGTTCTCGTCGTCGAAGTTCTTCGGTATGCCGTTGAGCGTGACCGCGCCGCGCGGCGCATCCTCGATCGTGAACCGACCATCATCGCCGGAGATGTTCGGGCGATCGTCGTCCCCCGAGCGGATCATGAAGTTGCCCGAGCCCTTGCCCAGGCTCGCCATCATGCGCATCCCGGCGATCGGTTGCTTGCTCACCATGTCGATGACGCGGCCCGTGAGCGTGACCAGCTGCTCGAGCGTGATCTCGACGCCCGTCTTGTGCTCGCCCTCCGCGAGGTCCAGCTGGAGCTGATGCTTGCCGCCTTCCGTCGACGCGGTCAGCGTGAACGCGCCCTTGGGCAAGTCACCGAGGAGGAACGTTCCCCCGGTCCGGAAGAAGGTCTCGTTGCGACGGAAGCCGGTCTTGGCGTCGACGAGAGCGATCGTCAGCTCGTCGATCGGCTTGCCCGCGCGCTTCGCGACGCCGGCGATGCTGCCGGTCGCGACGATCGTCAGCTTCGCGTTGCCGCCCACGGGCACGTGCTCGGCGACCGCTTCGCCGCCGCCCTTGCGGAACGCGCGCAGCGTGTAGTTGCCGGGCGACAGTGCGCCGATGGTGAACGTGCCCTCGGTGCTCGTCAGCACCGGCTTCTCGTCGGCGGACCACCGCGTCTGGGCCACGGTGGAGCGCCGTGCGCCCGCCGCCTCGGACTCACGCGCTGCGACGACGAACGCATCTGCGACCACGGCTCCCGCCGCGTCGACGACGGACCCCGAGATCGAGCCCGACTGCGACTCGACGACGAGCTTGACGTTCGAGGTCTTCGTCGCGGCGACGCTCACGCGCTCGCCCTGCTTGGCGTCGTCGTTCGACCCCGGCTTGCGCAGCGTGTTCGACCAGCCGCGGTTTGCGGTCACGCGATAGTCGCCCGCACGCAGGTTCTCGATCACGAACGTGCCATCGGCCTTCGTGCGAACGCCGTTGTTCCATCCCGAGAAGTCGCCCGTGACGGGGGCGGCGCGGACGCGAACACCGCCGACCGGCTTGCCCTCGCCATCGACGACGACCCCCTGGATCGCACCGCCGTCGTCGAGCACGAGGTCCTGCGTGACCACCGCGCCCGCACTCACCGGCACCTTCCAGTCGTCCTTGGGCCCGATCGCGCGATCGCTCCAGACGTCGATGCTGAGCGTGCCCGCCTTGACGCCTTTGAGCTCGTAGCTGCCATCGGGTTGCGAGGTGTCGCTCGCGTACTGTGTCTTGTCGCGCGCCTGGCCGCCGACGTTGTGTCCCCACACCGACACCCGATCGATCGGCGCGCCAGCCTTCGACAGCACGCGTCCCTTGACCGTCGCGCCGACGTCGACCTCCCACACCAGGCCGTCGACGTCCTGATCGACGATCGTGACCTTGTCGTAGGTATCCCGCGAGAGATAGCCGTCGCAGCCGACCTCGACCTCGTACGTGCCGGGCAGCACGCCCTCGACGACGATCGAGCCATCCGGTTCGCGTGCGCCGCCGAAGCTGCGCTGGCTGCGCGGCTCGCTCAGTCCGAGCACGGGCTCCTGGCACGTCGTCTTGTCGGGGAGCAGGACCTTGCCGCTGACGCGGTACGCGGGGTGGAGCTTGACGACGACGCCATCGACGTGTTGCCCGAGGCCGAGCAGCGTCGAGCCATCGGAGCGGCCGTAGCCGTGCTCGCTCTTCGCGGACGCCACGTAGCGTCCCGGCTCGAGGCGGGTGATGCGGAACGCGCCCTGATCGTCGGTGATGTCGCCGCCGTGCTCGCGATCCCACCCCCATTCGGTGCTCTCGGCGGCCGAGACGCGCACGCCGGCGACCGGTTGTCCGCTCGCCGCATCGATCACCTTGCCCGCGAGCGACGACTCGGGCGTCAGCAGGATCTCGAACGTGCCCGGCGCGCTGCCCTGGTCGCTACCGCTCGCGTAGCCATCGGCGTTCGCGAACACGTTGACCTCGCCGGGCAGGACCCACATCGTGAACGCGCCGTGCTCGTCGGTCTCGACGGGCGGGCTGGCGACGCGGTTCCACCATCCGCCGGCGCGTGAGGTGACCAGGGCCTTCGCGATCGGACCGCCCGTGAGATCGGAGACGGTGCCGGTGATCTCGACGCCGCCTTTGTGCAGCACGAGGTCGATGCCCGTCTTCTGCTCCCCGGCGGCGAGCCAGAACTGCGTCTTCTCGCGATCGCCGCCCGGATGGTGCGCGCCGGGGATGTACGCCTTCGCGCTGGCGGCGACGACGTACTGGGCGACGAGGAGATGCGCGAGCTTGTAGCGGCCTTGCGCGTCGGCGGTGGTGCAGCTTGGCTCGCGCGCCAGCTCGGGCGAGAGGTGACGCGACAGCGCGGTCGCGCACACGCGCGCGCCGGCGACGGCAGCGCGGTCCTCGTCGGCGATCGTGCCGGCGATCGAGCCGCGCGGCTGGTTCCGCGGATCGGGACGCGCCGCCGCATCCCGGCGCACGCCGTCCGCGACGACCGCTTTACCGTGGGCCGCGCTGGGCCTGCGCGTCTCGGATGCGTCGCCGCTCAGCTTCCAGATCAACACCGCGGCGATCACCCCGACGACGAGCATCACCGCCACCACGCGCTTCTTGCTGTTCACGCGTGGATATCACCCCGAACGAGCGCAATGGTTCCATCAAAAACAACGCTATCGGCAGCGACGGCGGCGCATGGCAGCGAGGGCTGCCCCGAGGATGACGAGCCAGCCGGCGGTCGGGCGCGTCGACGCACACGCGAGGCCCACCTCGTCGTCACCGTAGTAGTAGCC
>DATLHR010000194.1:0-6050 GCA_035539815.1 Kofleriaceae bacterium
CAGGGCTACCTGACGACCGGGGGCGCGACGCCGAGCGCCGACCACCAGATGATCAAGGATGCGGGGTTCGAGCTCGAGCTCGCGTCCGGAGAAGCGGTGCCCGCGGATCCGCAGGCGGTGGCCGCGATCGCTGCGCCGGTGCGCCGCGGTCCGTCGCTGCCCGTCGCGCGCAGTTAGTTCCGCACCGCATGCGCGGCTGACACATCGAGTGCGCGCAGGTTCGTGCGGCAACGTGCCCAGCGCACCGCACGGATCTTGCTGACCGGCGGTGCTCATGCAGGCAGGGGCATGGGTGGCGGTCGCGATCGGCGTGACGGGAGCGTGCTACGGCCAGCGCCCGTCGCAAGGCGGTGGGCAGATCACGAAGGCCGAGTTTCGTGACGCGATCCGATCGCCCGCGAATCCGCACGACATCGACGTGCCGCCTGGCTATCGCGTCGAGCTCGTCGCGCAGGGGCTGACGTTCCCCACGGGCGTGGCGTTCGGCCCGGCGGGTGAGGTCTACGTCGTCGAATCCGGCTACTCGTACGGCGAGCGACTGACGACGCCGCGCATCGTCGAGGTCGAGCCGCGCGGCGAGCTGCGCGTGGTGCTCGAGGGCCCGCCGAGCAAGAACGGAGCGCCGTGGAATGGCATCGCGTATCGCGATGGTGCGCTGTTCGTCGCGCACGGCGGCGCGATCGACGGTGGCAGCATCGTTCGCTACGACGTCGCCGGCGGCACGCTCGGTGCGCCGCAGGTCCTCGTCGAGGGCTTGCCCGGCATCGGAGATCACCACACCAACGGTCCGGTGATCTCGCGCGACGGCTGGGTGTACTTCGGTCAGGGGACCGTGACGAACTCCGCCGTGGTCGGCCCCGACAACGCCGACTTCGGCTGGCTAGGGCGTCACCCGGAGCTGCACGACATCCCGTGCACCGACGTGACGCTCGCGGGCCTGAACTTCACCTCGAAGAACCCGCTGACGCTCGACGAGAAGGACGAGGTGACGACCGGCGCGTACCTGCCGTTCGGCACGCCGAGCACCCCCGGGCAGGTGATCAAGGGCTCGCTGCCGTGCAGCGGTGCGATCATGCGCGTGCGCACGACGGGCGGTCCGGTCGAGCTCGTCGCGTGGGGCTTCCGCAATCCGTTCGGGCTCGCGCTCGGGCCCGACGACACGCTGTACGTCACCGACAACGGCTTCGACACGCGCGGCAGTCGCCCGGTGTTCGGCGGCGCGGACATGTTGTGGCGCGTGGAGCCGGGACGCTGGTACGGCTGGCCCGATTTCTCCGAGGGGCGGCCGCTCACCGCGAGCTGGTACGCCGAGAGCAACGGCGCGCCGAAGGGCTTCGTGCTCGCGCAGCATCCGGGGCAGCCACCGGAGCCCACGATCTACTTCCCGGTGCACTCGTGCGCGACGGGCTTCGACTTCAGCCGCGATCCCGCGTTCGGTCACGTGGGCGAGGGCTTCGTCGCGCTGTTCGGCGACATGGCGCCGAACGTCGGCAAGGTCCTTCACCCGGTCGGGTTCGCGGTGATGAAGGTCAACCCGGAGAGCGGCGAGCTCGAGTTCTTCGCGCGCAATCACGCGGACGAGCCCGGCCCCGGCTCGAAGCGCGAGAACCACGGCTTCGAGCGTCCCGTCGCCGCGCGCTTCGATCCGAGCGGCAAGGCGCTGTACGTCGTCGACTTCGGCGTCATGCAGATGTCCGATCGCGGCGCGAATCCGATCGCGCGCACCGGCAAGCTGTGGCGGATCACCAAGGAGGCGCCCCATGCGTCGCGCTAGCTGGTTGCTCCTCGTGTGCGTGATCGTCGCGTGCGGTCGCACGCAGCGCGGCGAGCCGAAGGCACCGGAGCTGCAGCCGGGTTCTCCCGAGATCGCGGCGGGTGGACGCCTCTACCGCAAGTACTGCTACCAGTGCCATCCCGGCGGAGGTGGCGGCCTCGGGCCCGCGCTCAACAACAAGCCGCTGCCCGAGCTCGCGATCCGCACCCAGATCCGCAACGGCATCGGCGCGATGCCGGCGTTCGACGAGTCCTGGCTCACCGACGACGAGGTGCACGCGATCGCGAAGTTCGTGCATGCGCTGCGCAGGGCGCCGAAGCAGTGGCCGGCGACACCGCCTCCCGAAGAAGGCCAGATGGTGACCAGCAGCGAACGTTAGTGGGTCAGTGATCGTGGCCCTTGTGCTTGCCGTTGTGCTTCTTGTGCTTCTTCGGCTCCTTCCACTTCTTGTGCTTCTCGTTCGGAGCCGAGCGGTACCCGGGGCGGCCACGGCTCGGTCCCGTCCGGACCACGCACGCGGTGACGACGAGCGTGATCAACGCGAGCACGACGAGCAGCGGAGCATAGCGGCGCAGCATCGAGTGCGAACATAGCCGAGCTGAATGCCGGCTACAATCGCGCGAATGTCGGGCGCCGTGACCGAGCCCACGCTGCGACGACCGCTCCTCGTCGCGACCGCGATCGTGTCGCTGCTCGGGCTCGTCGTGGAGATGTGGGCGTGGCGCGCACCGGACAGCGCGTGGGTCGAGGCGCTGTGGCCGCGGCTGTCGCTCAGCGCCGAGGCGAACGTGCCCACGTGGTTCGCGTCGAGCCTCTTGCTGTGCTGTGCGCTGGCCGCGGGATCGATCGCGGCGGCGATGCCGGGCGGCGTACGGTGGCGCGGCCACTGGTGGGGGATCGCGATCGCGCTCGGCTGGGTCTCGCTCGACGAGGTCGCCGAGCTGCACGAGCACCTCGGCGGCCACTTCGCGACGTCGGGCGTCCTCTACTTCGATTGGGTGATCTGGGCCGCGGTGATCGTCGCGGTGCTCGCGGTGCTCTACCTGCCGTTCCTGCGCGCGCTCGCATCGCCGGCGCGTGAGCGGCTCGTCGTGGCGGCCGTCGTCTACGTGAGCGGCGCGCTGATCATGGAGCTGCCGCTCGGCTGGTACGTCGAGCGCGCGGGCACCGACAGCCTCGGCTACGCGCTGATCGATTGGGTCGAGGAGACGCTCGAGCTCGTCGGCGCGAGCCTAGCGCTCGCCGCGCTCGTCGCGCATGCGAGGTCGCGCCGGTGATGCCGAAGCGTCGCTACATCGTGGGCCCGGTCTACGACTGGGTGTGGTTCCTGTCGACGCCGATGCTCGCGCTCGCCGCCGGCATCCTTGCGTCGGACACGTGGCTGTCGACGGACGAGCGCGCGTTCTTCGGCCAGGACGACACGCTCACCGGGTTCTTCATCGGCGCGGTGATCCACGCGCACCTCGTCGCGGTGGTGTTCCGCAGCCACGGCAATCCCGGCATCCGCCGCCTGTACCCGATCCGGTTCTTCGCCGTGCCCGCGGTGCTGTTCGCTGCGATCGTGATCTCGCCGTGGTTCGCGGTCGCCTCGACGGTGGTCGCCACGTTCTGGGATGTCTGGCACTCGGGCGCCCAGACGTTCGGCTTCGCGCGCATCTACGAGCGCAACCACGGCACGCCGCCCGAGCTCGGTCGCCGCCTCGACTTCTGGCTCAACCAACTCCTCTACGCCGGCCCGATCCTCGCGGGCGCGACGCTGATGGATCACGTCGATTCGTTCGCGGACTTCGACGAGGTCGGTGATGCGCTGTTCGCGTCGGTCCCCGCGCACGTCAGCAGCGCCGCGCGCTACCTGACGTGGGGCGTGCTCGCCGTGAGCGCCGCGTTCGTCGTCGCGTACGCGATGGTGTACTGGCGCCACGCGCAGCGCGGCTATCGCCCGCCGTGGCTCAAGCTGTGGCTCGTCGGCTCGACGGGCTTCGTCTCGATCTACACGTGGGGCTTCAATACGTGGGGCGAGGCGTTCCTGATCATGAACCTGTTCCACGCGGTGCAGTACCTCGCGCTCGTGTGGGCGATGGAGCGCGACCGCATCGCCAACGTGTTCCGCGTTCCAGGTCGGCCGCGGCTCGCGCTCGCGCTCTATCTCGCCGGGGTCGGTGCCTACGGGCTCGGCGTGCAGGCCGTCGACGCCAGCATGACCGTGCTGTGGGCGATCACGATCGTGTGCTCGCTGATGCACTTCTGGTACGACGCGTTCGTGTGGTCCGTGCGCAAGGCGCAGGTCTGAGCTACTGCGACGCGAACACGCGCGCGGTCTTGTACTTGAACAGCACGACGCCGCCCGCGGGCAACGTGAGATCGACCTTGGCCGTGGTCGCGCCCGTCGAGGTGAGCGGGATCGCGACGATCGCGCCGCTCGCGAGATCGAGGGACTCGAGCACGCTGCGATCGAGGGATGGATCGGTCGCGCTCGCGAAGTCGAACGTCAGCGTGATCGTCTTCTCGCTGCTGCTGTTGTTGGGGTAATCGCCGTTGGCGTGCGCCTGGTTCTGCACCATGACGTACGGCTCGTCGCAGTCGTCGCGGAACGTGCCGACGAGCGCGTCGGCCGAGCCGGGGAGGGTGACCGTCTTCAAGAACGGCTCTCCACCCGCGCCCGCCGCCCACGCGCTGAGGCCGGAGAGGTTCAAGATCTTGGCGACGTAGCGGACATCCGTCGAGCGCAGGCGAACGAGCGCCTTGCCGAGCCGCGCGAGCTGCTCGTTGAGCGCGGCGGCGACCGACCACTGCGAGGTCTTGGTGCCGCCGAAGTTGCCGCCGGTCGTGTAGAGGAGCGGCGCGACGTCGGCGTTGTTCGCTTCGATCGAGTAGACGAACCACGTGTAGCCGGTGAAGCCGTAGACCGCGCCGACGAACGCGTCCCAGCGCAGATCGGACTCGGCGGAGTCGGGGCCCTCGTCCTTGTAATAGAACGCCTGCATGTAGCGCCAGTACGGCTTGCCCGCGGCGAGCGCCGCGGCGCGCGTGCTCGCGAGCCCCTCGTGCGCGCCGGTGCCGTACGTGTAGTGATCGTAGGAGAGGATGCCGAAGTCGGCGTGGTTCGCGGCTTGCGTGCGCAGCGCGTTCGCGGCGCTGGAGTCGTTGAGGTTGATGATGCGCAGCCCGTCGGGATCCGCGGCCTTCACCACGCCGGCGCCGGTGACCATCGTGTCGAACGCGGCCTGGCTCAGCGGCTCGTCGCCGATCTGGTAGCCGATGCGGCCGGGCACGGGCTGCGCCCCTCCGAGCACCATGTTGTTCGCGACGCTCGTGCCGTCGAAGTGCACCCACGAGACGTAGCGAAAGCCGGCGTGCGCGGCGGCGTTCCATCCCGCGATCTCCGCCGGCAGTCCGCTCTCCCACGTGTGCACGGTGTTGGCGTGGAACGCGTCGAAGTACTCGTTCGTCGCAGCCGTCGACGGCGCGCCCATCGCGACCGAGAGGCCCGAGATCATCATCGGGTTCGCGCGCACCCACGTGAGGCCCCGACCCAGGCCACTCGGCGCAGCACACGACAGCATCGCATCGCTCGGCGCGTCGGCCGCCGTATCGGCGGGCGCGTCGCTCGCGAGCGGCGCATCCGTGCGCGAAGCGTCGCTCGGGGTCGAGGTGCTATCGCCGCCGCAGGCGGCGAGGAGAGTGAGCACGGAGGTCATGGCGCGCATCGCGGCCGGGACCATCGCAGAAGGAAACTACGAAGTCTCCATAAAAGGCTCACGGGCACGCGGTCTTACCAGCTGCCGCGCAGACCTGCGCAGCCGTGCGGGCCGCGCCGAACAGGCGAAGCTGGTCGAGGTCGCCAATGAGATCAGAGACCACGCCCCCACCGCTATTCGCGCCGATCGCGAGCCCCGGTGCAGCGGCGATCCCGACGGTGACGCTTGCGGTGGCGCGCTCGGTGCCGTCGATATAGAGGCGACCCGTCGTCGTGGCCGCGTCGATCGTGCACGCCAGGTGCGTCCAGGTGTTGGTCGCCAGCGTGACGGTGGCCGTCAGGCCATTGCACTGGACGGTGGAGTCGTGGACGAACAGGCCGTACTCGCCGTCGTTGTCGAGGATGGCCATGCGCCCGCCCGCCGCCGGCAACGCGCCGAGCCGGACCCACGCTTCGATCGTGAACGACATCGTCGCGAGCGCCGCGTTCTCGGCGGCCGTCATCGACGTCGAGTCCACGAACCGACCCGCCATGCCGGTCTTTCCGGCGACGAAGGTGAGGCCGGTCGCGGTGACCGAC
>DATLHR010000195.1:0-16676 GCA_035539815.1 Kofleriaceae bacterium
GCCGCGCACTAGCTGCGATGGCGCTGGCGCTGCTCAAGCTGCTCGGCCTCCTGCTCGGGCTCGCCCTCGGGCTCGGCATCCTCGCCGCGCTGCTCGTCGTGCTCGTGGCGGTCGTGCAGATGCTCTGGGTGACGCTGCTCCAGTGGCGCGACCTCCTCTCGCTCGATCGATGGACGGAGGTGCTCGACACGATCCGCCGCAACAGGCTGCGCACCGCGCTCACCACGATCAGCGTCGCCTGGGGCATCTTCGTGCTCGTCGTGCTGCTCGGGCTCGGCCGCGGCCTCGACCGAGGTGCGCGCCACGAGTTCGCGCGCCAGGCGACCAACGGCATCTGGATCTCCGCGAACAAGACCTCGGTGGCGCACGCCGGCTACGACATCGGCCGCCGCGTCCAGTTCGACAACCGCGACTACGACCTCGCGAAGCTGGTCGACGGCGTCGAGCACATCTCCGGTCAGTACTTCATCGGCACCGGCGGTCCGATGATGACCCGCCGCGGCGGCAAGGCGAACGCGTTCGCGATCAACGCCGTGCACCCCGACGCGCTGTACCTCACGACCAACGAGATGACGCGCGGGAGGTTCCTCAACGTCACCGATCAGGCGGAGCGCCGCAAGGCCGCGGTGGTCGGCCGCCCGGTCGTCGAGTTCCTGTTCGCGCGCGACGAGGATCCGATCGGCGCGTGGATCGACATCCGCGGCGTGCCGTTCCAGATCGTCGGCGTCTTCGGCAACGAGGCCGGCGCCGAGCAGGAGCGCAACATCTACGTCCCGGTGTCGACCGCGCAGCTCGCCTTCAACGGCGCCGATCAGCTCGGCATGCTCCAGCTCACTGCGGGCGACGCCGGCGCCGCGGAGGTCCAGCGGATCATCGACACCATCGTCGGCCAGCTCGCCGAGCGCCACCAGTTCGCCCCCGAAGACGCCCAGGCGGTGCGGGTCCACAACAACGTCGAGAACTTCCGCCGATTCTCGATGATGTTCTTCATGGTATCGGCGTTCGTCGTCGTGATCGGCATCGGCACGCTCGCCGCGGGCGTGGTCGGCGTCTCGAACATCATGATGATCGCGGTGAAGGAGCGGACCAAGGAGATCGGCGTGCGCAAGGCGCTCGGCGCGACACCGCCGTCGATCATCTTCATGGTCATCCAGGAGGCGGTCGCGCTGACCAGCGTCGCCGGGCTGCTCGGCCTGTCGGCGGGCGTCCTGGCCCTCGGCATCCTCGACTACATCGATCTCACGGACTTCATCCGCAACCCGTCGATCGACCTCGACGTCGGCGTCGCCGCGACGGCGTTCCTCGTGCTCGCCGGTGCGCTCGCCGGCTACTTCCCGGCGCGCAGCGCGGCGAAGGTCAACCCCATCCACGCGCTGCGGGACCAGTAGATGTTCGACCTCGACAAGTGGAAGGAGATCTGGGCGACGCTGCGGGCGAACCGCCTGCGCACCGTGCTGACCGCGTTCGGCGTGTTCTGGGGCATCGTGATGCTGATGGCGATGCTCGCGTTCGGCTCGGCCATGCAGACGGGCGCCGCGCGGCAGATGAAGGGCATGGCGACGAACCTGTTGTTCATCTGGGGCGAGTCGACGACCGAGTCGTACGACGGCCTGCCGCCGGGCCGCCACGTGCGGTTCTCCACCGACGACATTCCGCACCTGCGCGCGCTGCCCGCGATCGAGCACCTGGCCCCGCGGCTCCAGCTCGGCGGGTGGATGAACACCACGACCGTCAAGCACGAGAGCAAGACCGGCGCGTTCACCGTCATGGGGGACTTCCCCGAGTTCAAGAACATCTTCTCCTTCCAGTACGACGCGGGCCGCTTCATCAACGAGCTCGACATCCAGGAGGCGCGCAAGGTCGCCGTCATCGGCGATGGTGTGCGGAGGATGCTGTTCGCGCCGGACGAGCAGCCGATCGGGCAGTACGTCGAGATCAACGGCATCTTCTTCCAGGTGATCGGCGTGACCCACACGCTGCGCGGTGGGCCGCAAGGCGAGCGCGACGCGAACACGCTGTGGATCCCGTTCGCGACGGCGCGCACGGCGTTCAACACCGGCGACCGCGTCCACTTCTACGCGCTGACCGCGAAGCCCGGGTTCGACGGCCCCGAGCTCGAGCGCCAGGTGCGCGCCGTGCTCTCGCACCGCCACCGCGTCGCGCCCTCCGACAAGCTCGCGATGGGCTCGTTCAACATGTTCGAGGTCTACACCGGGTTCCAGACGTTCTTGTTCGTCCTCTGGTTGATGAGCTGGATCGTCGGCGGCGCGACGCTGATGGCCGGCGTCGTCGGCGTGTCGAACATCATGCTCATCACGGTCAAGGAGCGCACCAAGGAGATCGGGGTACGCAAGGCGCTCGGCGCGCCGCCGCTCTCGATCATCGCGATGGTGATGAAGGAGTCGATCGCGCTGACGCTGATCGCCGGCCTCGTCGGCGTCGCCGTCGGCGTCGGGTTGATGGCGCTCGCCGACGTCGCCCTCGCCAACAACACCGAGCTGCCGTTCGGGCCGCCCAACGTTGGCTTCTCGACGGTGATGATCGCCGTCGGCGTGCTGGTCGCCGCCGGCAGCCTCGCCGGCATCATGCCCGCCTCTCACGCTGCTTCCATCAAGCCGATCGAGGCGCTCCGCGCCGAGTAACCGAAGGTCCGCCATGAAACGCATCGCCAGCTACGTGCTCCTCTTGATCCTCCTGCTCTCCATCGGCGGCGCCTTCGTCTACCTGTGGAAGAAGTCGCAGGCCAAGCCGGTGGTGTTCGAGACCGAGACGGCACACGTGGTCGACATCATCAAGAAGACGGTGGCGCCCGGCTCGATCGTCCCGCGCCGCGAGGTCGAGGTGAAGCCCAAGGTCACCGGCGTGCTGACCGAGCTGAACGTCGAGCCCGGCGCGCGCGTGAAGATCGGCGACGCGCTCGGCAAGATCACGATCATCCCCGACGCGATGCAGGCCAATCAGGCCGAGGCATCGCTCAAGACCGCGCAGATCGCGTTCGACAACGCGAAGCGCGAGCTCGAGCGCAACGAGAAGCTGTACGCGCAGGGCGTGATCGCGGCCGCCGAGCTCGAGCAGTTCCGCACGCAGTTCGCGCTGCGCAAGCAAGAGCTCGCGGCGGCGGGCTCGAGCCTGCAGCTGGTGAAAGAAGGTGCGACGCGCAGCCAGGGCAGGACGTCCACGCTGATCGTCACCGCGACCGCTGATGGCATGGTGATCGACGTACCCGTGAAGGTCGGGTTCAACGTGATCCAGGCGAACAGCTTCAACCCCGGCACCACGGTCGCCGTCATCGCCGACATGGACGACATGATCTTCGAGGGCCGCGTCGACGAGGCGGAGGTCGCGAAGATCAAGGAGCAGATGCGGCTCGCGATCAAGATCGGCGCGATCGACAAGGAGACGCTCGAGGGCAAGCTCGAGTACATCGCGCCCAAGGGCAAGCTGATCGACGGCGCGATCCGGTTCGAGATCAAGGCGAAGGTCGTGCAGAAGGCGGGCATCCAAATCCGCGCGAACTACAGCGCCAACGCCGACATCGTCCTCGACGAGAAGAAGCAGGTGCTCGCGGTGCGCGAGGCCGTCGTCCAGTTCGACAACGGCAACCCGTTCATCGAGGTCGAGACCGCGCCGCAGACGTTCGTGCGCAAGGACATCCAGCTCGGGCTCTCCGACGGCGTGCAGGTCGAGGTGCTCTCCGGCGTGACCGCCACCGACAAGATCAAGGTGCCCGAGAACGCGGGGCCCGCCGGCACGGGGAGCGGCTCGGCGAAGGCGCCGCCTGCCAAGAAGTAACCAGCGTCGTAGATCGTCGGAGATCTCGTCAGCTCGACGCTGCGAGCATGCTAGCGTCGGCTCGTGGCCAGCCCCGTGCGACTCGGTGCCATCGACGCAGGATCGAATGCGATCCGGGTCGTCGTCGCCGAGCTGACGGCGAACGAGCTGGTGCGCATCGAAGCCGAGCGCGTCCCCGTGCGGCTGGGGCATCAGGCGTTCACGCGCGGCGAGCTCGATCCCGCGGTGATCGACCAGGCGGTCGGCGCCTTCGTGCACTTCCGCCAGCGCTTCGATCAGCACGGCGTGACCATCTACCGCGCGGTCGCGACCTCGGCGGTCCGCGGCGCGAGTAACCGCGACGTCCTGCTCCATCGCCTCTATCACGAGGCCGGCATCGAGCTCGAGGTGATCGAGGGCGAGGAGGAAGCTCGCCTCGTGCGCAAGGCGGTCGTCCACGCGCTGAAGCCAGGCGCGCCGCCGCCGCGCGCGATCCTCGATCTCGGCGGTGGCAGCCTCGAGGTGAATCTGCGCCAGGGCGCGTCGTGGCGCGCGTTCTCGCTGCCCGTCGGCACGGTCCGCCTGCTCGAGACGTTCGGCCTCGATGGCGCGATCGCGGACGCCGAGGCCGGCATGGTGCGGCGCTACACCGCGACGCTGATGCACACGATCGCACGCCCGAGCAACGGCGGCGGCGTGGCGGCGGCCACCGGCGGCAACGCCGAGGCGCTCGCGAAGATCCTCGGCGACGATCCGGCGCAGCCGAGCTTCGAGCTCGCCGCGCTCGAGAAGGAGCTGCCCGCGATCGTCGGCGCGAGCGTCGACGATCGGATGCACCGCTACGGCGTCAAGCGAGACCGCGCCGAGGTGCTCGGCATCGCGGCGCTCGTGTTCGCGACGGCGGCGCGCCAGCTCGGCATCACCAAGCTCGTCGCGCCCGGCGTCGGCGTGCGCGAGGCGGTGCTGCTCGAGCTCGCCGAGACCGCGCGCGAGGAGCAGACGCGCGCCGAAGGTGCGCACGACAAGGCGTTGCTCACCGCGGCGCGCTCGTTCGCCAACCGCGTCGATCACGACACAACGCACGGCGAGCACGTGCGCCACCTCGCGCGGGCGCTGTTCCACCAGCTGCACGACGTGCACTGCATCCCCGACGATCGCGGCGTGCTGCTCGAGGTCGCGGCGCTGCTCCACGATGTCGGCGAGGTGGTGAACGTGCGCGGTCACCACAAGCACAGCGAGTACATGATCCGGTGGGCGCGGCTGCCCGGGCTCGACGACGCCGCGCGCGAGATGGTGGCGCTGATGGCGCGTTGCCACCGCAAGGACGCCGCACGGGCCAAGCAGATCATCAACGACTCGCCGCTGCCCAAGGATCAGCGCGCGCAGCTGCGCCGGCTGGTCGCGTTGCTGCGCATCGCCGACGGCCTCGACTGGGAGCATCGCTCCCGCGTCGAGCAGGTCGTGTGCACCCGGATGGGCAACGCGATCGTGCTCGACCTCGTGGTGCGCGATGGTCCGTCGCGCGACGACGAGAAGCTGCTGCGCAAGGCAGACCTCTTCAAGGACGAGCTCGGGCTCGACGTGCGGGTCACCGTGGCGCGCCAGGTCACGCTGGAGCCGGCGGCCGCCGGCGCGTCCGGCGCGATGGAATCCGTCGCGCGCTCGCGCATTCGGTGATATGGCCGGGGGGCATGCGACTGAGCCGAACCGATCGAATTCGCGTCCGCAGTGAAGCAAGGACGCGAATCACCTCACGGCGAAGGAACCCCCGAAGGGGGCAACGGCCCCTCGTCCTCGCCTGCTTCACCCTCGCCGCCTGCGGTGGCGACGATGCGCCTCCGCCGGTCGGCGAGATCGGCGCCACGGTCACCCACTACGACTACCGCTTCGATGTCGAGTCGCGCGCCGCGCACGCCGCGGTCACGCTGACCGTCGACACCGAGGGCGACTGCGTGACGCTGCCGTTCCGCGGCCAGGAGCTCGACGCCGCGGGCGCGCTCGTCGACGGCAAGCCCGCGGTGCGGGTCACACTCGACGCCGAGGCGCTCACGGTGTGCGGAGCGGGGCATCGCGCCGGCGAGCAGCTGACGCTCGAGGTCGACCTCGTGATCCCGCTGCAGACCGTGCAGACGAGCCAGGTCGGCTACTCGCGCTCGATGGACTCGGCGGGCAACCCGTTCTACTACCTGGTCAGCTGGGTCGGCGGCTGCGACCGGTTCGGGCCGTGCGACAACCGCCCCGACCAGTTCGCGACGTACACGTTCCACGTCACGCATCCGGAGGCGTTGATGGTCGCGTGCTCGGGCGTGATCGCGAACGTGTCACCGACCGAGACGGAGTGCGCGTTCGATCATCCGGGTGGCCCGACGTACTCGACGTTCGGCGTCGCCGCGTATCCGAAGGCCGCGTGGGTCGCGACCGACAAGGGCATGTGGGGCTCGGTGCGCGCGACGGTCTACGACCGGCCGACGACCAACATCACCGCGGCGATCGATCCGACGCATCACGCTGGCTTCGTCACGTGGATGGAGCAGACGTTCGGGCCCTACCCGTTCGGCAGCGAGCTGCGCGTGCTCACGGCGCCGACCTACTGGAACGGCTTCGAGCACCCGGGAAGCATCATGCTCGACGACGGGCTCGCGCGCGCGACGCGCCCGAGCTACCTCCACAACACGCAGCACATCCTCGATCACGAGATCGCGCACCAGTGGGCCGGCGACGAGACGACGCTCGCGAGCACCTATGACTTCGTGTGGAAGGAAGCGATGGCCGAGTACTTGACCTTCGTCTACGAGGACATGGTCGAGCCGCAGGCCGCGAACGTCACCGCGGGCGCGTGGCGAAACTTCGCGAACGGCGCGAACTACTTCCCGGTCCCGGACGACAAGCCGGAGCTGTTCACCTACTACGGCGACGTCTACGGCGCCGGGCCGATGGTGCTGTTCCGCCAGATCGAGGTGCTGTCATCGCGCGCGCAGGTGATCGCGGCGCTGCAGACGCTGCTCGGCGAGCCGCGCGCGATCTCCGTCGACGACGTGCTCGCTGCGCTCGAGACCAGCACGGGCCTCGACCTCGACGCCTACGCGGCGGCGTGGATCCACGGCACCGGCGCGCCGGAGTGGCCGGGGGTGCTCGCGACGTTCACTCCCGGCGCGGAGACGAGCACGGTGCGCGTACAGGTCGTCAATGGCACCGAGCGGCGGTGCAAGTTCCACGTGCAGCTCAACGGCGCGAACGCCGACGAGTACGCGCGGGTCGAGGTCGACACGTTCCGCAACGGGATCGATCAGACGTTCACGATCCCGACGCCTGCGTTCACGGTGACGAGCACGTTGATCGATCCGTTCTCCGAGTGCCTCGTGTACGCGAGTGCGCTCCGGCGCGAGAAGCGGCTCACGCATCCGTGGGTCGCGTCGGATGAGTGAAATTCTGTAGGACGCGTCATGCTCGCATTTTGCGCAGCCGGCGCCCCCACCGCGATGTCGAGGTTTGATATCCAGGTCGGGCTTTCAAGAGGGAGCCTGATCCAATGCATATCGTCTCGTCACGTCTCGTGTTTGCGTCTTCCATCGTGGCGCTCGCCACGCTCGCCGGCTGCCCGAAGGGCAAGGTGCCGGGCGGCATGCCGGGCGGCGGCGTCCCCGGGGGGCTCGGCGGTGAGTCCGGCATGGTCGACCCGAACAGCTGCGGCAACTACGCGGTGTCCGATGCGGGCCGCAAGCTCAAGGACTTCCTGATCGCGACCCAGCAGCTGCAGACCACGACGGAGAACACCGTGAAGGTCGTGCGCGAGAGCTGCGCGATCATCGGCCGCGAGCTCGGGATGGTCCCGACGGATCTCGAGGGCGAGACCAAGGACGTCTGCGCGCGCGTGTACGGCAAGCTCGACGAGGCCAAGAAGGTCGCGTTCAAGGGCAGCGCGGCGCTCAAGATCACGTACAAGCCGGCCGTCTGCAAGGTCAACGTCGAGGCGCAGGCCAAGGCGGCGGCCGAGTGCGAGGGCAAGGCATCGGCCGACATCAAGGCCTCGTGCTCGGGCACGTGCAACGGCACCTGCGAGGGTACGTGCGCGGGCAAGGCCGGCACCGGCGGCTCGGGCGGTCAGTGCAACGGCCAGTGCAGCGGCACCTGCCACGGCGAGTGCGACGGTCACGCCGACGTCGACGCGAGCGCGCAGTGCAAGGCGAGCGCCTCGGTGAAGGCCTCGGCCGACGTGCAGTGCACGGAGCCGGAGCTCACCGTCGCGGCCGACGCCAAGCTCGTCCTCGACAAGACCAAGGCGGACCAGGCGATCGCCGCGCTCAAGAACGGCCTCCCCAAGATCTTCTCGGTCAAGGCGCGCCTCGCCTCGCTCAAGTACGCGGCCGAGGTTTGGGCGATGTCGGCCAAGGAGCTCTCGGGCTCGGCGGGCACGCTCGCCGCGTCGTTCAAGGATCAGGCGATGTGCATCAGTGGCCAGATCGGCGCCGCCGCGAAGGCCGTTGGCTCGATCGAGGCGAACGTCTCGGTCTCCGTCGAGGTCTCGGCCTCGGCGAGCGCCCAGGTCGGCGGTTGAGCGAAGGTTGATCGACCTCCCGAGCCTCTAGCGCTCGGTGGGGGTTTGGTGTAGCTAGCCCCCATGAAGACGCTTACCGAGTTCTCGACGCTGACCCTGCGCAAGGCGGCGGAGGCACGCGCTGCCTTCCGCGCGGCCCACAAGGCCACGCCCGCACCGGTCGTCGAGGCAGCTGCTCCGCCGCCTGCTGAGGGCGCGGAGGGCGAGGCCGCCTCGGCCGACGCCGCGCCTGCAGAGGCGGCCGCGCCCGCAGAGGCGCCCGCGCCTGCGGCGGATCCCGCCGTCGACGCGGTCGCGAACGCACTCGGCGTGCAGCCGGATCGCGCAGCGCGCTTGCTCGAAGCGCTCGACATCGTCGGTGGCTCGCTCGATCACGTGCGCCTCGTGCGCGTGTTCCAGGGCGAGACTGGCCCGCACGGCGCGGTCTCGCGCGGCGAGTTCCACTACGTCGTCGATCGCGTCGCCGGTGCGCAGAAGCAGCGCGGCCGCGACGAGCGCGGTGACCGTGGTGATCGCGGCGGGCGTGGTGATCGTCCGCGCGGTGGTGACCGCGACAAGCCGCGCGGCCTCGGCAGCCTGAAGATCGGCGCGCCCAGAGAAGAGAAGAAGGAAGACGATCGTCCCGGTCGCGGCGAGATGCCGCGCGCGGGCATCGGCTGGCAGCTCACCGCGGCGCCGCGCGATTTCGGCGGCGAGCGCGGGCGTGGACGTGGTCCGGGTCGCGGTCGCGGTCCCGGCGGCCCCGGTGGCGAGCGCCGCGGTCGCGGTCCCGGCGGCCCCGGCGGCCCCGGTGGCCCGCGCGGTCCGCGCGAGCAGCGCCTCGGTCCCGATGGGCAGCCACTGCCGCCGCGTGGTCCGCGCCCCGATCGTGGTCCGCGCCCCGATCGTGGTCCGCGTCCCGACCGTGGCCCGCGTCCCGACCGTGCCGCGCATCCCCCGCGCGAGCAGCAGCTCGGCCCCGATGGCCAGCCCTTGCCGCCGAAGCCGCGCCGCGAGCGCAAGCCGATCGGCCCCGACGCCAACGGCCTGGGACCCGACGGAACCCCCTGGGATCCCGAGCGTCGTGCGAAGCGCCAGGCCGAGCGCACGGCAGTGAATGCGCCGCAGGGTGCGCCCGTCGAAGCGGCTACGCCGGTCGAGGCAGCTGCCGACGCGCACAAGGAATAGAAGCGCTTATATACGTCAGCGGGGACACAGCAGAGAAACCCGCAGCCTCGATGGGTGTCGACGCGTTATCTTCGCTCCAACGAAAGGCGCCCCATGAAGACCCATCGTGTGATGTCCGCCGCTGTTCTCACTGCTGCGCTGATGTTTGGTGGCGCCGCGTCCGCCGACATGTCCAAGAGCGTGATCGGCGCGTTCCGCGGCCAGCTCGTGATCAGCAAGGGCGAGCTCCCGGAGGGCAAGAACGACAAGGAGACCATCGCCAAGATCAAGGCGGCCAAGCTCGCCGCGATCACCGGCGAGGCGCAGGAAGACGTCCAGTACTGGAACTTCCACTACACGGCGTTCCTGTCGAAGACCGGCGCGACGAAGCTGAAGCTCGAGTTCTACAACGGCAAGCAGCTCGCGGCCGACAAGACGCTCGACGGTGTCGACCCGAAGAACGGTGTCCTCATGGGTGACATCGCGATCAACGAGGACGAGGGTCTCGCCAAGGGCAAGACCTACACGATCAAGCTCGTCACGCCGAGCAACGCGACCGTCGCGCAGACGACGCTGACGATGAAGTAACCAAGCGCGCTCAGCTCGCGAGCGTGCGCTTCGCCGCCGCGACGACGGCGCCGACGTTGATCCCGAGCTTGTCGAGGAGCTCTTCGCCCGGCGCCGAGGCGCCGAAGCGATCGATGCCGACCGCGACGCCGCGATCACCGATCCACTCGCGCCAGCCCTGCGTGATGCCGGCCTCGACGGACACGCGCCGGTGGCGATCGGGCGGGAGCACGCTCGCGCGGTAGTCGACCGCCTGTGCGGCGAACAGCTCCCAGCACGGCATCGAGACCACGCGCGCGGAGATCGATTGCTTCGCGAGCTCGTCGCGCGCGGCGAGCGCGACCGCGACCTCGGAGCCCGACGCGATGAGGATGACATCGGTGCCGTCGGCCAGGACGTAGGCGCCCTTCTCGGCGCCGGGCGCGCCGGGCTGCGTGACGATCGGCAGGTCCTGCCGCGAGAGCACGAGGCCGGTCGGTCCCGTGGTGTGCGAGAGCGCGTAGCGCCAGCCGGCGGCGGTCTCGTTGCCATCGGCCGGACGGAACACCGAGAGGTTCGGGATCGCGCGCAGCGCCATCAGGTGCTCGACAGGCTGATGGGTCGGGCCATCCTCGCCGAGCCCGACGGAGTCGTGCGTCCACACGTAGATCGAGGGCTGCTTGTTGAGCGCCGCGAGGCGGACGCTCGGGCGCATGTAGTCGGAGAACACGAAGAACGTCGCCGTGAACGGGCGCACGCCGCCGTGATAGAGCATGCCGTTCGCGATCGCGCCCATCGCGTGCTCGCGGACGCCGAAGCGCAGGTTGCGCCCCGCGCCGGTCGCGCCGAAGTCGCCACCCGGCACGATCGTCTTCGTCGAGCCGCCGAGGTCCGCATCGCCGCCGAACAGCCACGGGATCTTGGCCGCGAGCTGCGTCATCACCTTGCCCGACGCGGAGCGCGTGGCGATCGGCGCACCTGTGAACGACGGCAGGTCGCGGTCCCAGTCGGCGGGGAGCTCGCCGCTCATCGCGAGCTCGAGCTCGAGGGCGAGCTCGGGGTGCTCGAGCTTGTACGCGGCGAGCTTCTCGCGCCACGCCGCGTGCGCTACGGCGCCGCGCTTGACCGCGTCGCCGAGGTGAGTACGTGCCTCGTCCGGCACGAGGAACTTCGCGTCGGGCTCCCAGCCGAGCGCGCTCTTGGTCGCCGCGACCTCGGCGTCACCGAGCGGCGAGCCGTGCGCCGACGAGGTGCCAGCCTTCTTCGGCGAGCCGAAGCCGATCGTGGTGCGCACGACGATGATCGACGGGCGCGTCGTCTCGGCGCGCGCCGTCTGGATCGCCGCATGGAGCGCCGCGAGATCCGTGTCGCCGCTCTCGACGTGCTGCACGTGCCAGCCGCACGCGGCGTACTTGGCGCCGACGTCCTCGGACATGATCAGCTTGAGCGGTCCGTCGAGCGTGATGTGGTTGGCGTCGTAGAGGTAGATGAGCTTGCCGAGCTGCAGGTGCCCCGCGAGGCTCGCGGCCTCGAGCGCGACGCCTTCCATGACGTCACCATCGGAGACCAGCGCGAACGTCGTGTGATCGATGATCGTGTGACCCGGGCGATTGAAGTAGTGCGCGAGGTACTTCTCGGCGATCGCCATGCCGACGGCGTTCGCGGCGCCCTGCCCCAGCGGTCCGGTGGTCGCTTCGACGCCCGGCGTCTCGTGCCACTCGGGGTGCCCCGGCGTCTTGCTGCCCCACTGGCGGAAGTTCTTCAGGTCCTCGAGCGAGACGTCGTAGCCGGTGAGGTGCAGCAGCGCGTACAGCAGCATCGAGCCGTGCCCCGCCGACAGCACGAAGCGGTCACGATCGAACCAGTGCGGCGCGCGCGGGTCGTGCTTGAGGTGGCGTTGCCACAACACGTACGCCATTGGCGCGCCGCCCAGCGGAAGCCCGGGATGGCCCGAGTTCGCCTTCTGCACGGCGTCGATGGCGAGGGTGCGAATCGTGTTGATCGCGAGCGTCGGAAGGTCGGTCGTCATCGGCGAGCGCAAGCTAGCACGGTGGTACGATGCCGACGCGTGAGGGTCTCCAGGAACGTCCTACTTCTCGGTGTGTTGGCGGCAGCTTGTGGCGGGAGCCAGACGAAGCCCGAGTACGGAGCACCGGGGCCCGACGGCTGCCAGCAGCCGAACTATCCGAGCCTCCCGCCGAAGTGTCCGCCGGTCGCGACGCCGCCCCCGCCGCCGGGGCCGACCAAGCTCGAGCCGGTCGAGGCGGAGCCTGCCAAGCCGACGGCGCTCGGCGTCGGCCAGAAGGTCTCGTGGGGCACGGGCGCGATCGATCAGGACCTCGATGAGACCGCGACGAAGGTGACCAAGCTGCCCGCGTCCGCGAAGTGAGCGAGAAGCCCAAAAAGAAGCTGCCCGTCGCGGACGGGGCCTCCAAGCCTTCAGGCAAGGAGAGCAAGGCCGCGTCGATCAAGGCCCGGGCTGCGGCCGGCGGCTGGACCGCGTTTACCGACGGCGGGGCCGCGCCGAAATGGGTGATCGCGGCGCGCGTCGTGCTCGTGCTCGCGTTCGCGGCCACCATCCCGACGATCCTCGGCGTCGAGCACGGCAACCGCCTGCTGTGGACGGTCGCGATCGCGGCGCTGCCCTTCTTCTGGATGGCGTTCGGGTATCACGTGTGGCGGCGCATCTGTCCGCTCGCGGTGATGGGGCAGATCGGGCGGCTGATGGGGCGACCGGGGACGCGCAAGATGGGCGATTGGATGAGCAAGCACTACGTGCTCGTCCAGCTGGGCGTGATGCTCGCGGCGCTGGCGCTGCGCCTGATCGCGACCAACGGCAGCGACGTGTGGCTCGCCGGCTTCCTCGGCGCCGTGGTCGTGGCGGCCATCGCGTCGAGCTTCGTCTACGCCGGCAAGACCTGGTGCAACTTCCTGTGCCCCGTCGGGCTCGTCGAGAAGATCTACACGGAGCCCGCGCGCGGTGCGGCGCCTCCCGCGGAGCTGACCTCGCAGTGCTCGCCGTGCGTCGCGTGCAAGAAGCACTGCCCCGACATCGATCTCGAGCAGGGCTACTGGAAGGAAGCGAGCGACCGCTCGCGCCGCGTCGCGTACTTCGCGTGGCCCGGCGTCGTCGCCGCGTTCTACGTCTACTACTACCTGGTCAGCGGCTCGTGGAGCTACTACTTCTCGGGCGCGTGGGCATACGAGCGCGACCTGCCGAGCCAGGCGATGTCGCCGGGGTTCACGTTCGCGCCCGCCATCCCGCGTGCCGTCGCTGCGCCGCTGACGCTCGTCGCGTTCGGGCTGGCGAGCTTCCTCGTGTTCGCGCTGGTCGAGCGCATCGTGCTCCGCGTGCGCATGCGGCGGCTGCCCGCGAATCCCAGTGACGAGGCGAAGTCCGCGGTGCAGGCGCGCGTGCGCCACGGGATGCTGACCGTGTGCGGTCTCGTCGCGTTCAATGCGTTCTACTGCTTCGCCGGCCAGCCTTCACTCGCGAAGCTGCCGGCGTGGGTGGTGACCGGCTGGGGCATCCTCGTGGTGTTCGCGTCGACGGCGATCTTCGTCCGTCGCATCACGCGCCGCGAGGATCAGCACGTGCACGAGAAGTTCGCGCAGAAGATCCTCAAGAAGTGGGAGTGGGGCGACGCACCGCCGTCGGATGACCTCAAGGACATCTACCTGCTGCACACCGAGCGCACCAAGCAGCGCGAGGCGCGGCTGCGCGCGTACAAGGAGACGGTGCGCGAGATGGTGGCGGACGGCCTCGTCACCAGGAACGAGATGCAGCTGCTCGACAGTCTGCGCGCGCAGCTCGGCATCTCCGACAAGGACCACCAGAAGATCATCGGCGAGCTTTCGGCGGAGGACCGCCAGCTGTTCGATCCGGCCTATCAGGGCTCCGTCGAGCAGCGGCTGGCGCGCGAGCAGTACCGCAAGGACCTCGAGCGCCTCGTCGTCGAGGCGGCGCGGCTCGGCACCTCCCCTGCCCCGTCGAGCCTGGCCGCGCTGCGCACCGAGCGCGGCGTGACCGCGGACGAGGAGCAAGCGGAGCTGGCGCGACTGCTCGCGCCGGGCGGCCCGGTGGCCACCCTGTACGCGCACGAGCTCGACGAGGTCGCGCGCCTCGTGGCCGCCGTGGAGGCGACGAATCAGCCGGCCGCCGCACAGAGCGAGTCGGCGAGCCTCGCGCTGCTGCGCCACCTCGCGCGGCATCGCGCCCACGAGCACGCGGTCCACGCGCTCGGCGTCCTCGCGGTCATGACGCAGCGCCCGGAGGTCGAGCAAGTGCGGACGCAGGCCGCGGCGCGCGGCGCGGTGCGGATCGCCTCACTCGACATGCTCGCTGGCGTGGACGCCGCGCTGCGGACGCCGCTCGTCGACGCCCTCGCGCGTCTCGAGCGCAACGCGGAGGCAGCGCTCCGCGAGGAGCCGATCCTCGCGATCGCGCGCGATGCCTCGCGCCACCTGCGCGCATGCGTGGCGATCTTGCTGTCGCGGTTCGACACCCCGAGCGCGCGCGACAAGCTGCTGGAGATGATCGCCGACCCGGATCCCGTGGTGCGCGAGGCCGCCGTGCGCGCGATGGGGGCCAAGAGCCGGCTCACCCGCGACCTCCTCGCCAAGGTGCTCGACGATCCGGACCCGCGCGTACGCAGCGCCGCCGTGCGCGCGGTCTCGGGCACCACGTCCGGCGAGTTGCCCGCGCTCGATCCGTCGATGTTCGCGCAGACCAAGCAGGGCGTCGGCAAGGAGGGCATCTACGCCACGCTCGACGCCAATGCGGCGATGGCACAGCTCACCGTCATCGAGAAGATGATGCTGATCCGCCAGGTGCCGATCTTCGCGGAGCTCGACCCCGAGGATCTCGAGGAGCTGGGCGCGGTCGTCGAGGAGCGGCGCGTCGAGGCCGGCAAGGACGTGTTCCGCGAGGGTGAGCCGGGCGACGCCGTGTACCTGGTCGTCAAGGGCGGCGTCACGGTGTTCACCGGTGGCACCGACGGGCGGCCCGAGCGCACGCTGTCGACGCTGGGCGCCGGGGCGTGCATCGGCGAGATGGCGGTGCTCGATGCGTCGCCGCGGTCCGCGACGGTGCGCGCGACCGGGCGCACGCGGCTCCTGCGCGTCCCCGGCGAGGGCTTCAAGCGCGTGATGTCGGAGCGTCCCGAGATGTCGCAAGCCATCGTGGCCGAGCTGGTCAAGCGCATGCGTGGCCTGATGGCGCGCGTCGACGACTGAGAACGCGCTACAACCCGGGCCATGCACAAGTGGCTCACCCTCGCGTTGGTGCTCGGACTCACGGCGTGTCGTGGGAAGACGGAGAACGCTCCCACAGCGCAAGCACCCGCCGGCTCCGGCAGCGCCGCCGCGGCGGATCCGTGGAAGGCGGTCGACGCTGCGCCGCCGCTCGATCCGAAGACGCGCGCCGAGCAGGCGATCGCGCGGCTCGAGAAGATCCAGCCCAAGCTGGCCGAGCTGCGCGAGCTGCCGCTCGCCAAGGCCGTGCCCGCCGAGTACCAGACGACGGACGACTTCCGCGCGTTCATGCGCAAGGGCCTCGCGACCGAGCTACCGCCGGAGAAAGCCACGAAGATGGCCGCGGCGATGCATCACCTCGGCCTGTTCAAGGAGCTGATCGATCTGCCGGCGGTGCTCGAGCAGACGATGGCGACGCAGGCCGCGGCCTACTACGACCCGGCGACCAAGAAGTTCTTCGTCGTGATGGTGCCCGACAGCGACATGATGCTCGACACCATCTCCGCGCACGAGCTGACCCACGCGCTGCAGGATGCACACTTCGATCTCACGAAGTACCTGCCGCCGACGCTCGATGACGACGCGGGCATCGCGCGCAGGTTCATCGCCGAGGGCGACGCGACGTTCGCGATGTTCGCGTACATGGCGACCTCCAGCGCGGGCCCGTCGGCGCTGCCGAAGATGCTCGAGCTGCTCGGCGGCCAGCTCGAGGCGATGGCGAGCCAGAGCACCGCCGGCTACGCGGAGATGATGAAGCAGCAGGCCGCGATGATGCCGGGCATCGACGCCGAGCTGAAGAAGTCGATGGAGTCGATCGACGACCTGCCTCCGATGGTGATCGGGCCGCTGATCGACTCGTACCTCAAGGGCGCGCTCGTCGCGATGACTGCGTACAAGGCCGGCGGCTGGAAGGGCGTGGACGCCCTGTACAAGAAGCCGCCCACGTCGACCGAGCAGGTCCTCCACCCCGCCACCAAGCTGATCCCCAAGCGCGAGGAGCCGCGCTCCGTCACGCTGCCCAAGCTCGAGGGTATGGAGCTCGTCGCCAACGTCATCGGCGAGCTGCAGTGGGCGATCTACTTCCAGCAATGGGAGATCAAGCAGCCGGAGGCCGCCGTCGGCTGGGGCGGTGATCGCTATGCGGTGCTGAAGGACAAGGAAGGCAAGCTCGTCGGCTACCTCGCGACGACATGGGACACGCCGAAGGACGCCGAGGAGTTCGAGACCGCGTATCGCGCGAGCGTCGCGGCACGATTCCCGACGGGCGCGCGTCCCGACGGTACGAAGGTGTTCGTCAAGCGCGCCGGCAACCACGTGTTCATCGTCGACGGCGCGACCGATCCCGCGGCGGTCGACCGGCTGGCCAAGGGCACGAAGATCAAGTGATACGCTCGCTCCCCATGAA
>DATLHR010000196.1:0-10379 GCA_035539815.1 Kofleriaceae bacterium
CCGACCACACCGCGCAGCACGAGCGCGGTCGTGCGTGCTTGTTCGGCGGCGGCGAGAGCGCGCTCGTGCTGCGCGGTGTGGTTGGCGAGCGCCTTGGCGTGGGCCTGCTCGGCCTCGGCGAGCGCGGTCGACCGTGCTTGCTCGGCGGCGGCGAGAGCTCGCTCGTGCTGCGCGGCCTGCTCGGCCAGGGCCGTCGCGTGCGCATGCTCTGCGGCGGCGACGGCGCGCTCGTGCTGCGCGGCCTGCTCGGCGAGCGCGGTCGTTCGCGCCTGCTCGGCGGCCGCGAGCGCGGCTTCGTGCTGTGCGGCCTGCTCGGCCAGCGCCGTCGCATGCGCTTGCTCGGCGGCCGCGAGGGCGCGCTCGTGCTGGGCGGCGTGGTCGGCGAGGGCAGCCACGCGTGCCTGCTCTGCGGCCGCGAGCGCCTGGTCACGCGCCTGTTCGGCGGCGGCGAGCTCGCGCTCGAGCTTCGCGGTCAGCTCGGCGGTGCTCGCCGCGCGGGCCTCCTCGGCCTCGGCGAGGGCACGTTCGTGCTGCGCGGTGTGGTCGGCGAGCGCCTTCGCGTGCGCCTGTTCGGCAGCCGCGACGGCGCGCTGCTGCTGATCGGCCAGGTCGGCGAGGGCGGTCGCGCGGGCGTGCTCGGCCTCGGCGAGCGCCTTCGCGTGCGTCTGCGCGGCGGCGGTGTGCTCCGCGGCGGCGCTGTCGGCGGCGCGCTTCGCGGCGTCGAGCTGGGTGCGCAGCTCGACGATCGTGTCCTCCGCGGCGCGCTTCGTGGCATCGAGCTCGGCGCGCAGCTCGGCCGTCGTGCCGTCGGCGCTCAGCCTGGACGCCTCGAGCTCACCGCGCAGCTGCGCGGCAGCGGTCTCGGCGGCTTCGGTGGCCTGCTTGGCGCGCGCGAGCTCCTCGGTGTGGTGTGCGAGCTCGGCGCGCACTGCCTCCACCTCGGCCGCGTGCACGGCCTGCAGCTGGCTCGTCGTCGTCTCGACGTCCTGCTTCGCGCGCATGATCGCCGCGTCGCGCTCGACCTCGAGGCGCACGATCGCCTTCGCATGCGTGGCCGCGAGCTGCTCGAGCTCGGCGGCGTGCCTGGCCGTGGCTTCGCCGACCGCGGTCTGCTGGGCCGCGCTCGTCGCCGCCGCGGTTGCCGCGGCGTGCTCGGCCGTGAGCTGCTGCCGGAGCGCCTCGAGCGCGGCCTGCTGGGCCGCTGCCGCCTGCGTCTCCAGCGTCTGCAGCTCGCTCTGGTGGCGTGCGACCAGCTGCTCGCGCTCGGCGCGCAACGCGCTCTCGGCCTCCGACGCGTTCGATTGCCGCAGCGCGCGCTCGGTCTCGAGCTCGTGCTCGAGCTGCGCGCGGGCGCGCTCCGTCGCCTCGGCCGCCTGGGTGCGGGCGGTCAGCTCCTGCTGCACGCCGGACAGCTGCGTGGCGAGCGCGCGCTCGCGCGCCTCGACCGACTGCGCACGCTCGGCCTCCGCGCTCGCGCGCTGGGCGTGCTCGGTCGCGCGCGCCTCGAGCGACGCCACCGTCTGCTCCACGGTCTGCAGGCGGTCGGTGACCTCGGCGAGCTGCTGCTCGCGCGCGTCGAGCTCCGCCTTCGCGCGCTTGAGCTCGTTGGCCTGGTTCTGCAGGTTCTCCCGCAGCTTCAGGAACTCGCCCTCGCGGCTCGCCGGCTTCGACGAGCTCGAGCTCGCCCGCGCGCGCTCGAGCTCCGCGCGCAGCTCCTTCACCTGGTGTTCGAGCTCGCCGATCTTGCGCAGCTCGCGTCGATCGAAGATGCCCGACTGCTCGCGGTCGGCGTCCTGTGCGATCGCCTCGAGACCGAGGTCGACGACGTTCTTCACCGAGGGCCGCTTCGCGCGCACCGCCGGCTCGGGCGCAGGTGCCGGCGCCGGCGCAGGCGCAGGCTCCTCCTCGAACTCCTCGATCAGGTCGTCGCTATCGAGCGTGATCGCGGGCTGCGACTCGAGCCGCACCGGCGGCGTGTACGCCGCGGCCTCGACGGGCTCCGGCGCAGGGGCGGGCGCCTCGACGGAGATCGGCAGGTCCGCCTCCGACGGCTCATCGGATGCGGAGAGGGGCTCCTCGACGGCCGGCGTCTCGTCGACCGTGGGGGCTGCCGCGAGCGGCGGCTCCTCCACCGCTTGCGGCTCGTCGACGGTGGGCTCGGGGGCGGGCACGTCGAGCGGTGGCCCGTCGAGCACCGGCAGGCCGCCCGACGGCGGCGGCTCGTCGGCCGGCGGCCGGTAGCCCTCCTGCACGAACGAGTCGCCTTCGACGAACGAATCGCCGTCCTCGTTGATCTCGCCGGGCACGGCCTCTTCGATCGCGCTCGGCGCGGCCTCGTCGAACGCGGTGTGGTCCGCGAGCTCGGATGGCACGGCATCCTGCAGCGCGGCGGCGTACGGCGGCGGGATCGTCGCCGACCCTACGCGCTCCGGCACACCGTCGGCGGCGACGTTGGCCGCGAGCTCGACCGGCTCGGCGCGCCCGAGCGGCGGCTGCGATGCGATCGTCGCGGGCGGCTCGAGCTTCGTCTCGTCGCCGCTGCCGCCGAAGTCGTCGCCGAGCAGCCCGCCGAACGCGTTCTCGATGTCCTCGTCGACCATCGAGTCGAGCTTCGCGGCGGGCTCCTCGATCGGCGCCGCGTGCGAGGGCTCGGCATGCGCCGCGCCGAACGGCGCCATCGAGCCCTGGTCGCCGCCGAAGTCATCGCCGAGGTCATCGGCCGCGACCTCCTCCTCGAGGACCATGTCGCCATCGCCGAGCGGGATGTCATCGACCTCGACCGGGATGTCGAGATCGTCGCCCAGATCACCGAGCACCGTCGGCGCGTCGTATGCCTCGACGATCGGCTCGCCGAGCGGCACCATGCCGTCGATCTTTCCGAGGAGCTCCTCGACGGTGTACGTGCGCTTGTCGAGGTACGCGTCCGCGTGCGTCTTGAGGTTCTTGTGCTTGGCGAAGCTGTCCGGTGCCACCGACTCGGTGATCAGCATCAGGGGCACCTTCCCGAGCGCGCCCTTCTTGCACCGCTGGAACAGCTTGAAGCCGGACTTCTCCGGCTCCTCGACGCCGATGATCAGCAGCGCCGGCGGATCCGCCGATGCGAGCGCGAACGCCTGCTCGGGGTTCAGCTCGACATGGACGTCGAAGCCGTACCGCCGCACGGCATCGGTCAGGGTCTCTTGAAACCCGGGATCGGCGTCGACCAGCAGGATGCGTCGGTTCATGCCCCGACGCGATCATACCCGAGCTAGCGCAGCTGTTGTTGGGCGCGGCCGATGAAGTCCGAGCGCACGACGAGCGAGAGAAGCTCGCTGGCCGACATGCGCTCCGAGGTGAACACGTAGCCGATGCGGTTCTCGTCGACGTACGTCACCGCGGGCTGCCCGTCGGCGTCGTACACGTGCAGCTTCAACCGGCCGACCTGGACCTCCTGGCCGCCCTGCAGCTCGTCGCCCCGGAGGTCGGAGATCAGCACCACGGTCAGCGTCACGCGGTTCGGCCCGACGGAGACCAGGTAGCGCAGCATCGCCGCGTCGTGGCCTTGCACCGCCGTCGCGCGCGCGCCGACCAGCTGGATCCCGGGCTCGGTGAATTGCGGAGGCTCGATCGCCGCGAAGTGCTGCTTGAGCCACGGCCCGGTACCGGCCCCCTGGACCTCGAGCGGCAACAGGCGGGTCTGCTGGCGCACCACCTCGTGCGCGACCGCCGCGACCCGCGGGCGCTCCGTCTCGCGCAGCCCGCTACCGACGAACAGCGCGATCGCGGCGGCGGCGGCGGCCAGCGCGGAGCCCGGCAACAGCCATCGCGTCCACCGACCGCGCGCGGCCGTGGTCGCCTGCGCGTCCTCGCGGTCGAGAGCGCGCGCGATTCGCGCCTTCACCACGTCGGGGGCGGGCGGCGGTGCGAGCGCCTTGCGCATCATCTCGAGGTCCGCGCGCTGGCCATCCAGCGTCGCGCGACACCCTTCGCACTCGACGAGGTGGAGCTCGAGCTCGCGCCGCTCTTCGGGCGCCAGCTCGTCGTCCAGATACATCATCGCCGTCGGCTCGATGCTTTCACACAAGCTCGCGCTCATCGTGAACCCTCCCGCGCCTTCGCAGCGCGGTACTTCTCGAGATCGATCGTCTTCTCGTGGTTGTCGTCGGCCTTGGATCGAGGTGCCACGTCCGCCTCGCGGACGTAGCCCTGTTGCAGCGCGAACTCACGCAGCGCTGCGGCGAGCAGCTTGCGGCCGCGGAACAACCGGCTCATCACCGTGCCCACGGGCGTCTGCATGATCTCCGCGATCTCCTTGTACGACAGGCCTTGAACGTCGCACAGGATGACCGCGGTGCGGAAGTCATCCGGAAGCGCGTCGAGCGCACGCTGCACGTCGTCCGACACGCTGCGGTCGAGCAGGGCGCGCTCGGGCGTCTGGCGCTCGTTCGCATCGGCGTGGATCAGCACGCCGTCGGTGGCGTCCTGCTCCGCGCTCGCGGCGTCGAGGACCTCGCGGCTGCGCTTCTTGCGCTGATACTCGTTGATGAACGTGTTGGTCACGATCCTGAGCAGCCACGCCTTGCAGTTGGAGTCCTGCTCGAACGAGTCCCAGAACCGGTACGCGCGGACGAGCGCGTCCTGCACGAGGTCCTCGGCGTCCCGCGGGTTGCGGGTCAGCCGATACGCTGCACCGTAGAGCGCGTCCGTATGGACGAGCGCCTGGCGCTCGAACTCCGCGCGCTTCTCGCGACCGGCCTGCATGTGCGCTGTGTACCCGGCCAGCAACGCCATTTCTTCCGGGAATCTCGAAAAAGCTCCCGGTCGCGGCACTGCGACCTAACCCCGCAGAATCCCTAGGCGCGGAACGGTGTGTGCGCGACGCCGAGCGCCTCGGCGACGGCCGCGTGCGGGACCGTCCCCTTGTACGTGTTGAGACCCGACACGATGTGCGGCGTGTCGGCGATCGCCTTCTCGAGGCCGAGGTCGGCGAGCTTGACCACGTACTTGATGGTCGCGTTGGTCAGCGCGTAGGTCGACGTGCGGGGCACCGCGCCCGGCATGTTCGCGACCATGTAGTGGGTGATGTCGTGGACGACGTAGGTCGGGTTGTCGTGGTAGGTCGGGCGCGCCGTCTCGACGCAGCCGCCCTGATCGATCGACACGTCGACGATCACCGAGCCCGGCTCCATCTGCTTCAGCATCGCTTCGGTGACCAGCCGCGGCGCGCGCGCGCCCGGCAGCAGCACTGCGCCGATCACGAGATCGCTCTCGAGCACCGCGCGCTCGATGCTGAGCGGATCGGAGTACTGCGTCGACACGCGACCCGCGTAGATGTCGTCGAGGTACGCGAGCGTCTTCAGATTCACGTCGAGCACCGTGACGTTCGCACCGAGGCCGACGGCCATCTTCACCGCGTTCGCACCGACGACGCCGGCGCCGATCACGGTGACGCGGCCGCGCCGCACGCCGGGTACGCCGCCGAGCAGCATGCCCTTGCCGCCGCGCTCGCGCTCGAGGTGCGTCGCGCCCGCCTGCACGCTCATGCGGCCGGCGACCGCGCTCATCGGCGTGAGCAGCGGGAGGTCTCCTGGCGTCGGCTCGATCGTCTCATACGCGACGCCGTTGACGCCGCGGTTCAGCATCTCCTTGCTGAGCTCCTGCGCCGCGGCGAGGTGGAGGTACGTGAACAGCAGCAGATCCTTCCGCATCAGGGCGAACTCGGGCGCGATCGGCTCCTTGACCTTCACGACCATGTCCGCCTGCCAGACCTCTTCGCGCGTCGGGACGATCTGCGCGCCGGCCTTGAGGTACGCCTCGTCGGGGATCGACGAGCCGATGCCCGCGCCTTGCTCGACGAGAACCGTGTGGCCCCGCGCCGTCAGGGTCGCCACGCCGGACGGGGTCATGCCGACGCGGAATTCTTGGGTCTTGATCTCTTTTGGAACGCCGATGCGCATGTGACTTGCGCGCAGTATCTGCCCGCTCCTCGGAAAATGCCAAGGACGGACGTCACCAGTTCGCGTGACGCGACGCGCTACTGGCGCTGCCGGCCGTTCGCGGGATCGTCGGGATCCGGGACGAAGCCCTTCACGTAGTCGAAGAACGCCTTCGCGTCACCGTCGACGAAGGGCCCGTGCGTCTTGATCAGCATCGCCTTGTTCTTGTCGCCGAACGCGATCTCGAGCTTCAGGTTCGGATCGTGGCGCCAGGCCGGCTGCGGTCCCGCCATCACGGAGGTCTGCAGCTTCCACAGCTTCTCGGTCGGGGCCGGTCCGATGCCCATCGTCGAGAACTTGCCCTCTGCGTGCCACGCGCCGTGGATGAGGATCTTCTGCTCGTCGGCATCGAACGTCGCGCGCCAGCGTTCGCCGTCGGCGGTCAGCATGCGGACATAGGCGCCGCGCGTCGGCACCAGCGTCGCGTACTCGGCGAGCTCGGCCTCTCGTCCCGAGGCCGAGCCACAGGCCGCGAGCACGAGGGCGAGCAAGAGCGCGACGATCGGCCGCATCACCCCTCCGCCGACGCTTCCTCGTCCTTGCCGTGGCACTTCTTGTACTTCTTGCCCGAGCCGCACGGGCACGGGTCGTTGCGGCCGACCTTCGGGCGCTCGCGGCGCACGGTCTCGGCCTTGGCCTGCGGCTCGCCGGGCGCGGCGGCGCGCCCCGCGGGACGACGCTGCTGCCCGCCACGCGCGGCCGCGGCCTGGTCCTGCGCGCCGTCCTCCTCCGACTTGCCGGCGACGCCACGCTCCTCCATCTCGCGCTCGTGCTCGGCGACCGCGGGCACGGTCTCCTCTTCGCGCTGGATCTTGACCTTGAACACCTTGGAGATGGTGTTGGCCTGGATGCGGCCCATCATCTCGGCGAACAGGTCGAAGCCGATCCGCTTGTACTCCTTCTTCGGGTCCTTCTGACCGTAGCCCTGGAGCCCGATGCCCTCGCGCAACGCGTCCATCGTCTTGAGGTGCTCGATCCACTGCTGGTCGATCTCCTCGAGCGAGAAGTGGCGCTGGAAGTAGAGCAGCCACGGCCGCCCGAGCTCCTTCTCGCGCTCGCCGAGCTTCTTCTCGATCTCCGGCCACGCCTGGGCAGCGACCTCGTCCGGCGTGCCCGGGGTGAGGTCGACCTGGATGTTGAACTGGTCCTCGAGCGCGTCCTCGAGCTCGTCCCAGTCCCACTCGTCGTCGCCCTTTTCCGCGGAGAGCACGCTCTCGATGATCGCGGCCATCCGCGCGTCGGCGAGGTCGTACAGGCGCTCGCGCTGCTGGATCAGCGACGCGGCGATGTGCTTCACGCAGTGGTCGAGCAGCTGCTTGCGATCACCGTCCCACCGCTTCTCGACATCGACGAGCGAGCCGAACTGCTGCCACAGCGCGCCGCGCAGCACGCGCCACCCGGGCCGGGTGTCACCGACCGGCTCGCCGCGCGTGAGCGCGTCATCGCGCTCCTTCACTCGGGTCTTGAGCTCGTCGATCATGCGGCCGATCTGCTTCTCGAGATCGGGCGTCAGCGCCTC
This sequence comes from Kofleriaceae bacterium, assembly GCA_035539815.1. Classification (GTDB taxonomy): domain Bacteria; phylum Myxococcota_A; class Polyangia; order Haliangiales; family Haliangiaceae; genus JABFXX01. The sequence goes on from DATLHR010000196.1 coordinate 7,495, forward strand.
GACCGTCCAGTCGCCGCTCGAGGTCACCGGCTCGGGCGTGATGCCCTGCTCCTTCTCTTCCTCGGTCGGCTCGCGGTGGTAGCGGCCGTCGAGCACCTGGCGGCGCAGCGCGTAGATCGTCTTGCGCTGCTGGTTCATCACGTCGTCGTACTCGAGGACGTTCTTGCGCTGATCGAAGTTGCGGCCTTCGACCTTCTTCTGCGCGCCCTCGATCGACCGCGTCACCATCGGCGACTCGATCGGGACGTCCTCCTCGAGACCGAGGCGCTCCATGAGGCCGGTCATGCGATCGAGGCCGAAGATGCGCAACAGGTCATCCTGCAGCGACAAGTAGAACCGCGAGCTGCCCGGATCGCCCTGGCGACCCGCGCGACCGCGCAGCTGGTTGTCGATGCGGCGCGACTCGTGGCGCTCGGTGCCGACGATCTTGAGGCCGCCGGCGGCGAGCACCTCCTCGCGCTCGGACTCGCACTGCTTCTTGAACTCCGCGATCAGCTCTTCGAGGCGCTTCTCCTCGTCGAACGCGGGCTCGACCGAGCCGCGATACGGCTCGGCGCCATCGCCCTCTTCGCCGACCGCGGGCTGTGCGGCGACCGGATCGTCGGCGAGCTTCGCCTTCTCCTCGGCGAGCGCGTCCTTCGCGAGCGCCTCGGGGTTGCCGCCGAGCAAGATGTCGGTGCCGCGACCGGCCATGTTGGTCGCGATCGTGATCATCCCCTTGCGACCCGCCTGGGCGACGATCGACGCCTCCTTCTGGTGGTGCTTCGCGTTGAGGACGTTGAACGGTAGGCCCTTGCTCTTGAGCAAGTTCGCCACGACCTCCGACTTCTCGACGGAGACCGTGCCGACCAGCACCGGCTGCCCGCGCGCTTGACAGTCCTCGATGTCGGCGACGACCGCGCGGAACTTGCCGGCCTCGTTCTTGTAGACGAGGTCCGGCATGTCCTTGCGGACCATCGGCCGGTTGGTCGGGATGACCGTGACCTCGAGCTTGTAGATCTGGTGCAGCTCGGCCGCCTCGGTGTCGGCGGTGCCGGTCATGCCGGACAGCTTCTTGTAGAGGCGGAAGTAGTTCTGGAACGTGACCGTCGCGAGCGTCTGGTTCTCTTCCTCGACGGTGACGCCTTCCTTCGCCTCGATCGCCTGGTGCAGACCGTCGGACCAGCGGCGGCCCGGCATCGCGCGGCCAGTGTCCTCGCTGATGATGACGACCTTGTTGTCCTTGTCGATGAGGTAGTTGACGTTGCGCTTGTACAGCGTGTGCGCGCGCAGCGCCTGGTTGACGTGGTGGACGAGCATGATGTTGCTCGCGTCGTACAGGTTGTCGACGCCGAGCAGCTCCTGGATCTTCTCGACGCCGTCGTCGGTCAGCATCGCCGAGTGCGCCTTCTCGTCGACGGTGTAGTCGACCTCGCGCTTGAGGCGCGGGATCAAGCGGTCGACCTTCACGTAGAGGTCGCCGGACTCCTCGCCCTGGCCGGAGATGATGAGCGGCGTGCGCGCCTCGTCGATGAGGATCGAGTCGACCTCGTCGACGATCGCGTAGTTCAGCCCGCGCTGGACCATGCGGTCGGGCGAGCTCTTCATGTTGTCGCGCAGGTAGTCGAACCCGAACTCGTTGTTCTGGCCGTAGGTGATGTCGCAGTTGTAGTTGTGCTGGCGCTCCATGTCGTCGAGGCCGTGGACGATCACGCCCGTCGACAGCCCGAGGAAGCCGTGGATGCGTCCCATCCACTCGGCGTCGCGCTTGGCGAGGTAGTCGTTGACCGTCACGACGTGCACGCCATTGCCGGGGAGCGCGTTCAAGTACGACGGCAGCGTGGCGACGAGGGTCTTGCCCTCACCGGTGCGCATCTCGGCGATCCGGCCGGAGTGCAGCACCATGCCGCCGATCATCTGCACGTCGTAGTGCCGCATGCCGTGCACGCGCTTGCCGGCCTCGCGCACGAGTGCGAACGCCTCGGGCAGGATCGAGTCGAGCGACTCACCCTTGTCGAGCCGCTCCTTGAACGTCGCGGTCATCGCCTTGAGCTCGGCGTCGCTCTTCTCCTTCATCTTCGGCTCGAGGCCGTTGATGCGGTCAACCGTGGGCTGCATGCGTCGCAGCTCGCGCTGGTTCTTGCTACCGAAAATCTTCTGGAGGAATCCCATGGTGTTCCGTGGCCTTCAGGCAAAGGCCGGAGGCGTCTTACCACACCCGGCGGCCACACCCTAAGGCGCCGTACCCCATGCGACCGCCTGCCTGTTCAGAGAGGGCGGAAGCTACGGACGAAGCTCCACCAGTGGCGCCGCAGGTCGAAGGTGGTCTGGCAAGTTGCAACGCGCCGGTGGTCCTCATCGAGGATCTCGGCCGGCAGGTACGTGAACGTCTTGAGCGGCGCCAGGTAGCGGATGTCCTTCTGGCCGACCAGCTCGTAGGGGGTGCCGTCATCTCCGAGGAACGACAGCTCGTAGCGGATGATCTTCTGGCCGATCGGCCGGATCGTGATCACGCCCTCGGCGTCCGCGCCCGAGACGCGCGGCGGCGCCGTGACGATCCCGTGGAGCAGGGCGCGCCCGTCGCGCAGGTGCGCCCGCGTCGACTCGGCCTGCGCGGTCACCTCGAACTTGAATGGGTGCCTGACGCCGGGGGCCGCGTCCCACTCGATCGTCCCGGCCATCGTCTCCGCGAACTGGAACCCCATGCACCGAGCCTACCGCGACGGCCACCAGGAGCGAGTTTCGAGATCGGTGCACGCGACCCCCGCATAGTGCAGCGCGACCTCGTCGAGGACGACCTCGCGCCAGCCGCCGCCGATCGCGTCGGAGCTCAGCGAGCCATTCTCCGCCCAGCGGAGGGAGAACGCCGCCGCACCTGTCGCCCCGTCGGTGCCGCGCAACTCGTC
>DATLHR010000197.1:0-9550 GCA_035539815.1 Kofleriaceae bacterium
CCCGTCAGGTCGGTGCGATAGCCGGTGACGATGTGATGGAGGTCGTGCAGCCGAACGGCGCGGCGGCGCCCCTCGGTGTTCGGGATCTTGATCGTCCACTTCCAGAGCTTCAGTGGCACCCACTCGAGCGAGTCGCCGCCGTCATCACCGAAGCCGTTGGCCGCCCAGTACTGAGACCGTGCCGTCGCGAGGGTCAGGGAAGAGCTCATGGCTTCATCTTCGGGATGCGCGGCTCCGGGCACATGGGCGGTGGGCGCCGACCGATGGGCATCTTCCGCCATTTTCGCGCGGTATCCTCGGCGACGTGGACGACCTCGCCGAGATCCCTGCGGATACCGCGCTCGCGTCCCCCGCGTTCACGTACGTCGACGTCGGGGTCGCCCACGGGCTGCCGCGCGACGCGCTCATGGCGGCCGGCCGCCTGGACGAGGCCATGCGCGCGGATCCGGACGCGCGCGTCTCGACCTGGACCTACGTGGTGCTGTGGCGCGAGCTGCTGACGAAGCTGCCCGAGGTCGTCGTGCCGGTCGAGCTCGTGCGCGCGCTCGACGACGCGGCGCTCGGCGTGACCGCGCAGCTGGTGCTGCGCGCCGACGATCTCGCGCAGGCGACCGACATGGTCGAGCGCTTCCTTCACATCACCGATACCGGCATGCAGCTCGACCGGCCGATCCGCGGTGACCACATCGGCTTCGCACCGAGGCACCGCCCCGAGGTGATGGCGATGCGGTTCCCCGTCGAGGTCTGGCTCGGCACCGGCTTCCAGCTCCTGTCGCGCGCGCTCGGCGGGCCGGTACCGCTCGTCGAGGTCACGTTCGCGCACCCGGCCGGCTATCCGGTCGCCGCGTACGAGGAGCTGTTCGGTGCCCCGGTGCGCTTCGACGCGGAGGTCTCGGCGCTGTGGCTGCCACGGGCCGCCATGACGACGCCGTTCGCGGGCCGCGATCCGCTGACGCGTCGCTATCTCGAGGCGCACGCCGCGCACCTCCTCGCGAACGTCCCCGCCCCGGTGCCGGCACTCGTGGCCATGCTGCGCGAGGCGATCCTGGTCGAGCTCGCGACCAGCGGCGCCGAGCTCGCGCGCGTCGCCAGGCGCGTCGCGATGTCGACGCGCACCGTGCAGCGGCGGCTCGAGGAGCTCGGCACCAGCTACCAGGACCTCGTCGAGGACCTGCGAGCCTCGCTCGCGCGCACGCTGCTGCGCGACCGCACGCACTCGATCGTCGAGGTCGCGCTCGAGCTCGGCTACGCGGACCTCAAGAGCTTCTATCGCGCGTTCCGGCGGTGGACGGGCATGCCTCCCGGCCAGTGGCGCGCGACCCAGTAAAAAACCTGCCCACTTCAGGTGCGCTGTCCGTCCTGGTGGGCATGAACAAGCTCGGCACCACGCTCGCTCTCTCGCTGCTCCTCGGCCTCGTCGGTTGCGCCACTGACGGGGGAGATGATGCTCCCCCGCCGGGGCCGAGCGAGGACCCGGGGCCGGACGCTCCGCCGCCGCCGGGGCCCAAGGTCGGCGGCTGGCGCACGGCCTCGCGTGATGCATCCCACTCGTATCGCAGCGACGTCGCGGGCCCGGCTCCCTCGGCGTCGATGACGGTGTTCTATCAGCACCCCTCGGCCGAAGAGTTCGCCGGCGTGAGCAGCCCACTCATCGACGAGCAAGGCAACCTCTACCTCACGCGCAACACGCCCGGTCAGCCGACCGAGCTGTTCTCCTTGTCGCCGAGCGGTAGCCAGCGCTGGGCCGTCTCCGTCGGCCAGAGCTACCTGCACCACCTCACGCTCGGGCCCGACGGCCATCTCTATGCGATCGACGAGTCCGGCCCGACGGACGCACGCGTGACCAAGCTGGTCTCGTTCGACACCGCGACCGGAGCCGCCCGCGGCGCGCCGGTGACCGTCGCGGATCTCACGCAGTTCACGATGGCGGTCGATGGGACGATCTACCTGCAGACCTGGTCGGAGAACGCAGGCTACGGCCTGCAGTCGCTGCCCTCGATCGATGCGGCGCCGACGTGGACCAAGTCCGCGGCGGGCTGGCAGTTCGCGCTGTCGCCGGCGGGCGACCAGCTGGTGATGACGATCGACGACGAGACCAACAACACCGCGCCCCTGCAGGTGGCCGCCATCGATCCCGCGACCGGAGCCGATCGCTGGACGACACAGCTCGGTGCGACCGCGACCGGATCGCCCACCCTGGCGATCGACGCAGACGGCACGATCTATGTCGCCGCCTCGCAGAATGGCAGCAACCTGACGATCTATCGCCTCGGCGCGTCCGGCGCGGTCCAGTGGGGCAGCGTGATCGAGTCACTCACCTGGCCGAGCCGCATCCTGATCGGCTCGAGCACCGTCACCATCGCCGCGCAGTTCGGTGCAGCGTACGTCGGTGCGGGCGTGGCGCTGACCAAGACGGCGGGCCAGCTCCCGGCCGACTTCGAGATGCCGTGCGGCGAGCCCAAGGCGATCGACGCGAACGATCACGTGTACTGGGGCTGCGACGGCGGCGTCCAGGTCGCGACCACGAGCGGCGCCCCGATCACCGGATGGGAGGGACGCTACTCGGCGCAGATCGTGCTCGGCCCCGACGGCAGCGCGTACCACGTGCCCGCGGCGTACTTCGCGGACCACCAGCTGTTCCGCATCAAGTAGCGATCAGGCGCGCGCGTCCTTGATCACCGCGTTGATCTCGTCGTCGGTGAGCACGCGGTTGCCGCGCTTCGCCGCGCCGAGCACCGCGGCGACCAGCTCGGGCGTCGGCTCGTGGCCGCGCTTCTTGAGCCAGTAGACGACGTTCGACTCGCCCGAGTAGTGCCCGATCTCGATCTCCTGCTCCTTGCCGAACATGCCGGCGGGGACGCCGGAGTAGATGCGGTCGGCGAGCCAGGCGTCGCCCTTCTTCTCGGCCTTGATGATCGCGGCCGCGTGCACCCCCGTCGCGGTGCGGAACGCGTCGGCGCCGGCGAGCGGGTACTGCGGGTGGATCGGCACGCGCGTCGCCTGCGAGGCGGTCTTGCACCACAGCACGAGCTTGGTGAGGTCGTGGTCGGGCAGCTCGCCGAGCAGCTTGAGGTTGAGGAGGATCTGATCGAGCGCCGCGTTCCCGACGCGCTCGCCGATGCCGAGCGCGGTGCCGTGGATGCGATCCGCGCCGTACTCGATCGCGAAGATCGAGTTGACGACGCCGAGCCCGCGATCGTTGTGCCCGTGCCAGTCGATGCCGACGTCGTGGCGCCCCAGCCCGTCGAGCACGTTGCGCGTGAAGCGGAGGAGGTTCTTGATGCCATCGGGCGTGGCGTGGCCGACGGTGTCACACACGATGAGGCGCTGCGCGCCGTGCTCGACGGCGGTGGTGAACATCTTCGTGAGGATCTCGGGCCGCGAGCGCGTGGTGTCTTCGGTGACGTAGGCGACCGGGAGGTTGTACTTGCGCGCGAGATCGATCGCGTCGGCGGACAGCTGCAGCATGCGCGGCAGGTCCCAGTTCTCGGCGTACTGCCGGATCGGCGAGCTGCCGATGAAGGCCAGCACCTCGATCTCGATGCCGACCTTCTGCGAGATGTCGATGATCGCCTGGACGTCGTTGACGTGTGTCCGGGCGGCGCACGACGCCTTGACCTCCAGGCGCTGGCTCTTGATGAACTCGGCGATCGTGGTGACGTCCTCGACGGCGCGCTTGCCGGCGCCGGGGAGCCCGATGTCCATGGTGTCGATGCCGAGGTCGTTCGCGAGCTCGACCAGGCGGAGCTTGTCATCGATCGAGGGGTCGACCACCGACGGAGACTGGATGCCGTCGCGCAGAGTCTCGTCGAGGAACTGGATGCGCCGCTTGGGCGACAGCGGCGCGACTTTCTCGACCGAGTTCCAGTCGTAGATCAGCTCGTGGTCGTTCATGGGGACACCTCTTACATCAGCGCGTGGAGAATCAACATCAAGATCGCCGTCGCACCGACGACGATCGCCACCATCAGGAACCAGCCGAGGACCAGCGAGGCGGTCGCGAACCCGAGCCCGACCAGCCACAGCGGATAGGCCCCTCGCTCGCGGCGCGCGAGCGAGACACCGGCGGCGATCGCCGTCAGCGCGAAGCCCGGCACGCTGAGCCGCCAGTCGGGCGTCGCCCACAGCTCGCCCTGCCCGACCGCGACGACGATGAACGCCAGGATCCCGAGCACGCCGGCGGCGGCCCCGGCCGGGCATCGGGAGAGGATGCTCGACGGCGGGTCCGTGGGCCGCAGGGATGCCGGCTTGAGGTCACTCACGGCGGGACTATAGCCCGCCGTCTACGAGCGAGTGAGCCCGAGCTGGAGCCGGAGCTTGACGTGGGCCGCGCTGAACGCGAACTCCTGGAGATCGCGCTCCAGCTCGCCCATGTCGGCGGCGCCGGCGAACGCGGCCGGCACGTCGCCCGCGAGCAGCATGCCCGCGCGGTCCGCGGTGCGGCTCAGCGCGCGCGCCCACGCGGTCAAGTTGAGGCCACCGCCGCGCGAGAGCAGGCGGAGCGCCGCGGCGCGTGCACCGGTGCGAGCGTCGCCGGCGAGCACGCCGAGCGCCTTGCTCGCGGCGCCTGCGAGCGGATCGTCGCTGCCCACGGTGGAGCCCGAGGCCTCGCGGAACGTCGCCATCACGGCGGCGCGTAGCACGCGCCCGGGCCGCGACGCGCCGACCGAGCGGCCGGGCGGCAAGAAGGTCATCGCGCGGGTCAGCCGGAACACCAGCTCGGGCCGCTCGGGCGAGGTCAGGGCGTCGTCGCCGGCGACGAGCACCGACGGAGACGTCGCGATCACGTGGATCTGCTTGCCCAGCTCGACGCGCGGAAACACCGGCGGCGGCGGCACGCCGAGCACGCGCGCGATCTCGAGGCGCAGCTTCGCGAACGCAGGCGGCAGCTCTTCGTCGGCGATCTGCAGCGACGGGTCGAGCTCGCTGTCCGCCAGCGTCATCGGCGACAGCGCGTGGACGGCTGGTGCGAGCAGCTCCATCAGCTGGCCGAGCTCGTAGCCGTCCTCCTTGTGACAGAGCAGCGCCCACTGCTCGCGCGCGAACGGCGCTGTCGGTGTGATGAACGCGCGCACGCGCTGGCGCTCGTAGAGCTCGGCCATCTGCGAGCCGGCCGTGCCGAGCGCGACCATCGTCGAGGCAGCGAGGAAGGCCGCGTCCGCATGCCCGTTCGCCGCGGTGGTCGCGACGAGCGCCTCGCCGCTCGCCGTGTCGCCGAGGGCCTCGCGCCAGCCGGTGCGCGCGGGCTCGCTCGTCGGGACCACCTGCGCGGTGCGCTCGACCAGGGCCACGACCTCGGGATCCTCGGGGGCGATCTTGAGCGCGTTCGCGATCGCCTGCTGCGCCGCCTGCCGGTCGTCGAGGTGATCGGCGTACAGCCGCGCCATGTGGACCCACGCCTTCGCCTCGGCCGCGTTGCCCTTGCCGCGCAGGCGGAACAGCACGCGCTTGAGCGACCGCTCGAGGCGACGCAGCTCGCCGCGCCCGACGAGCAGCGCCTCGATCGCGGTCAGCGCATCGACGCGCAGAGGGTCGAGATCGATCGCGCGCTCGAGGTGAAACAGCGCCTCGGCGTCGTCGTTGTGCAGCATCGCCTCGACCCGGCCCTTGTAGTAATGCGCGGCGGCGTGGTCGGGATCGATCTCGAGCGCGACGTTGAGGTGCGAGCGCACGGCGTCGGCAGCGCCCGGATCCTCGGCGCTCGCCTTCCACTCCGACCAGCCGAGCGCGGCGTGATAGTCGGCCTCGTTCGGGGAGCGCGAGATCACGGTGCGGATCTGACCGACCGCCTGCGCCCACTGCTCCTTCGCCATGAGCTCCTCGGCGATGCGGAACCCGAGCTCGGTGTCGATCGCGGGCGGGACCTGCACGAGCTCGCCGCCCGCGAGCTCGCGGTCGTAGCTCGCGCGCCTGCGCTCGTCGACGAGCACCGTGCGCGCCCTGGTGTACAGCGTGAGCAGCTCGTCGGCCTTCGCGCGCTCGCGCGGCTCGATCTGCGAGCCGACCCACACGTTCGCCTGCTGCGCGCGCTCCGTGTAAGCGTCGTGGATCTCGGCCGTGGTCGCGCGCCGGCTGACCTTGAGCGCGGCGTAGTGATCCGCGCCCTTCACGCGCTGGTGCTCGGCGGTGAGCTCCTGCCGCGCGTTGACCGCGTTCGCGCCGTCGAGACTGACCGCATAGATCTCCTCGAGGGAGACGACGCCGGAGTCCTCGGGCGCGATGTGCTCGGGGATCAACGGCTCCTCGCCCTCGAACGTCATGCCGACCTCGTCGAACAGGACGTCGTACAGCTCGCTGTCCTCGACGATCGGTTCGGCGAGCGGGCTCGCGGTGGGCTCCTTGCTGCGCATCGGCGCGGCGCCGACGGGACGCCCGATGACGGCGTCGCACATCAGCATCGCGTCGAGCGCGAGCCGGCCCTGCACGCGCCCCGGGAACGCGCGCTCGATCTCGGCGACCACCGCGCCGTCCTGCAGCAGCATGACCACGGTCTCGCCGAACACGCGCCTGAGCTCGTGGCGCAGGCGGTCGCCGCGCTCGGTGAACGTGAAGCTCAGCCCGTCGAGGCGCGCGAGCCGCGCGGGGTCCTCGATCGCCGTCTCGCGCAAGCCGCCGAGCACGACCTCGACCATGCGGAGCTGGATGCCCTCGATCGGCTCGTGCGCCTCGTCGAACCGCCACGCGCCCTGCGGCCAGCGCAGCGCCTGCACGAGCTTGTGGCGCGCCTGCCGTCCGAGCTGATCGATCAATTGCTCGACGCTCATCATGCGCAGCGCGATCAGCGCTTCGCCCAGCTTGCCGCCGACCTCCGCAGTGCGCGCGACGGCCTGCTTGTGCTGGTCCTCATTGATCACGCCGCCCGCGACCAGGAAGTGACCGAGCGTCTCGTCGCGCGGCGTCGAGGCCGTCGAGACCGGGTTGCCGTTCACGAGGTCGACGGTCTTCGACACGCGGCCGCGCTGCAGCACGAGCTGCCCGGTCGCGAGGTCCTCATGGAGATCGAGCAAGACTGCTGGCAGCGAACGTGTCGCCAGCTCACCCGAGCGCGATCCCATGGTGCAATTCTACACCGTGGCTACTCGGCGACGTGGCACGCGGCCTGGGATCCGTTGGCCAGCACGCGCAGCGCGGGCAACTTATCGAAGCACGCCTTCGGCTTGTCCTTGACCGGACAGCGTGGGTGGAACGGGCAGCCGGGCGGCGGCGCGAGCGGGCTGGGCACGTCGCCCGTCAGGATGATGCGATCGCGGCGCGGCGCGGCCTTGCCGGGCACGCGCGGCACCGCCGACAGCAGCGCCTGCGTGTACGGATGTTTCGGCGACCGGTACAGCGTCTTGGCCTCGGCGAGCTCGACGATCCGGCCGAGGTACATCACCGCGACCCGGGTGCAGATGTGCTGCACGATCTTGAGGTCGTGCGAGATGAAGAGGTACGTCAGCTTCTCCGCGACCTGGAGGTCCTGGAGGAGGTTGACGATCTGCGCCTGGATCGAGACGTCGAGCGCGCTGATCGGCTCGTCGCAGACGATGAACTGCGGGTCGCATGCGAGCGCGCGCGCGATGCCGATGCGCTGGCGCTGACCGCCCGAGAACTCGTGCGGGTAGCGGCGCGCGGCGTCGGCGCGCAGGCCGACCTTGGCGAGCAGCTCCTGCACGCGCGCGTCGCGCTCCGCCGATGACTTCGCGAGACCGTGGATCTCGAGCGGCTCGGCGATCGCGGCGCCCGCCGACATCCGCGGATTGAGCGACGCGTACGGGTCCTGGAAGATCATCTGCATGTGCCGGCGCAGCGGGCGCAGGCCGCGTTGCGTGAACGCCGTCAGATCCTTGCCGTCGAACATGATCCGGCCGCTCGTCGGCTCGTGCAGCCGCAGCACGGTGCGCCCGAGCGTGGACTTGCCGCAGCCCGATTCACCGACGAGCCCGACCGTCTCGCCGCGCGGGATGTCGAGCGACACCTCGGTCACCGCACGCACGCGGCCGAAGTGCTTCGTGACCTTGTGGAGGCGGACCAGCGGCTCGCTCACGTGGCCTCGAGGGGGGGCGGGGGCGCGATTGGATAATGACAGCGCACCTGGGCGCCGCCGAGCTGGACGAGCGCGGGCTCCTCGATACGGCAGCGGTCCTGTGCCGCCGGGCAGCGATCGACGAACTTGCACCCCGCCGGCAACTCGAGCAGCGAGGGCACCATGCCTTTGATCTCGAGGAGGCGGCCGTGCGCGGCGACGTCCTCGCCATCGTCGTAGCTCGGCACGGAGCGCAGCAGCCCGGCCGTGTAGTGATGGCGCGGGGACGCGAAGAGCGCCTCGGTGCTCGCGCGCTCGACGATGCGCCCGGCGTACATCACGGCGACCTCGTCGCAGGTCTCCGCGACCACACCGAGATCATGCGTGATCAGCAGGATGCTCATGCCGAGCTCGCGCTGGAGCGAGCGCAACAGGTCGAGGATCTGGGCCTGGATCGTCACGTCGAGCGCGGTGGTCGGCTCGTCGGCGATCAGGAGGTCCGGCTTGCACGCGAGCGCCATCGCGATCATCACGCGCTGTCGCATGCCTCCCGACAGCTCGTGCGGATAGCTGTCCACGCGCTCCTCGGGCGACGGGATGCCGACGAGCCGGAACATCTCGATCGCGATGCGTCGCGCCTCGGTGCGTGACTTGCCCTGGTGCAGCCGCACCGCCTCGCCGACCTGGTCGCCCGCGGTGAACACCGGGTTGAGCGACGTCATCGGCTCCTGGAAGATCATGGCGATCCGGTTGCCGCGGATCGCACGCATCTGCTCGGCGGGCAGCTGCAACAGATCCTTGCCCGCATACGCGATCGAGCCCGCGGCGATCCGGCCCGGCGGGGAGATCAGCCGCATGATCGACAGCGCGGTCTGGCTCTTCCCGGAACCCGACTCACCGACGATGCCGAGCGTCTTGCGCGCGGCGAGCTCGAACGACACTCCGTCGACGGCGCGCAGCGTTCCCCGATCGGTGCGGAACTCCGTCACCAGATCGCGGACCGCGAGCACGGGCTCCGACATCCGCGCGAGCGTACCTCAGGCGCGGAACGAGCGCAGGCGCAGAGACGACAGCAGCACGCTCACGCTCGACAGCGACATCGCCGCGGCCGCCAGCATCGGCGACAGGGGCGCGACCGCGGCGATCGGGATGCACACGGCGTTATAGGCGAACGCCGCGATCAGGTTTCGCCGGATGGTGTGCAGCGTCGCGCGCGCGAGCCGGAGCGCCGTCGGTAGCGCGCCGATGCCGCCGCGCAGCAGCGTCACGTCGGCGGCGGCCGCCGCGATGTCCGTCCCCGAGCCGAGCGCGACACCGAGGTCCGCCGCCGCCAGCGCCGGCGCATCGTTGATGCCATCGCCGACCATCGCGACCCGCCGCGCGCCGCTCCGCTCGGCGGCCACGATCGCCGCCTTTTGCGTCGGGCGCACGCCCGCGTGCACGCGCTCGATGCCGAGCTCCGCGGCGACCGCACGCGCGACCTGTTCGCGATCGCCGGAGATCATCACGGGCGTGATGCCGAGCTCGACGAGCGCGCGGATCGCG
>DATLHR010000198.1:0-19799 GCA_035539815.1 Kofleriaceae bacterium
CAAGCTCATCTTCGACTGCGATCTCGGCGCGCTCGTCGAGGCGTATCGCCGCGTGCCCGACAGCCTCGGCATGATGGTCGTGCAGCGCGTGCCGAACGCGCGCGAGTGGGGCGCCGTCAAGGTCGTGCACGACGAGCGCGGTCCGCGCGTCACCGACATCCTCGGTGACGGCGAGCACATGTTCTGCGGCGTTCACATCACGCGACCGTCGGTGATGGCGCGCCTCCCCGACGGCGAGTCCGACTCGATCCGCCAGGGCTACCTGCCGTGGCTGCGCGCCGGCGAGCGCGTGGCGGCGTTCGAGCACGCGGGCGGCTACTTCGCCGAGCACTCCACGCCCGCGCGCTACCTGGAGTCGAACTGGGCGCTGCTCGGCGGCCAGCAGCTGCGCAATCCGCCGACCCGTCACCTCGCCGGCATCGATCCGTCGGCGCGCATCGCGGCGAGCGCCACGATCGTCGGCCCCGTGCGGATCGGCGCGGGCGCGGTGATCGCGCCGGGCGTCACCGTTGGACCGTACGCGGTCGTCGGTGACGGAGCGCGCGTGGAGCGCTCGATCACGCGCACGGTCGTGTGGGCGGGAGCGACCGCCGCCTCGGGCGACGACGCGATCGTGACCTGAGCACGTTGTAAGCGGCGAGCGAGCTGGGCGTTACTTCCTCGCCATGACCAAGCTCCTCATCGCAGTCGTGTTCACCATCGCCGCGTGTGGCGGCAAGCAGCCCGCGACCAAGCCGGCCGATCAGCCGCCGACGACGACCGAGCCCGCCGCGGCGATGGCGCCCGAGGACTGCATCGCGAAGGGCGGGCAGGTCAAAGGCGACATCGGCGACGGCAAGGTCGCGTGCGCCGAGGGCGAGCAGGATCTCGGCCGCGTGAACCAGGGCATCGAAGGCGCGGTTTGCTGCGCGCCGCCCGCCACGCCGTGATCACTGGATCGGCTTGCCCCAGCAGCTCAGCGCTCCAGCGCTGGTGATGCCACACACGTGGCGTGCGCCGGCGGCGAGATCGAGGAACGTGCCCGGCGGCTCGGTCGTCTGGCCATCGGTGTCGACGCCCCAGCACTCGACCTTTCCATCGAGCTTGATGCCGCAGCCAAAGCCCGTACCCATGCTCACCATCTTGAACTTGGTGCTGGCGGGCGCGTAGCTCGACGCGAGGCCCCAGCAGGCGAGCGTGCCGTCGGTGCGGATCGCGCAGCCGTCGTACTGATAGATGCTGACGTCGGTGAACGTCCCGCTGATCCCGAACGGCGTCCACGAGCCCCAGCACGCGAGCGAGTAGTCGCTTCGGATCGCGCACGCGCCGTCCTCGCCGATCGCCACCTTGCGGAACGTCCCCGACGGAAGCGGGCTGAGGTGACCGTAGTTGTTGCTGCCCCAGCACGCGAGCGCGCCGCTCGTACGCACGCCGCACCCGGCCCAGAAGCCGAGCGCGACCTGCGTGAACGTTCCAGTGGGCGCCATCGTCGGGTTGACGCCCGTGAGCGTCGAGCCCCAGCACACCAGCGCGCCGGAGCTATTGATCCCACACGCGACGCTGAGCCGGCTCGTCGAGAGCGAGTCGTAGACGCCGGTCGGCTCGGTGGTGATCGACGTGCTCGCGCCCGAGCCGAAGCAGTACGGGGCGCCGGTGCCGGTGATCACGCAGGTCGTGTCGTAGGCCGAGCCGATTGCCGAGGGTGCGCACATGCCGTCGACGCAGCCCCACGAGCATGGCGTGTCGACCTTCGCGTACGAGCACGTGCCGTTGCTGCACGTCCCATCACCGGTCGAGCGCAGGGTATCGGAGACGCAGGTCGGCGCGGGCTGCGGATCGTCGCAGACGATCGGCTCGCCGGAGCACGAGTCGCCATCGCAGCTGTCCATCGTGGTGCACGCATCGCCGTCGTCGCAGTCACTGCCGGCCGTGCCGCACGTGGGCCCGCCGTCATCCATGCACACGCCATCGCTGCACGACTCTGTGCTCGCGCACGCTACCGGCGCGGACCAGTCGAGGCAGCTGTCGCCGTCGAAGTTGCCGCACGTGCGGCGCGCCGCCGGTCCCTCGCAGATCGCGGCGCCCGTGGTGCACTCGTCGGAGCACTCGGCGCTGCACGTGCCATTCGAGCAGAACGGTGCGTTCGCGGGGCACGCTTCGAGCGGTCCCCACGTCGTGCAGCCGTCATCCTGCTGCACGCACGTGATCGTGCCGTCGGCGCCGCCGGCGTTCGCGCACGCCACCTCGCCGAGCTCGCACCACGTGGTGTCGCAACCGATCGGCGCGAGCTCGATGCGTGCACGCACGTGATCGCCTTGCGCCGGCGTCACCGCGGTCACGCCGTACGCGACCTGCTGGGGGCCCTGCAGGCCCCACACTTCCAGCTTGGCCTCGGCACCTGCCATGTCGTCGGGGAGCACCAGCTGGAGCGACGACAACGGATTCGCGAGCGAGCTCCGATCACCGATGCGCACCTGCAGGTAGTCGAGCCCGAGGGACTCGCCGCCGGCGATCTCGAGGTCGACGATCGTCGAGCTCTTGCAGGCACTAGCCGCCAACGCGAGCGCGAGGATCCAGGGACGCATCCTCCGACGAAATGCAGTCACAATGCCAAGCGTCCCCGGCCGGGCTGCCACGGCCTTACGAGCACAAGACGTGCACGTAGATACACAACCGGCTACTCGGCTTGCCTCCCCGGCGGCGCGTTCCGCCACATCCCTCGCACGATCCTCGTGGCGAGCCGTCTCCTCGGTGTGTCTCCCCATGTCTCGCCGGGTGTCTCCTATCGGTGAACGCCAACCACGCGCACGACCGTCAACTGGGTTGGCAAGGACAAGCAGGTAACCGCGAGAGATCACGTGACGCCGGGTGGTCTTCGGCTTGCTTGTCGAGGAACAGATGCTTCGCGTCGTCGCGCTCGCGTCTGTGGTCCTCCTCGCGTGCACCGAGCACGAGCCGCCGAGCGGCCCGTTCGTCACCAGCCGCGTCGAGTCCAAGGCGTTCCCCTTCGGGTTCGCGCCATCGCTCGACGTCCTGTTCGTCGTCGATCGCTCGCCGGCGATGGCGCCGTTCCGCGCTGGGCTCCTCGCACAGGCGACGCAGATCGCCGACGTCCTCGAGCATTACCCGTGGGGCACGCCGTCACTGCACATCGGCGTGACGACCAGCGACCTCGGCGCCGAGGGCGTCGCGGTGCCTGGCTGCACCGGGGATGGCGATGGTGGGTGGTTGCGCGGTGCCCGCTTCCTCTCTGACCTCGCCGCACCCGATGGCTCGCGTGTGCGCAACTACGAGGGCTCGCTCGGCGAGGCGCTCGGCGCGCTGCTCGACGTGGGGGACGCCGGTTGCCCGTACAGCCGCCCACTCGCCGCCGCGCGCCGCGCGCTCGAGAACACCGTCGAGAATGCGGGCTTCCGGCGGTCGGATGCGTACCTCGCCATCGTGTTCGTCACCGCACAAGACGATTGCTCGTTCACCGACGCGAGCTTCCTCGCAGGCTCGACGAGCACCGACACGTCACGCTGCACGACGCAGGCGAGCGCGCTGCCCGCCGTCGAGGACTTCGTCGACTTCGTGTGGACCGTTGCGGCGGCCGATTGGGCGGTGTTGGTCGGCGCCGTGATCGCACCGACCGATCCCGCGTGCGACGCGCAACCTGCTCCGCGTCTACGCGCGTTGCTCCAGCAGCTGGGGAGCCGAGGAGTCGAGACCTCGCTCTGCGGCGCGTCGTATGGCGACGTCCTCGACGTGCCGCTGTTCTTCCGGACGCTCGGCGGTCCGCCGTGCATCGAGACGGCGCTCTTCGATGAAGATCCGTCGGTCCCTGGGTTGCAGCCGGCTTGTGCGGCGGCGTACGAGCTCTCCGATGGCACCGAAGGCGTGCTGCCGGCCTGTGGTGGTGACGAGCGCCTGTGCTGGCATCTCGACGACGATCTCGTCAACTGCCCTCAGACCGGCAAGAGGATTACCGTCGACACGCACGGCGTCGCGTATCCGCTTGGGTGGGTGACGATGCAGTGCCTCGTCGAGGGTGACTAGTCGCCGAGGCGCGCGTGGGTCTCGCCCATCGTCTCGGCGAGCACGCCGAGATCGAACGCCGCGTCCTCGGGCTCCTCGCCGTCGCGCACCGGCTGCCCGACGGCGAGCACGAAGCGCACCGCGTCGGCGCCTTCACGTGCGACGGGCGCGGCGACCGGATGCGCGGCGTCGCGGAGCGCCGCGGCGAGCGAGGCTTGCGCGGCGCTCGTGCCCTCGAGAGCTTCGTGGACGAGGCGGCGCTCGTCGCGCGCGAGCCGCACGATCGAGGGCTGCGCGAGCGGCAGCGTGACCTGCTTCGCGCCGTGCGTTCGGAGCGCGACCGCGCTGTCCCCGCGCAGCTCGAACAAGATCGCGGCGCGCCAGCGCGAGGCGATGTAGGTCATCGCTGCATCGAACAGCCAGTCGCTGTCGTCGATGTCGACGAACGAGGCGATCGTCGCGTCGAGTGCGTCGCGGCGCGGTGCGGCGCGATTCGGCGTGGAGACGCGCTTCACCGCGACGGGCAAGCCGGGGCTTGCGGGTGCAGATGCGGGTGCGGGCTCGGGCTTCTCGATCAACGCGTCGAACATCGAGTCGATGTCGGCCTCGCTCGCGTGCGGCGCGAGGACCGGCTCGTCGACCTCGATCGGGATGTCGGCCGAGATCGACGGTGGAACCTCGACGTCGATCTGCACGTCGACGACGGGCTTGGGGGCGTAGACGTCCTCGACGAGGCGCTCGATGACGATCGCCGGCGCGACCGCGAGCACGAAGCGCCCCGGCATCGCGCGCGCGACGTGACCGTAGTTGGCGCGCGTGGGATCGCGCAGGCACACGATCACCGCGCCGTCGCCGAGCTTGCCGATCGGCACCGCGACGATGCGCCGCGCGAGCGCGGCCGGAAGCATCGAGGCGACGCTCGGATCGCGGTGCTGCAGGTGCTTGCGCAGGACGGCGGCCACGCCGAGCTGTTCGCCCAGGGCGCGGGACGCATCGTCGAACGACACCACGCCGCGCGTGACGAGCAGCGAGCACAGGCGCAGGCCGCTGCCGTGCTGCGCGCCGAGCATGCGCGCGAGGTCATCGAGGCTCACCGAGCCGCGCTGAAGCAGGTGATCCCCGATGCGCATCGCGATGAGCTAGCAACCGAGCGACGGCAACTTCGCGGTCTGCTCGATGCACTCCTTGATCGTCTTGCGCACACTATCGTTGGCGTGCAGCACGTCGCCGCGCGTCGAGTCCGGGCTCGCCGCGATCTCGAGGCCGACGCGCAGCGCCTCGGGCAGCGCGCGGGCGAGCTTGCACGCGTCCGCCGCCGCCGGCGCCGTGCACGCGCACACCTGGTCGACGTACGCCTTGCAGGCGTCCTCGCCGCGCTTGACCTCGCCGGCGGGGATGCGCGGCGCATCGGAGCCCGCGCCTGCGGGTGGTGCGTCGGCTTTCTGCTTGCAGCCGACCCCGAGTGCAAGCGCCGACAAGATCGCCAGCGCGAGCCGGCGCCGCTGCATGGTCACCCCGCCTCGACGCGCGCGAGCACGACGGAGATGTTGTCGACGCCGCCTTCTTCGTTCGCCCCGGCGATCAAGCGATCGACGGCGCGGTCGAGATCGCGCTCGGTCATCAGGATGTGCTGGATCTGATCGTCCTTGATCATGCCGGTGAGCCCGTCCGAGCACAGCAGGTACGTGTCGCCGATCAGCGGCTTCTCGGTGAGGATGTCGACCTGCACGCTCTCCTTCATGCCGAGCGCGCGCACGATGACGTTCTTGTGGGGCCAGTTCTCGGCCTCCTCGGGCGTCACTCGCTTCATGCGGATGTAGTCGTTGATCAGCGAGTGATCCTCGGTGAGCTGCGTGATCTCGGTCTGGCGCGTGCGGTAGCAGCGGCTGTCACCGACGTGCCCGATGATCAGCGCGTCGTCGAGGAAGTAGAGCGCGATGCACGTGGTGCCCATGCCCTTGAACCGCGCCTCGCGCTGCGAGCGCTCCCAGATCTCGAGGTTCGCGAGCATGATGCCCGTGATCATGCGGTTCACGTGGGTACGCAGGTCGCGATCGACCTTGTAGGGCCACGTGAGCGTCTGTTGCTTCGACGTCTCGGCGAAGTGGTCGCTGACCATCTCCACCGCGAGCCGGCTCGCGACCTCACCGGAAGCGTGACCGCCCATCCCATCGGCGACGATGGCGAGCCGTTCGTTCTCGGGAAGCGAGATCGAATCCTCGTTGTGGTCGCGCTTGCGCCCGATGTTGGTCGCCCCCGCGAACCGAACGCGCATTCCATCGAGTGGGAACGACGTGCTCACCGACGCGATTCTAGCATCGGCCCGGCCGTTGACTCCAAGCGCCCATCCCCACATCCTTCGGATTGGTGGCCGAGCTCGCGCGAGGAACCGTCCTGGATCGACCGTGGGGGCGAACCCTCGCGGCCCTCGGCCTGCGTGGGCTGACCGGCCAGCTCACCGTCATCGGCGACGGTGCGAAGCTCTATCAGATCGCGTTTCACGAAGGGACGGTCGTCGCCGCCGCCTCGCCGCTCGCCTCCGATGCCGCGGTGCGCATCGCGATGACGCTCGGCCTCGTCTCGTCGACGGTCGCGACCGAGCTCGCCAGGAAGCAGACCGCGCAGCCGGCAGGTGCGCTCGACGACGACGTGGCCCAGGTCGCGGAGGCCGCGAAGCTGCCGCCCGATCCGACGATGCGCCTGCGCCGCCGCGCGATCGCCCAGCGCGCCGCCCGCACGTTCTCGGTCGAGAGCGGCGACTTCGTCGTCGAAGATCGGATGACGTTGCCGATCGTCGCGGGCGCCGCCGTCGATATCCGCACGGTCGTCTACCTCGGCGCCAAGGCCCTCGTCTCCGCCGCCCGCCTCGACCGCGAGCTCGCGCAGCTCGGCGCGTGGTTCCAGCTCAAGCCCGAGGCGCGCGAGGACCTGCGCCAGTTCGGCTTCGGCGAAGCCGAGCGCCCCGTGCTCGAGCAGCTCGGCGCCGGCGCCGGCCTGGCGGAGCTCGAGGCCGGCGGTGTCGACCAGCGCATCGTGCGCGCCGTCGTCTATGCGCTCGTCTCGTGCAATGCCTGCAACGTCGAGATGGCGGCGCGTGCATCCGGCGCGCGGCCGGCCGCGCCGGTGGCGTCCCGCGCCGAGGCTGCCGGCGCCTCGCCGACGCCTCCGCTCACGCGCGTGCCCGCCGCGTCGACGGCGATGCCCCGCCCGGGCGCCTCGCCCGCCGCGCCGGGCTCGCGGTCACCGGGGGCGCCGGCGGCCGCCGCGACCTCGGCGGCGCGCGCCGGCGGCCCGGTGCCGTCGCCGGTCTCGAAGTCGCGCGCCGTCGAGCTCGATGCGCCGACGCTCCGCCGCGATGTCGACCCGGCGACCATCGTGCGCCGCGATCCCCCGATGGCTCCACCTCCCGCTGCATCGTCGATCGATGCGCCCACGGCACGCGGTCACAAGAAGAGCCGCCCGCCGGCCTCGCGCGCGAACGAGCCCGCGGCGCTCGAGGTCGAGGCGCTGATCAAGACGCGGCTCGCGGTCCTCGATGCGGGCTCCGATCACTTCGAGCTCCTCGGCGTCCCGCGCGACGCATCGATCGCGCAGATCCGCTCCGCGTACCTCACGCTCGCCCGCAACCTCCACCCGGATCGCCTGCAGGCACTCGGCGTCTCCGACGAGGAACGCCGGGCTCAGCGGCTGTTCGCCGAGGTCAACGCCGCGTTCGCCCTGCTCAGCGACGGCAAGCGCCGCGACGAGTACGTCGCGCTCCTCGCGCGCGGCGGCGAGGCCGCGATCCGGGCCGAGCAGGCGCGCGCCGAGGAGATGACCCAGCGGGTGCTCGACTCCGAGGAGGCGTTTCGCAAGGGTGAACAGGCCCTGCGCCGCGACCAGATCGCCGTCGCGATCCGCGAGCTCGAGCACGCCGTCTCGCTCAACCCCGACGAGGCGGATTACCAGGCCGCGCTCGCCTGGGCGCGGTTCGCGGGCACGCCCGACAAGAGCGCGATCGCCGCGGCCACCCGCTCGACCCTGGAGCGCGCGATCCAGCGCTCGCCCCGATCCGCCCCCGCGCGCTTCTACCTCGGCCGCGTCGAGCGCATGCTCGGCCGCGAGCAGGACGCGATCCGCCACTTCCAGGAAGTGCTCCGTCTCTCGCCGAACCACGCCGATGCCGCGAGCGAGCTGCGCGTCCTCGAGTCCCGGCAGGCCGAGAAGGACAAGGGCGGCTCGGGCCTGTTCGGCCGGCTCAAGCGCTGACGACGGGGACACGCTGCCCGGCCGCGGCCTCGGTCACGCCGCGAAGTAGCCGTCGAACAGGGTGCGCGCATCGTGCGGACCGGGCAGACCGAGCGCATCGCACGCGGTGTACGCGACGCACCAGGCGACAGCGCACCGTCCGGGACCCGCTGTCGAGCACGGCGTCGTCGCGCCGCATCCGCTCGCTGTGGTCGGCGTCGTAGGTCAGGGCGACGCCGTGCCCGACGGTGAGCGAGCCCGGTGAGTTGGTCGCCTTCCTCGGGTCGGCGGGCGTGCGCCGCTTGTACTCGTCACAGAACGCCGCGGGATCCGAGGGGGCGTCGACGGCGCGGACGAATGCCAGCATCCGCCGGTCGCGAGCACGAGCAGCACGGCGTCGCGCATGCGACGCTCGACGGTCACGTCGCGCCGCCCAGCAGCTCGAGCTCGGTGATCTTGGCCTCGGCGGGCCCGACGTGCGCGCGCACCCGGGCCGTCCGCTCGGTGACCTTGCCGTCGTGGTCGACGCGCACGCGCAGCTCCTCGCCGATCTCGAACCACAGCGGCGAGCGCACGCGAACGACCTCGCCGACGAGCTCCACGAGCTCGAACACGTCGTGCGACGTAGTCCCGTCGAGCACCATCACGGCCGTTCCCGACATCATCAGCACGTATCACGGCGCGCAAACCGGTCTCAAGCCTGTCGCACGCGGGGGCGCTGCGGTAACCTCGCTTACGCGGATGCTCAAGCCGGTCGAGAAGCAACGCGTCGCCGAAGAAGTCGCCGAGCAGCTGCGCGGCCACATCCTCAACGGGCAGTACCCTCCGGGGTCGAAGCTGCCGCCGGAGCGCGAGCTATCCAAGCAGCTCAAGGTCAACCGCGCGTCGCTGCGCGAGGCGCTCAAGAAGCTCGAGCACATCGGGCTCGTGCGCATCCGCCAGGGCGACGGCACGCGCGTCCAGAACTTCATGGAGACCGGCGGCATCGAGCTCGTGCAGCACCTGCTGCCGCGCGCGGCCGGCCAGCCCGAGCTGATCCGCGACCTCCTCGAGTTCCGTCGCATCTTCGGCCGCGAGCTCGCGCGGCTGGCGGCGGCGCGCGCGAGCAAGGATCGCGACGGGCTCGCCAAGCTGCGGGGGCTCGCCGATCGCGCGGATCAGGCGCCCACCGCCGTCGAGCTGTTCGATCTCGACTTCGAGTTCTATGTCGCGCTCGCGCAGCTCTCGGGCAATCAGATCATGCTGCTGCTGATCAACACCGTGCGTGACAGCGTGCGCCGGTTCCTGCCCTTGCTCGCCAATCTCACCGCGCTGGGGGCCGGGCCGGGCGACCAGGCGCGCACGCATCACCGCGAGATCATCGCCGCGATCGAGAAGGGCGACGTGGCCAGCGCCGGCCGCATCGCCGACGACTACCTCAAGATGGGCGCCGAGCTCGCCGGCCGCATCGGCGGCAAGCCCGAGCTCCAACCGCAGCCGCTTCCCGATTGAAGGCCGCCTGAGCCATGTCGACCCTGACGCGGAAGGAGGTGGAGGAGATCGCGCTCCTCGCGAGGCTGCACCTCGAGGCCTCCGAGCTCGAGGCCCTGCAGGGCGAGCTCACCGCGATCCTCGACCACTTCAGCGCGCTCGCCGCCGTCGACACGACGGACGTCGCGCCGATGACGCACGCCCTACCGATCGAGCTCCCGCTGCGCCCCGATGTCGTCGAGCCGTCGCTGCCCGCGAGCGCGGCGCTCGCCGCTGCGCCGAAGCGCGAAGGTGACCTGATCGTCGTCCCCGCGATCATCCCGGGGAGCGACCCGTGAGCCTCGAGCTCTGGTCGATCGCCGAGATCGCGCAGCGCATCCATGCGGGCGAGCTCACGGCAGCGCGCGTGCTCGATACGATGCAGGCGCGGATCCAGAACGTCGACCGCGAGCTCGGCGCGTACCTTGCGCTCGACGGTGATCGCGTGCGCGCCGACGCCGCCGAGATCGATCGCAAGCGCAAGGCGGGCGAGCCCCTGCCTCCCTTGGCGGGCGTGCCGGTCTCGCTCAAGGACAACCTCGTCACCGAGGGGCTCGCGACGACGGCGGGCTCGAAGATCCTGCAGGGCTGGATCCCGCCGTACGACGCGACGGTGGTGGCGCGGCTGCGCGCCGCCGGGGCGCTCGTGCTCGGCAAGGTCAACCTCGACGAGTTCGGCATGGGCAGCTCGACGGAGCGCTCGGCCTACAAGAAGACGCGCAATCCATGGGACACGTCGCGCGTGCCGGGCGGCAGCTCGGGCGGTGGCGCGGCCGCGGTGGCCGCCGGGCTCTGCACCGCGAGCCTCGGCACCGACACCGGCGGCTCGATCCGCCAGCCGGCGGCGTTCTGCGGCGTGGTCGGGCTCAAGCCGACGTACGGCCGGGTCTCGCGGTGGGGCGTGATCGCGTACGCGTCGTCGCTCGATCAGGTGGGGCCGCTCACGCGCTCGGTCGCGGACGCGGCGGCGATGCTGCAGGTGATCGCCGGGCACGATCCGCATGACTCGACGTCGCTGCCGGTGCCCGTGCCGAGCTACGCGCAGGCGCTCACCGGCGACGTGCGGGGGCTGCGCATCGGCCTGCCGCGCGAATACTACGAGGGCCTCGCCGACGCCGAGATCCGCGCGGCGCTCGACAAGACGATCGCGGCGCTCGTCGAGCGCGGCGCGGTCAAGGTCGACGTCACGCTGCCGCACACGCAGCTCGCGCTGACCGCGTACTACATCATCGCGCCGGCCGAGGCGTCGTCGAACCTCGCGCGCTACGACGGCATCCGCTACGGCAAGCGCGCCGAGGCGACCGACCTCCTGTCGCTCTACATGAAGTCGCGCGGCGAGGGCTTCGGGCCCGAGGTCAAACGACGCATCATGCTCGGCACCTACGCGCTGCGCTCGGGCTACTACGACGCGTACTACAAGAAAGCGCAGCAGGTGCGCGCGCTGATCAAGGCCGACTTCGACGCCGCGTTCGAGCAGGCCGACGTGCTGCTCACGCCGACGACGCCGACGACGGCGTTCCGGTTCAACGCGAAGGCGACGCCGCTCGAGATGTATCAGGCCGACATCTTCACGCTCGCCTGCAACCTCGGCGGCCTCCCCGGCCTGAGCGTGCCGTGCGGCCTCAGCAGCGAGGGCCTGCCGATCGGCGCGCAGCTGCTCGCGCGGCCGCTCGACGAGGCGATGCTGCTGCGGGTGGGCGGTGTCGTCGAGAGCGCGGTCGGGCTCGCCGGCGCGCGGCCGAGCGGCGTGGGAGGCATCTGATGGCGGAGCTCGCCCAGCTGCTCGAGGAGTGGGAGCCCGTCATCGGGCTCGAGGTGCACGTCCAGCTCGCGACGCAGTCGAAGATCTTCTCGCCGTCGGCGACCGCGTTCGGGGCGCCGCCCAACTCGCTCACCGATCCGCTGGTGATGGGCCTGCCGGGCACCTTGCCCGTGTTCAATCGCGGCGTCCTCGAGCTCGCGCTCAAGCTCGGGATCGCCACCGCGTCGCAGATCCGCGCGAAGTCGCGGTTCGCGCGCAAGCACTACTTCTATCCCGATCTACCGAAGGGCTATCAGATCTCGCAGTACGACGAGCCGCTGTGCGAGAACGGCCACCTCGATCTGATCCTCGGTGGGCAGGTGAAGCGCGTGCGGCTGCAGCGCATCCACCTCGAGGAGGACGCGGGCAAGAACACGCACGTCGGCGCGGTCTCGCACGTCGATCTCAACCGCGCGGGCGTGCCGCTCGTCGAGGTGGTGTCCGCGCCCGAGCTGACGAGCGCCGAGGAAGCGGCCGAGTTCATGCGCGCGCTGCATCGGCTCGTGCGGTGGATCGAGATCTCCGAGGCCGACATGGAGAAGGGCCAGCTGCGCTGCGACGCCAACGTCAGCGTGCGGCGGCGCGGCGAGGATCGCCTCGGCACGCGCACCGAGCTCAAGAACATCAACTCGTTCCGGTTCGTGCAGAACGCGATCGAGCACGAGATCGCGCGCCAGCTGCGCATCATCGACGGCGGCGGTCGCATCGAGCGCGAGACGCGGCTGTGGGACGCGAGCGCCGGCCAGTCGCAGACGATGCGCAGCAAGGAGGAGGCGAACGACTATCGCTACTTCCCCGACCCGGATCTGCCGCCGCTCGTCGTCGACGGGCCGACGATGGGCGCCGTGCTGCGCACGCTGCCCGAGCTGCCGGCGGCGCGGTTCGAGCGCTACGTGCGCGGCGGCCTCGCGCCCGATGACGCGAGGACCCTGGTCGGCGAGCGCGCGCTCGCGGACTACTTCGATGCAGCGATCGCGGCGCACCCGTCGGAGCAGGGCGCGAAGACGCTCGCCAACTGGATCCTCACCGAGCTACTCGGCGCGCTCAATGCGGGAGGTCTCTCGATCGCGCACGCGCCGATGCCGCCCGATCGCCTGTCGCGCCTCGTCGCGCTCGTCGAGAACGGCACGATCAGCGGCAAGATCGGCAAGGAAGTCTTCGAGGAGTCGTACCGCACGGGGGAGGAGCCGCGTGCGATCGTCGAGCGCCGCGGCGTTCAGCAGATCTCGGACGAGGCGCAGCTGTGGGCCATCGTCGAGCGCATCGTCGCGAACAATCCGCGCCAGGCGCAGGAGTTCAAGAACGGCAAGGACGGCCTGTTCGGGTTCTTCGTCGGGCAGGTCATGAAGGAGACCCAGGGCCGGGCGAACCCGGTGATCACCACGGATCTCCTCCATCGCGCCCTCGGCAGGTAGCTGCTAATTCCTTGATCTTGCCCGACGATCCAGGCCCCTTCGACGAAGGCTTGACGGGGCGCCCGCGATCCGTAAAGTCCCGGATTCCGAAAGCGAAATCGCGCACTGCCATCAAGTGACTCGCAACGTCCGCGTCGCGCGACCGCAAGCAGATAGGAAACGAAGCCATGTACGCCGTGATTCAGACGGGTGGAAAGCAGTATCGGGTCGAGCCCGGCAAGACCGTCGTTGTCGAGAAGCTCGCCGGTGATGAGGGTGCGCAGGTCGTGTTCGACCAGGTGCTCCTCGTGTCGTCGGGCGATGGTGGCAGCGTGACCGTGGGCAAGCCCACCGTCTCGGGCGCCAAGGTCACCGGTGAGATCGTCGAGCAGGGCCGCGGCGACAAGCTCGTCGTGTTCAAGTTCCGCCGCCGCAAGAACTACGTCCGTCGCAACGGGCATCGTCAGGACTACACCGCGGTGAAGATCGCCGCGATCAACGCCTAGGAAGTAGAGAACGCGCCATGGCTCACAAAAAAGGACAGGGTTCTACTCGGAACGGCCGCGACTCGCTGCCGAAGATGCGGGGCGTCAAGCGTTTCGCGGGCGAGCAGGTGCGCGCCGGCTCGATCCTGGTTCGCCAGGTCGGGACCAAGTACCACGCGGGTGAGAACGTCGGCATCGGTCGCGACTGGACGCTCTTCGCCAAGATCGATGGCCTCGTGAAGTTCGAGCGCCACGGCAAGTCGAAGACGCGCGTCGCCGTAGTTCCATCATCTCCTGGGGCGCCCGCCGCGGCCTGATCGTCACGTCAGCGTTGGAATGTCGATCCGGCTGCGGTGCGTGTTGCATCGCGCCGTCGATCTCGGCGCCCATGCCGGGCTTCCCCGCGGGGAAGCTCGCGGGCGTTCGCTGCCCGCACCTCACGGATGATGTTCGGTGCGCGCTGTTCGGCAGGCCCGAGCGGCCGAGCGTGTGCCGTGATCTGAAGCCGCAGCCCGAGATGTGTGGCTCGTCGGCGGAGGAAGCGATGTCGATCCTCGCGCGCTGGGAGCGCGAGACCGCGCCGTAGCCACGAGTTCTTCGCAGCGCGCGTGACGTTTCGCCGGCGACGAGCCTCGCCCGGGTGGACAGCTCGCGAGTCGCACGCTACGCCAACGATCCCGCGCGACGTGGTGGTGTGCGCGGGTTCACCGAGGTGCGGATGTCTCGCAGTCGATCTCTGCTCGGACTCATCGTCTTCATCTGCGCCTCGGGCGCTGCTCCGGTCGCAGCCGCGCCGTCGTCGGCGAGCTCGCTTGTCGTCTACGTGCACGGCGGCGGCGGTCGCGTGCGCGCCGCCGATCGCGACGACGCGACCAAGTTCGCGTCGAACATCGTCAAGTACGCCGGGCTGCCGTACGCGGAGATCCCGGCATTCCAGGGCGCGCCGGGCGAGTGGCAGCAGGTCATGACCTGCGTCCGCAAGTACTACGACGGGCTGCCGATCGAGATCGTCGACGAGCGACCGACCACGAACGAGTACTTGATGCTCGTGGTCGGCGGGCGCTCGACGGACATCGGCTACAAGAAGCTGTGGGGGCTGTCGTCGACGCGGCCGCGTCGTGTCGTCGAGCGTGGCGTCGGCTTCGTGTTCTCGGCCGCGCACAAGCGGTCGAGCGCGCGCGTGCAGCGCCTGTGCGAGACCGCGTCGCACGAGATCGGACACCTGCTCGGGTTGACGCACACCGAGGCGTGCGACGACCTGATGACGAGCAACAACACGTGCGTGCGCGAGGCGCCGATCTATGGCTTTGCCCGCGACAACTGGTCGAGGCTCGCGCGCTCGATCGCGAAGTGGACCGCGAAGGGCAAGCACGGGCTCGACGAGCCGGCGACGCG
This sequence comes from Kofleriaceae bacterium, assembly GCA_035539815.1. GTDB lineage: Bacteria > Myxococcota_A > Polyangia > Haliangiales > Haliangiaceae > JABFXX01. The sequence continues at coordinate 14,808 of DATLHR010000198.1, forward strand.
GCTGGCGGCGCCCGCGCGGTAGCGTGCACGTCGGCGCGGAGCTCGTCGTCGATACGATCTATCGCAACAGCTCGATCACGTAGCGCGGTTAGCGGGCCGCGAGCGCGTGGACGCGGGCGTCGAGCTGATCGAGCCACGCGGCGTCGTGTGAGGCGAGGATCGTGGCGCCGCCATCGCGCGCGTGGTCGCGGAGCAACGCGACGAGCGCGTCGAGGCGCGGGGCGTCGAGGCCGTTGTCGGGCTCGTCGAGCACGAGCAGCCTGGGCGGGCCGAGCAGAGCGGCGCCGAGGCAGGCGCGCCGGCGCTGGCCGAGGGACATGCGCTCGAGCGCGAGGTCGGCGAGCTCGTCGAGACCGAGCGCCTCGCGCAGCGCGCTCGACGGAGGCTGGCCCCCGCGCGTCGTCGCGCACAGCGCCCACAGCTCGCGCGCGGTGAGGAACCCCGGCGGATCGGCGCCTTCGGGGACGTAGCCGAGCGAGCGCCTCGCGCGCGTGCGCTCGCGGTGCGGGCCCCAGACAGAGGCGCCGTCGACCACCACGCGCCCGTCGCGCGGCTCGAGCACGCCGGCGATACAGGCGAGCAGCGTGGACTTGCCGCACCCGTTGGGACCGACGAGCCCGACGATCTCGCTCGCGTTCACGGAGAGCGATACATCCGCGAGCACGACACGCCCGCCGCGCCGCACCGAGACGCCGTGCGCGTCGAGGATCATCCGTCACCTCGATCCGCCGCGCGCGAGAGCACGTCACCGTCGCGGAGGTCGTTGATCGTCGCCACGATCGCGTGAGCGCCCACGGTGGCGCGGCGGCGTGCGCGCGTATCTGGACGGATCACGCGAGGCTCCTTCCGAGCGCGAGTGCGCCGATGGGTAGGAGTGCGAGAGCACCGAGCGGCGCACCGAACATCGACAGCATGAGTGCGGCGAGCGCGGCCACGGCGATCGCGCCGACGACGGTGCGCGTCGAGATCGTCGGGTTGTCTTCGCTCGCGAGCAGCACGCGCGCGGCCGCGAGCGACGAGCCGAGCGCGACGAGGAGCGAGGTACCGGCGAGCCACCCGAGCGTCGACGGATCGCGCACGATCACCGCGGTCGCGCCGATCGCGAGCAGCGAGGACAGCACGTGGATCGCCACGACGGCTTGCACGAGTGCGACGACGCGGGCCGCGCGCGAGAGGCCGAGCGAGGCAGCGAGCCACGCCGACTGGCGATGCGCTTCGAGCAGCGCGAGCAGCGGGCCGACCTGCGCGGGCACGAGCGCGACGGCGATCACCGCTGCTCCGATCGAGGCGGCGCCCGCATCGGCGAGCTCGTTGTTGCGCAAGAACAGTCCGGCGGCGAGCCCGCCGAGGATCGCGAGGCCGACGCCCCGCGCGACCGCCTCGCCCGCCCGACGGCGGATGCCGCGCAGGTAGATCGACCGCAGCGCCGCGCGCGGATGCTTCCACGCCGGCCAGGGTGGGCGCGGTGGGGCGACGCGCAGGCGCGCGAGCACGACGACGATCGCGGTGGTCGCGCCCGCGAGCGCGAGGCCACGCGCTCCGTCCCCGATGATCCACAGCGCGAACCATGGCAGCTGCAGCACGAGCAGCGCGCCGCCCGCGACCACGAACGGCAACACGCGCGGCGACGGCAACGCGCGCAGGTAGCTCGCGGCGTCGGCACGCACCAGCAAGCGCGCCGTCGGCAGAAACACGAGCAGCCACGTCGTGCACAGCACGAGTGCGAACACGGGCTCGTGCCGCGCGAGCATCGCGACGTCACGTGGGTGCATGCCTGTCGGGCCGAACACCATCGCGGCGAGCACCGCGGCCCCAGCCCACGCGCCGCCCGCGCGTCGCCCAGCAGGCACGACGACAGCACGTGTGAAGACACCGAGCCAGGTCACGGGTCGCGAGTTGAAACCGTCCCCGCGGTCGACAGCAATCCCGCGCACTTGGTGAATTCGAGTTTGCTAAGTTGAAACCGTCCCTACCGGACGACGAACTGCAGCTGCGTCGCCTTCGGGTCGAGCTGCTTGCTGACGTGGTCCCAGGTCGAAGAGGCCGCCGCCGCGAGTGTCGGCCCGTCGTCCACGATCTCGACGGTGATGACGGGGATCTCGATCTGCGCGGCGAACACGCGCCACAGCACCGAGCGGAGCGATGGAACGTCGACCTTGCAGTTGCAGGCGAGCACGGCCGCGGGTGTTGTCTCGGCGAGGTGTTTCCAACGGTCCTGCGCCGAGGCCAGCGCGGCGTAGCTCCTCTGCAGCTCCGGGCACGGGGAGATCACCTCCTGCACGAGCTTCGTCAGCTCGGACAGCGTGTTCTCGTCCTGGGTGGCGACGATCTTGTCGAGGCGTTCATCGGCGGCGCTGCGCGGGGGCCCGGGGAGCTTCGCGCCCGTGAACACGAACGACTGCGTGGTGAAGCCCGCAGTCTTCGCGAGCGTGATCGCATCGACGACGCGGCTGAACGGCGTGCCGCGATCGATCTGCATGTACAGCCGATCGGCCTTCTCTCTCGCGCTCTCGAGCGCCGCGGCGACGTCGCCTCCGATCAGGCCCTGAAAGCTCGTCTCGGTCGATCGAATGATCAAGACGGGAGCCTCGGGGAGAGCCTGACCGCGCACGTCGGTGCGGATCGGCAGCGCGACTCCGTGGACCGCACCGATCGGGCTCAGCTGAAAGGCGGGCGAGCGCAGCATCGCGGCGAGCTCGTCGGCCTGTACCTGACACGACTTCGCGCTGCCACTCGTCGCCGCACTGCCGGTCGTCGCCGCACTGCCGGAGGAGCTGGCGCTGCCGCTCTTGCCACAACCGACCGCGACCGCCACGACCCACAGGAATCGAACGAGCATGGCGTGGACGATGCCAGAGAGCCCGATCACAGGTACAAGTAGGCCGCCATGAAGTTCATCGACGAGGCGATCATCCACGTGAAAGCCGGAGACGGCGGCAATGGATCTGCCGCGTTCCGGCGCGAGGATGGGGTGCCGCACGGTGGGCCCTCGGGCGGAGACGGCGGCAACGGTGGCAGCGTCGTCATCGTCGCCGATAGCGGCCTCTCGTCGCTGCTCGACTTCAAGTACAAGCGCCACTACAAGGCCGACCGCGGCGAGGACGGCCGCAACAAGGATCAGTACGGCGCCAAGGGCGAGGACCTCACGATCAAGGTCCCCGTCGGCACGGTGATCACCGCCGAGGACACGGGGGACGAGCTCGTCGATCTGTCGACGGCGGGGGAGACGTACGTGCTCGCGAAGGGCGGCACCGGCGGCCGCGGCAACATCCACTTCAAGACGGCGTGGAACCAGGCTCCGCGCAAGGCCGAGCCCGGCACGCCGGGCGAGGAGCGCACGGTCCGGCTCGAGCTCAAGCTGCTCGCCGACGTCGGGCTGCTCGGGTTTCCGAACGTCGGCAAGTCGACGTTCATCAGCCATGTCTCACGAGCTCGGCCCAAGATCGCCGACTACCCGTTCACGACGCTGGTCCCCAACCTCGGGGTCGTGCAGCTCTCGGATGAACGCCACTTCGTGATCGCGGACATCCCGGGGCTCATCGAGGGTGCCGCCGACGGTGCAGGTCTCGGCCACCAGTTCCTGCGGCACGTCGAGCGCTGCAACGTGCTGCTCCACATCCTCGACGGCACGTTCACGACCGGCCCCGAGCGCTCGCCGCTCGCCGACTTCCAGGTGATCAACGCGGAGTTGGCTCGCTATGCGCCCGAGCTGGCGAACACGCCTCAAGTAGTGGCGCTTAACAAAGCGGACGCGACCGATGGCGGCGACGTCGAGCTGCACAAGCAAGCGTTCGCCGAGCTCGGGGTCGAGCTGCTCGTGATGTCGGCCGCGACCGGGCAGGGCATCGGCCCCGTGCTCGAGCGACTCTGGTCACACCTGGTCCAGAGCGGCCGGAAACGTTGAAGCGCCTCCGGGCCGGTGTTACAACCGCTGCATTCCAAAGGAAATTGCGGTGGCCGGTCGCTCCTGCGTCGACCTCCGTACGTGGCCGCGAGCTGGCGGTTTGGAGATTCAGGCATGCGAGCAACATCGACTCTGGTCGTCTTCTCTTCGCTCGTGATCGCGGGGACCGCGATGGCGCAACCCAAGGCGCCCGCCCCCACGCCCACGCCCACGCCCGCGCCAGCACCAGCACCCGCCGCCGCGCCGGATCCGGCGACGGTGAAGCCCGAGGACATGCCGACGGCGGTGCGCATGCGCCGGCTCGAGCAGAAGACGCAAGCGCTCAAGGAGCGCGCGTGGCAGCTCAAGGCGCGCGTGCAGATGCTCAAGGAGCAGATGATCGGCGGCGGCGTGGGAGCGCAGTCGCTGATCGCGCACAGCAACGACATGGGCAGCTCGTTCCGCCTGACGAAGCTGATCTACTCGCTCGACGGAACGCAAGTGTTCGTCCGCACCGACGAGACCGGCGACAATCTGTACAAGACCACGTCGTTCGACATCTTCGCCGGCCCGATCGCGCCGGGTAATCACACGCTGTCGGCGGTCGCGACGTATCGCGGCCACGGTTACGGCGTGTTCGAGTACCTGAACAAGTACACGTTCACGGCTCCCGCGAGCACGTCGTTCGTCGCCGGCGAGGGCAAGATCACCAAGATCGACTGCCGCGGCTACGAGAAGGGCGGTCCGACGACGCCGCTCGAGAAGCGGCCCGCGGTCGAGTGCAAGATCACGCAGGTCACCCCGGAGAAGCCGGCCGAGGCGCCGGCCGCCACGCCGACGGCAGGTAAGTGACCATGGGCCCCACGCGCGCATCGCGTTGGCTCGCGGCGCTGCTGCTGTGCCTGCCGGGCGCCGCCGCCGCCGACATCGAGGGCAAGCTCGGTCAGGTCGAGCAGGAGGCGAAGCAGATCGCGCAGACGCTGCCTCGCCCCGACAACCTGGCGAACGTCCAGCCGCAGCGCCGGCTCGTCGACGCGCAGGCGTCGTACGCGCTCGGTGACTTCGACGCCGCTGCGCTGGTGCTGTTCGACCTCGCGAGCAAGCAGGGC
>DATLHR010000199.1:0-3501 GCA_035539815.1 Kofleriaceae bacterium
GTGAAGCCCACGAGGTGCTCCGCGATCTGCCGATCGCGATCATCGAGCGCCGGGCCGTGCTCGGCGAGCAGCTTCTCCGCGGACGTCCGCGCGCCCGCCGTCAGCCCACCGCGCTTCGTCTGCTTCCGCACGATCGGCACCACCGCGAGCCCGCGCAGCTCCTCCTCGATCTGCCACCACACCTCGATCACGGGCCGCGGCTTGTCGAGCGTCGCGTCGAGCCGGGCGAGATCGTCGAGCGCGCGCGACCAGCCCGGCCGCAGCAGCTCCGCCGCGAGCTCCTTCGCCTCGACGAGGCGCGCCGGATCCGCCAGCACGTCGAGCGTCGCGTCGATCAGCGCGAGCGCGTGCGTGCACCGGCTCTCGCGCACGCCACACGAGCACTCGATCCACGCGGCGCCCTCGCGCCCGACGCCCAGCCGCGCCACGGGCGCCGTGGAGCCCCAGCTCATCCCGGTCTGCGCGATCCGATCGCGCTCGTGCCACGCGATCACGAGCGTCTTGCGGTCGAACATCCACCGGCCACCCTCACGCGCCTTCCGCGACCTCGGCACCGCGCGCTCGCGGATCCCGTCGCGCAGCTCGCGCAGCTTCGTCCACAGCGCCGCGAGCTCGGGCACCGGCGCCCACGCCGGCCGCGTCTCCTCCTCGGCGATCCCCTCGCGCACGCCCTCCGCTTCGACATGCAGCCGCCGATACGCCGCGGCCGCCAGCAGCTCCGCGACGCCGCGACCGCCGCCGTAGCGCCGCGCGCCGTCGAGGGAGCCCACGTCGCGCAGGGCGAGCCGCGCCACCAGGTACGCGAGGCCGCTGCGCTGCGCTCCCTCGAAGCGCTCGTCGAGCAGCGCATCCGCGGCGAGCCCGAGCGCGTGTTCGGCGTCATGCGCCGTCGCCCAGGCCTCGAGCTCCGTGCGCGTCGCGAACAGATCCCCCGCTGGCTTCGTCGCGACCGGCTGCTCCGCGTGCTGCGCGATCCAGGTCAGCCCGAGGGCCACCGCGTGCTTGCAGAACGCGGGCGCCATCGGACACGTGCACTCGAACCGCAGCGCATGCGGCTCGATCGAGAGCCGGGTCGAGTACACGCGCGTTCCGACGACGGTTCCCTCGATCGCGTTGCCGTCGATCAGGTAGTCGCGCACGCGTCCGGTGCGCCAGTACTGGTCGCCGCGCTCGAACGCGTAGCCCGCGAGCTTCTCGAGGCGCGCGACGGTCAACGGCGGCGGGGACACGAGCCCGCAGTGTACCCGCTACCCGGCGAGCTTCACGGTCTCGGCATCGTGAACGACGAAGTTCTCGATGCCCACGTTCGCGCGCGCACGGTAGTCCTCGTAGCGCGCGGCGATGAAGTCGCGCAGCCTGCGCGCCCCCTGCTGGACGTGATGCGCGCGCTCGCGCCGCGCCTCGTAGTACCGGCGCAGCGCCCCGGGCACGTCGTTCGGCGTGGCCTCGAGGCTGAGCGCGAGGACCGCAGCGTCCTCGATGCCCTGGTTCGCACCTTGTGACAAGAACGGCAGCATCGCGTGCGCCGCGTCGCCGAGTAGCGCGACCCGCCCGGACGACCACACCGGCAGCGGCTCGATGTCGATCAAACGGTGGCGGAACGCATTGCCGATCTTCGACACGATCTCGAGATAGAGATCGCCCGCATCCGCGATCTGCCGCGCGAACGCCGCGCGCATCTCCGCGGGCGCGTCGAACACGTCGGGCTCGATCGGTGCGCCGATGATGTACGCGGCGACATTGAGATAGCGATGCCCGGCCGGATAGAAGATGAAGTACACGGGCGGTCCGTCCCGATCGAGCGGCGTCGCGTTCCAGATCGTCGGGCCGGGCGGGATCCGATGCTCGATCTCGTCGAGCGCGACCAGCCCGCGATACGCCGCGATGCCCGCGTCCCGCACCGGATCCGCGATGCCGATCGCGGCGCGCACCGCGGAGTGGATGCCGTCCGCGCCGATCAACACATCACCGCTCGCGCGCACCCCGTTCGCGAACATCACCTCGACGCCGCGCTCGTCCTGCGAGAGGGACACGAACCGATGATCCACGTGCATGCACTCCGGCGGCAGCTGCGCCGCGAGCATGTCCGTCAGCTCACCGCGGTGGACCAGATAGGTGACGTGCTCGAAGGGTCCGTCCGGCGGCAGCAGGTGCGCGCGCTCCTTCTCCGAGCCATCGCGCCAGTGCATCCACACCGCGTCCTCGGCGACACGGCCGATGCGCTCGAGCTCGCTCTTCAGCCCCCAGCGCTTGAGCAGGCGCGCACCATTCGCCTGGATCCCGATCCCCGCGCCGACCGCCTTGAACACCGGCGCCGCCTCGAACACCTGGACCTCGTGCCCGAGCGCCCGCAGGCGGATCGCGGTGACGAGCCCACCGATTCCGCCACCGATGATCAACACGCGCATGGTGCGCTCATTGTACACAACCCCTTCGTCGAGGATTGCCGCCGCGGTCCGATCACCTCGGCAGGTCGGCGATCGCGATCTCGACGCCAGGCACCATGCGCGGCCGGGCCACGTCGCCGTCCCGCAAGATCTGCTTGCTCGCGTACTGGTCGCCGCTCGGGTCGCGATAGACCTCGATCGTCATCTCCTTCACGTTGACGATCCAGTACTCGGGCACGCCGGCCTCGGCGTAGATGCCGAGCTTGATCCGGCGGTCCTTGCGCAGCGACGAGTCGCTGACCTCGATCAGGAGCAGCGCAGTCTGGGGATGCGCGAGCGACGGGCGCTTCGCGGGCAGGATCGCGAAGTCGGGCTCCGGCTCCGACCAGTCGCTCGCTGCGAACGGTAGCGCCGGCCGCACGGAGAATGACGGATCGAGACTTCGGACCAGGTGGTTGTTGAGCCACTCGCTGAGCGCCGAGTGATGCTCGCCTTGCGGGCTCATCTTGACGATGACTCCGCGCAAGAGCTCGACCTTGTCGTCCTCGTCGAGGATGCCGACCTCGACCATGCGGTCGTACTCCGCCCGCGAGATCGGCCGCATCCCTTCGAGCAGCTCGGGTTCGAACATTGTCGACAGCATACCGCCTCCATGATGAGGGCGGCGTTGCGTCAGCTGTGCCGCGGCAACCGTCGAGAATCACGCGTCGACGCGTCCGGAGCGTCCAGCCGGCGGACGAGACTGTCCGCGATCCGGACGTCAGGCGATCGCGAGCGCGGCGTGCATGCGCATCGAGCGGTCGAGCTGGTACGCGTCCTCGGTCACCTCGAAGATCGCGTCGTCATCGGTGAACCACGGATCATTCAGCTCGTCGGGAACCAGCTCGATCTCGACCTCGAACACCCCGAGATCGAGGATGAGCGGGTCCAACATCCGCGCCATGTCCTGGATCGCTGCCTCCATCGTCCTCATGCATCGCGGGTTTCACGCCCGGACGCAATTTTTCGTCACTTAGCGGGTGCGTCACCGACGACGATGAACTCGACGCGGCGGTTCGTGGCGCGGCCTTCGGGCGTCCGGTTGTCGGCGATCGGCCAGTCCTCGCCGAAGCCC
>DATLHR010000200.1:0-6248 GCA_035539815.1 Kofleriaceae bacterium
GCTCGCCCTCGCGCAACGACATCCCCGCGCCGACGCGCCGCGCGGGGATGTCGTTGCGCGAGGGCGAGCTCGGGCGCGTGATGGTGATCGACCTCCTGTGCGACATCGCGCGCGAGCGGCGCACCGGTGCGCTGGCGCTGCGCAACGGCGCGTACTACCGCGAGGCGTACTTCGTCGACGGTCACCCGGTGTTCGTCGGCAGCAACGTCGAGGAGGATCGGTTCGGCGAGTTCCTCGTGCAGCGCAAGGCGATCTCGCGCGATCAACTCGAGCGCGCGCTCTCCGTGCTCGAGCACTTCGGCGGCCGGCTCGGACGCGCGCTGGTCAGCCTCGGCCTGCTCCAGCCCGTCGATGCGGTGCGGCTGCTCGCCGCGCAGGTGTCCACCAAGCTCGTGCGCGCGTGCTGGTGGACGGCGGGCACGTTCGAGTTCCGGCCCAACGAGCTCAACCCGTGGCCGGCGCTCGCGCTCGAGCTGCGCACGCTGCCGATCGTCTCGCAGGCGATGGCCACGATCCCTGCCGAGCGCCTCGTGATCTGGGCGAAGCGCGTGCTGGACCTGCCGTGCCAGTTCCTCGCCGACCGCGCGCGTGCGTTCGAGTTCGAGCCGACCGTCTACGACGAGCTCGAGAAGCTCGTGCATCCGCAGCGCACGCTGCGCCACCTCATCGACGATCTGGCGGCGCCGCCACAGCGCCTGCACGTCACCGCCGCCGCGTACGTCGCGTGGCGCTCCGGGATGCTCGGGTTCGCGAAGCCGACCTGAGCGCTACTGCTCGAGCTGCTGGTAGCCCTCGGACCCGCACCGATCGACGCACGCGTGGTTGATCTCGACGCAGCGCTGCTCGCACTCCTGATCGCCGCGGCAGCGGTTCTGGCAGCGCAGGCCGGTCTCCTTGCACGAGAGCGCACACTGCTCGACCTCGCGCACGACCTGGTTCTCGTACCGCTCGCGCTCGCGCCGCCGGTTGTCGGCCTCGATCTCCGCCGACAGGCGCGCCGCGTTCTCGGCCTGGTACCACTGCACCAGCTCGGGGCTCATCCACGCCATCTCGCCCTCGTTGGACGCGGCGTTCATGTTGCGGCGGCACAGCGCGATCATGTCGAGCTTGTCGTCGGCGTCGGTCAGCACGTCGCAGGTCGCGGCGCACGTCGCGCCGACCTTGTCCGTGAGGTTCGCCGCGCCGTAGACGATGACGAGGTTGCGACCCGCGAGCTCGTTGGGCGCGGTCGCGAACGATCGCTGCAGCTCGGCGAGCGCCTCCTGCGGGCGACCGAGGTCCGCGAACATCAGCCCGCGCCACGCGATGAGCATCGCCGCGTCGATACCCGCGTTCGGCAGCGCGCGATCGATCGCCTGGATCGCCGCACCACCCGCGGCGCTCAGCCGTTGCGGCTGCGTCTTGTAGTCACCCGCGAGGTACGACGCGTGGACGGCATCGGCGAGCTCGACCGCCTGCCGCGGCCCCGGGCGCTGCTGCGCATCGCGCGCGGCGTTGTTGACGCGATCCGATCGCAGCTGCATGGCCGAGGGTCCACATGCCGCCAGGACGAGGACGAGAGCGAGGGCAGGGCGCATGACCGGGGGAGATAAGCCAGCGCGCTCGTCGGCGCCAACGAAATACATCGACGCCTCGCCCCAAACGTAAGCGGGACTGCGCTCGCTACGCCAGCAGCTTCTGGTGGGCGTCGCGCAGCTTCACCAGCTCGGCCTGGCCCCGGGCGCGCGCGGCGGCGATCGCCTCGCCGGCGGCGACCTCGGCGCGGACCTCGTAGTAGCTCTTGAGCTTGGGCTCGGTGCCGCTCGGCCGCATGATCACGCGGCGCCCGCCCGCGAGCTTGAACACGAGCACGTCGCTCGCCGGCAGCCCGCCTTCACCGCGCGCGAGGTCGAGCACCTGCTCGATAACGTTTCCCGCGATCTCCTTGGGCGGGCGCTGGCGGAACTCGGTCATCGCCGCCTTGATCTCGGCCATGCCCTCGGTGCCCGGCTTGGTCAGCGACACCTGCTCGGTCACGAACAGGCCGACGCGACGATAGATGTCGTCGAGGTGATCGAGGACGCTGCGCCCGCGGTTGCGGTTCCACGCGGCGAGCTCGGCGAAGATGATCGCCGCGGAGACGCCGTCCTTGTCGCGCACGAGCGGGCCGATCGAGTAGCCGAGCGCCTCCTCGTAGCCCATCACGAACCGGCCCGCGTGCTGGCGCTCGAAGTCCATCGCGGCGTTGCCGATCCACTTGAAGCCCGTGAGCGTCTCGCGATAGTCGGCGCCGGTCTGCCGGGCGAGGAAGCCGAGCAGCTGCGACGAGACGATCGTGGTCGCGACCATGCGCTTGTCCTTGGGCGTGACGTCGAGCAGGTAGTCCGCGAGCAGCGCGCCGACCTGATCGCCGGTGAGCACGCGATAGCCGGCGCCCTCGGGGACCGCGACGCACAGGCGATCGGCGTCCGGATCGTTGGCGAGCACGAGGTCCGCCTTGACCTCGGCGGCGAGCGCGAGGACGCGATCCATCGCGCCCTTCTCCTCGGGGTTGGGGAACGCCACCGTGGGGAAGTCGGCGTCGGGCTCGCGCTGCGCGGCCACGGTGTGGATCTGCGGGAACCCGGCGCGCTTCATGCCGGGCTCGACCGACGCGGCGCCGACGCCATGCAGCGGCGTGTACGCGGTGACCAGCGCGCGTCCGTCGAGCTCGGGTGCGGCGCGCAGCGCCACCACGGCGTCGAGATACTCGTCGTGCAGGCTCTCGTCGAGATCGATCAGCAGGCCGTTGCGGCGCAGCTCGTCGAGCTCGGGCATCGCGAGCTGATCGCTGCGGCCGATCTGCGCGACCGCGGCGGCGATGCCGGTGTCGTGCGGCGGGATGATCTGCGCGCCGTTGCCCCAGTACACCTTGTAGCCGTTGTACGCGGGCGGGTTGTGGCTCGCCGTGACCATGACGCCCGCGCAGGCGCGCTTGGCGACGACGGCCCACGCGGTGGTCGGCGTCGGCCACGGCCGGTGCGCGAGGAAGACCTTGATCCCGAGGCCGCCGAGCACGCGCGCGGTGTCCTCGGAGAACACGCGCGAGTTGCGGCGCGCGTCGTGGCCGATCAACACGCCGCGCTGCTTGGCGTCGGGCACGTGCTTCAGGAGGTACGCGGCGAGCCCCGCGCTGACCTTGCGGACCAGCACGCGGTTCATGCGCTGCGGCCCGGCGCCGAGGATGCCGCGCAGGCCGGCGGTCCCGAACTCGAGGGAGCCGTCGAACCGCTCGCGCAGATCGCGCTGCGCGCCGGGGTCGCCGCTGTCGTACGCCGCGATCAGCTTGCGCAGCTCGTCGGCGGTGATCGGGTCGGGATCCTCGGCCAGCCAGACTTCGGCGGCCTCGCGGAAGGGAGGATGGAGCGACATCGCGGAGACCTTACCTCCGCTGGTTCCGGAGCGCGCGCGCGCGGCCCGGGTTTAGTAGATCAAGTTCCGCTCGAGCCCTGCTTCTTCTTCATCTTCGCGATCAGGCCATCGAACCCGTCCTTGGCCATGATCTTGTTGAACATCGCGCGATAGTTCTCGACGAGACCGACGCCGTCCGTGCGCACGTCGAACGCGCGCAGCTTGCCGTCCTCCTTCACGAGGACGTAGTCGACCGCGATGGTGAACGGGCGGCCCTTGCGCTGCGTCTTCACCTTGGTCGCGACGACGATGTTGCCGTCCTTGTCCGCGGTCTCGCTGATGTACTCGACGTTGTACTGGAGGTTCGCGCGCAGGCCCTTGATGTAGTTGTCCTCGATCAGGCTGCGCAGCAGCGCCGAGAACTCGTCCTGCTGTGCCTTGGACAGCTTGCTCCAGTTGTCGACCATCGCGCGCTTGCCGAGCTGATCGATGTCGAGGAAGCCGCGCACGCTCGTGGTCACCTTGCCGGCGAGCTCCTTCTCCTCCTTGGAGTTCGGCGCCACCTTCTGCCGCAGCAGGCTCGAGATGCTCTCGTTCGCCTGCTTCACCGCGGTCACGCCGGGGCCCTTGGCCGCGGGCGCCTTGGCGGCGGTGGTGGTCGCATCACCGGCGAGGGCCGGCGTGCTCAGGGTCGCGAGGCTGGTGACGAAGGTGAACGCAAACGCACGAAACATCATTTCTCCTTGGGACGTGTCCCACGAGCATGGAATTCACCCGTGGCGCGGTCGAGGCGTACCACAGCAACGTTCCATTGAAAGACGGCTTGTGCCCACCGGCCCCGGATCTGGAACCAGGCGATGTAGGCGTCCGCCAGATCTCGCGACTCTACGACCCCGATCGCCTCCGCTTGCAGTACCGAGGCCAGCCACGCCCTTCCGGATTTTTCCCCGTCGGCCGCAGCCGCCACCTTCTCGGACGCGGCGGTCGCCTCGGCGAGCGCGTTCTGCGCGTCGTAGCTGGCGCCGATCGTCGCGAGCTCGGACTGCGCGCGCGCCTTCGCCGCCTCGGCCCGCGCACGCTCGACCCTCGCCTTCACGGTCCACGGCTCGACGTTCCACTGCAGCGCGAGCACGAGGCCGAGGCCCTCGCGGTTGAACGGATCGTTCGCGTACACGCTCGGCGGATCGTCGGCGCCGCTCGCGCGCGCGAACCACGCCGACCCCACGAGCGCGAGGTCCGGGAAGTAGTAGCTGCGCTGGAACGCGGCGAGCTCGTCCGCGGCCTTCGCGCCCGCGCGCGCGGCGAGCGCCTGCGGCCGGCCGCTCGCTTCGATCACGTTGGGCAGCGGGCGCTCGACGCTGGTGAGCTCGCTGTCGTCGATGTCCGCGTCCGTCGAGCCGAGCAGGGCGCGCAGCCCGGCGAGCGCCTGCTGCTCGGCCATCTTGGCGTCGGCGCGCTGCACCTTGACCTCGGCGAGCAGCACGGCGATGCGCTGGCGATCCTGGATGGTGTAGTCGGGGGTGTCGCGCATGCGCTCGAGCGCCTTCGCGAGCTCGTCCATGCCATCGTCGAGCATGTAGCCGAGCTCGCGGGCGACCTTGATCCCCCAGTACGCGCGCGCGGCGTCGACGGCGAGGTCACCCGCGGTCTCGTTGGCGAGCGCCTTCTGCGCCTCGAGCCCGGCGCGCGCGGCGGTGCGCGCGTGCGCGATCTTGCCGAACGTGTACAGCGGCTGGGTCAGCTCGACCTGCGCGCTGCCGAACGCGCCGGAGAACCGCCACGCGAAGTTCTGCGGCCCGGTGACCGTGCACTCCGGGTTCTCGCACGTGATCTCGGGGCTCACCGTCGCGAACGCCGTCGCCTTCACGCGCGGGAACCGCGCCGCGTCTGCCTCGTCGATGCGCGCGGCCGCGGCGTCTCGATCTCCCTCGGCCATCCGCGCCTTGGGCCCGACGAGCGCCCGCTCCATCACCTGCTCGAGCGTCAGCTTCTGTCCCTCCGCGGCGGCGAGGGCGGGCAAGCACAGGGCCAGGCAGACGAGCGAGCGCATGCCCTGGTTTGTAGCGTTTTCGTCAGGCGCTGCGCAGGATGATGCGCGTGATCTCGAGGGGCGCGAGCACGCGGACCGGGGGGCCCCAGTAACCGCAGCCGCGCGTGACGTACAGCTGTGTCCCACCGTGCTCGTAGCGCCCGGCGAGCAGGCCGCCCTGCTGGAGGCGGACGAGGTAGTGCCATGGCCAGATCTGGCCGCCGTGGGTGTGGCCCGAGAGCTGGAGGTCGACGCCGTACTTGCTCGCGCGCCGCACCTGCCGCGGCTGGTGCGCGAGCAGCACGCACAGCCGGCTCGGATCGCGCCTGGCGAGCGCGCGCTCGAGATCCTCGCCGTGCCCGCGGTAGCGGCTCGCGCCGTGATCGTCGACGCCCGCGAGATCGAAGCTCTCCGCGCCGTCGCCGATCGTCACGCGCTCGTTGCGCAGGTAGCGCAGCCCGAGGCGCGACAGCTCCTCGATCCACGGATCGGCGCCCGTGTAGTACTCGTGGTTGCCGGTGATCGCGAACGCCCCGTGGCGCGCGCGCAGCCCGGCGAGCGGCGCCGCGTCCTCGCGCAGCGCCTCGACGGGGCCGTCGATCAGGTCGCCGGTCAACACGACGAGATCCGGCGCGAGCGCGTTGGCGCGATCGACGACGCGCTGCACGAAGTCGCGGTCGATCGTCATGCCGATGTGCAGGTCGGACAGCTGCACGATCGAGAATCCGTCGAGCGCCTTCGGCAGCTTCGCGAACGCGTACTCCACGTCGACGACCTCGTGCTCGCCGCGCGCGGTCACCGTCCCGCGGGCGACACTCGTACTACTGATCGCCATCGCGGTACCTCCGCT
>DATLHR010000201.1:0-10177 GCA_035539815.1 Kofleriaceae bacterium
CACGGCGACGAGTTCGCGCAGGGCTACGTGAAGGAGGGCGAGCTGCCGTTCACGAAGCTGCTGTTCCGGCTCTCGATCCGGAAGCTGCCGGGCGGCGAGCAGCTCGAGACCGAGGATCGCGGCGAGCTGTACCTGACCGTCGCCCGCGGCCTCTCCGAGGGCATCATCCGCTACCTGTGGCGCAACCGCGTCGAGGCGCAGGCGGGCCTGTTCACGCCCGGCGCGACGAGCGCGTTCGAGGATCGCGGCGGGGATCGCGGGTACATGCTGATCCGCGTGCGCGCGCTGCCCGAGCGCATCCTGGCGCTGTTCCTCGGCACACCCGGCATCGACGTGTTCAAGCCCGCGGGTGCGAACGCGGCGGTGGCCGTCGGCTACGCGCACCCGATCGATCTCGCCTCGTGCGCGTCGGTGTTCCCCGCCGACACGTTCCACGTGTTCTGGCCGGGCGATCGCGTCGACGTGCTGCCGGGCCCGATCGAGCTCAGCGACATCGCGGACCTCACGCGCGTCGACCTCGACCTCGAGCGTGCGAAGGATCCCACGGCGCATGACGGCGCCGCGCCGTCGCCAATCGGCGTCGAGCTCAAGCTCGCGGCCTCGATGGGGCCGCCCCGCCGCGTGGTCGCGACGCTGATCCCGCTCGCGCACGGCACGCGCCTCAAGCGGATCCTGTTCGCGCTGCCGCCGGTGAGCCTGCGAGGTCACCGCGTCGCCGTCACCGATCGCGGCATCGTCGTCGTCGGCTCCGAGAACCTCGACGTGATCCCGCTCGGGCAGCTGCTGTGCGAGCTGACGCCGGGGATGCTGATCCCGCTCGGGATGGACGTCGTCCCGCGGGTCACGCCCGAGGTGCTCGCGCGCGCGCTCGGCCACGGCGCGGGGCTCGTGACGGTGTTCACCGCCGACGGCTCGCCGTTCCAGGTCAGCGAGGGGGCGTTCCAGACCCTCGAGCGGCGCTCGCTCGCCAAGCTCGAGGTCGATCGCGCCGAGACCATGGACTACGCCGCCGAGCCTCCCGCGGGCGCGCAGGTGGTCAACGACGCGGTCGGCCGGTTCGCGCTGTGGGGCTACCCCGACGCGCCCGATCGCAAGCAGCTGCCGCCGGGCAAGTAGATGGCGAAGCTCCACGTCCGCGACTTCCTCGCGAGGTTCGTGAAGCCGCTCGTCGCTGGCGGCGACCTCCACGTCGGCGCACCGATCCCGCTGCCCGACCTCGCACGCTGGGAGACCGAGCTACACGACGCGAGCGTCGAGTCCGTCGAGGTCGACGAGGCGCGCACCGCCGTGCTGTCGACGCTGGTGTGCCGCCCGCCCGCGTTCCTCGTCGAAGCAGAGGAGCTCGCGCTCGCCGCGGGCCTGCACAACGCGCTGTTCCTCGTGCACCCGCGCGCGGACGCGTGGTCGGTCTCGGATCGCCAGCGCCGCAAGATCATCGACACCGCGCTCGCGATGGTGAGCCAGCCGCTGACCCGCAATCGCACGCGCGTCCTCGCGCGCCACGCGCTGCTCCACAACCTGTTCGCGGTGAAGCGCAACGACGTCACCGTGTCGTGGTGGACCGGCCGCGCGCGGTTCCACGGCCAGACGCCGCCGTCGCGCCTCACCGCGTGGAAGGGCGTGCGGCGCGTGCGCGAGGAGACCACCGTCGTCGACTTCGACGATCTGCTCGCCGTTCCGGACACCGCGCCGATCATCGCGACGCTGCTGCGCCGCACGCCGCTGACCCAGCTGCTCGACGCGCATCCGGGCGCGCCGCCGCTCCACTGGGAGGACGCGGTGTTCATCCTGCGCGACGCGGAGCTCGCACGCGCCGTCGCCTATCGCGTGATCCCCGACGCGTCGCCGCGCGATCAGGTCGCGGGCCCCGCGCGCCTCGCCGCCGCCTTCGAGCAGATGCTCGAGCGCGCGCCCGACGAGGCCGACGTGCGCGCCGTCTCCGCCTTCCTCGTGCACTTCGACGCGTTGTTCTGTCTCGCCGAGATCAACCTGCGCGAGCTCGGCGGCAAGAGCCCGCTGATCTCGACGGTGCTGTCGGCGGAAGCCGCCGGTCAGCGCCCGCGCGGGCTCGCGACCCTGTTCGCGCTCCCCGCAGCGCTCGCCTCCGTCGATCCGCGGCTCGCGACACCACCCGGCCTCGACGATCTACCCGCGCTCGCGCGGCGCTGGCAGGTGCATCGCGCGCAGACCCTCGAGCTCCTCGGCGAAGCCACGATCGATGCGCTCGCCCAGCGCCTGCGCCGCCACCTCGGGCGCGCGAATCGCGATCCGTCGGAGGTCGTGCAGCTCCCGGATCCGCCGCCGCCGGCACCAACCGCGTGACCTGGTAGGGGACGTCGTGACTACTTCACGCAGCCGGCGGCGACGATCACGTCGCCCTGGCGCACCTGCTTGAAGTACGTCCCGGCCGGGCAGCTGCGTCCAGCGAGCGCGCGCGCTGCGCACACCTTGGTGCGCGAGTCGACGCGCTTCTTCAGGCACAGGTTGGCGCCCGGATCGCCGCAGTCGCTGTCGACCGTGCAGGTCGTGCCGATCTTGTCGAGTGCCGCGTACGGATGGATCGCGGGGTTCTGGCTGATGCCCATGATCCCGTAGAACACCTCGTTCTCCTCGTTGATCCAGTGCGCGTTGAGCTGCTCCACGAGTGCGTAGGCGTCGGTGGCGGCGTGCGCACCGGTCGCATCGACCCTGGTCAGCGCGTCGAACAGCTCGAGCGTGCCGACGCCGTACGAGTAGTTCACCGTCGTGATGACGTCGAGGTTGTCCTCGCTCTTGACCGGGCTCGCGTACAGCATGTCGGCGTACTGCGAGTAGGTCTGGCAACCCTGCGCCACCACGAGCTGCTGCTTCTCGGTGAAGGACGCGTTCGCGACCTCGTCGTGTCCGATCTCCGCGGCGCCTGCCTCGTCGAGGTAGAAGCCGTAATACGGACCCGCGTGGCCGTTGTAGAAGAACACGTCGCGCTTGGTCAGCTCGGAGAGCACGAGCGCCTTCTGGCCCGCGCGGTCGCTGGTGAACATGTCCCCGTGGAACAGGCGAACCTCGATCCTGATGTCCTTGCCGCCCGCCGTCGCCCCACCGAGGAACGGACCACTATCGGCCTTCAGCTCGGCGAAGGACGCGACCGGCGGCGTGAAGCCGCGTGCGACGAGGTGGCGGAACGTGTCCTCCGCTTCGATCAGGTCGATGCGCGGCGTGTTGTAGTCGTGGCCGAACACCATCGTGAGATCGTAGACGCCGTCCTTCACGAACTCGGCGTACTGCGGGTATGCGTTCTTCGGCGTCGGCAGGCGGATCAGCGAGAACGCGTGGGTCTCGACCGGGCCGGTCGCGGTCTCCGGCTTCCAGTTCCGGATCGCGCCCCTCGTCACGTTGGTCGGATCGACCATCGCGCCCTCCGGCATCTTGAGCTCGAACTTGAACGGTGACGTCGTGCCCACGCGCGGCAGCAGCGACGTCAGGTTCTTGGGGCCTGCGACGTCGAGCTCGAACTTGAGGTCGTACGTGTCGGGGAGACTGGCCACCTTGGTCAGGTTCGTGACCTCGCCGCTCTGGGTGCGCACCATCGCGTGGAACCCGCCGTAGCCGTCGTTGCGGAAGAAGATCTCGTCCTCGCCGATGGCGCCGTCGTTGTTGATGTCGATGCCCTCGAACTTGTCGGTGACGTAGGCGGTCAGGTACAGGCCGACCGCGGTCAACCGGCGCTCGACGATCGACTTGCGCGCCGCGGCATCCGCGTACTCGGCGTCCGTCATCTTCACGCGCACCGAGCCGCGCACCTCCCACTCCGCGGCGACGTTGGAGTAGAAGTCGTCGGCCTTGCCGTCCTCGACGGCGATCAAGTCCTCGCTGCTCACCGGGTCTGCACAGCCGGCCGCGGCTACCAGGAGCGGGATCGACAGGAGCGAGGGGAGGTGGCGCATGGCCCTCTCTCGGAGCAACCCGCGCGCCGTCGCAACCTCGCGAAAGGAGAGGCCGCGACCTCCAGGTTGCACCTGCCGGCAACTGGATCTGCCGGCAACGCGAACCCCAATCGGCGGTGCTGGTTACGGGATCCGTGCGTGCGACTGTGCAGCGGTCGCCCCGTCCGGATCCGTCGGTTCATGCAGCTCCGTTCCCTGGTCCTCCTGGTCCTCGTCGCGTGCGAGCCCGCGTCACCGTCTTCCCCGCCGAAGCAGGACAAGGACCCGGTGGCGCAGGCCCGCGACGAGTTCGAGGTGATCGCCGACGAGTACAGGATCGGCACGAGCAAGCTCTACTCGCGCGGTGACTTCCTCCCGCTCGACGACGAGAAGGCGTTCTCGGAAGGCGACTTCGTCGGGCGCCTGCGGACCCTGTTCGGGCCCTCCGAGGATGACGAGTATGTCCTCCGGCATCGCGCCACCGGCTTCATCGTCACCGCCTACTCCGCGCAGAGTGGTCCGTCGTACGGAGGCGGCCCCAGGTACCCGGGGAGCTTGCCTGCGCCCGGATCGACGCCCGCCGCCACCTTCGCGGACGCGGAAGCGCGGACCGCGCGCATCAAGGCCGATCCACTGCTGGCGAAGGGCCGTCCGGTCGACTGGTCGAAGTACGATCTCGAGACACTGCCGCCGGACCAGCTGCGCGCGCTGCGCGAGAAGGAGCGCGTGTGGGACAAGCACGCGAGCGACGTCACGGCACCGCCGGGCTTTGCCAACGTGGTCGCGCGTCTCGACGGACTCCTGAGCGCCGTGCGCCCGGCCGACTGGGATGCGATTCGCTACTGGAGCGAGGATCCGTCGCTGACGCGCGTCGGTGCGCGTGACGGTGTCGGGGTCGACGAAGCAGTCCCCGTGATCGAAGGCATGACGTACCTGCTCGCGCAGGCGGAGCAGCAGGAGTCGCCGATCAAGGACACCGCCGGCGGCGGTCCGGGCGACGCCGATAGCAGGGTCGTCGACTACTGGCTCTACCATCACGAGGCGGAGCCGCGCATCGAGCAGGTCCTGCCGCGCGTCCAGGCCGCGTGGTTTCGTTACGTGCAGCACGCGAACGCCGATGACGAGAGCGTGCGCACCCTCGTGCTCGAGATGGCGCGCGAGCAGGTCGCTCCGCTGCGGCTCGATCGGGACGCGGCGGAAGCGGCGCTACGTTAGGGCCGGAGCTTGTGCAGCCGTTGCAATGCCGCTCGGAGGAGCTGCAGGAACGCGATGATGTCCTCGACGTCCTGCGGCGTCAGCCGTCCGCGCCCGCGGCGTAGGCGCTCGCCGTCAGTGGCTGCAGCGGTTCGAGCGTCGCGTGCGCGGCGGCTCGCTCCTAGGGACGCTGAGGGTGCTCGTCGGCGCGGTCACGGCGGATAGCCTGTCGAAGTCGATCTGCATCGCGTAGACGTGCGGCACGTCGCCGCCCTCTGTCCAACCCACGACATAGCGAGCGTCCTCGACATGGACGATGTCGGCGATGAACCGCGAAGCTGGCTCGACGACATGTGGCAACACGCGCGGTTCACCGACGACGATCTCGCCGGCTTCGTACGTGAAGGGCGCGACGACGATGCTGCCGTTCGCACTGTCAATCGCGTGCCACGCGAGTGCCCCGTGATCGGCGTCGGCGAGTGCGATCTTGGGGGTCAGGTTCGAGACGCCGTCGACCCCGAACATCGCGACGTTCTCGAGATCGGGGTAGCGCGCGAGCGACGCGCCCATGTACCAGTCCGCTTCCCACGCGACGTATGTCGCGCCGCCGGCCGACGCCAGCGATGGCCGCAGCTCGTCCCGCTCGGGCAGATCGCGCACCGACAGCATCGCGCCGATGTTGCGATCGGCGTCGACCGGAGCGGTGAGTGTGAATGCGGTGGGGACGGGCCCCGTGCAGTTGTCGTACACGTGATCCCAGGCGACCAGCGTCGAGCCGTCGCCCATCGTTGCGATCGAGAGCGAAGCCGCGGTGCCCTCGTCGTGCGTGCCCATCGGGACGACATCGCCAACCGGCCGCCCCATCTCGTCGAGATCCACGACGGCGACGTCACCGGCGGTCGTGACGAGAGGCGCGAGCGCCAAGCGTGTACGGCCGCCACTCGTCGCGGTCAGTGCGACCGTCCCGGCCCCGACCTTCGTCCCGGCGAGGACCGCGTCGATCGGTTGCACGCTCGGCGCGAGAGGCATTCCGTCGCGATCGAACACACGGACGGCTGGGCTCAGCAGCGAATCCTCATAGCTGCGGAACGCGACCGCGAGCGTCGTGTCGGTCACGGCGAGCGCCAGTCCGCCGGCCTGCGCGTCGGTGAACACCGGGATGGGCCCGTGCAAGCGCTCCCCCTCCGGACTCGTGTGAACGAGCCATGCGCTGGTCACCCCGGAGGACGGCCGCGAGTACGCGAACCACACCGTGCCGGCATCCGCGACGAGATGCACGTCGATGCCTGCGTGGTCCGAGTCGAGCTCCCACACGCCTGGCGGTAAGCCGGATGTCTCGGGGCGCGGGTCGGTGGCGCAAGCAGCCAGGACAACCATCAGCACAGCCCGCCGGATCATGGTTGCACTGTAACAGCCGCTACGGGCAATTGGCGTTCGCGGCGCGCGGCGTTCCGGTGTTGGTGCCGTCTCCGTAAGTCGCGGCTGCGGCGCACACGTTCGTCGCGACGTCGTTGTCGGCAGGCGTGAGCGCGTCGGGATCGACCTGGCGTGCGACGCCCGAGGTCACGCTGGTCCACGCGATCGCGTCGAGGATGGTCGCGCCGTCGCGGACCTCGAGCGTGCCGCTCGAATCGACGAGCGCGAACGTGAACGTGGCGTCGACGGTGGGCAGCATGCCGTTGAGCTCGGGATCGGTGGAGCGCGCGAACAGCGCGAAGCCACCGTCCGGGACGCTCACGCACGCGCTCGTCGTGACGACGTTGCCGGTCGCGCCCGTGCGGGCGACCTCGAGGCCGTTGAGGTCGAACGGCGCGTCGCTGACGTTCGCGAGCTCGAACCACTCGCGCTGCGCGTCGGCGGAGCCGGCGGGGTTCGCGAGGAATTCGCTGATCACGACGTCGCCCTCGGCGGGGGGCACGATCGGGCGAACGACGCCAGCGTCGTCGCACATGCCCGGCGGCAGCACGGCGGCGCACTGCGCGTTGTCGGCACCCGGCGTGCCGAGGTCGCCCGCGCCGTACGGGGTGATCGCATCGCACCAGGCCGGATCGTCGGGGTCGAGCTGCAGCGCGACGCCGTTCCGCGACGAGGTCCACGTCACGCTGTCGAGCACGGCCGCCCCGTAGACGAGCTGCACGTCGCCGGGCGTGGCCGCGGAGCCAGCGATCAACGAGAACGCGAACGTGTGCGTGATCGGGGGCAAGCCGCCGTTCAGCGCGAGGTCGCCCGAGCGCGCGAACACGATGCGCGAGCCCGCGCCGACGCGCAGGCAGTCGGGCGTGGTGATCACCGTCGGGTTCGTCGAGTCGCCGGCGCGATCGAGGCCGACCCCGTTCAGATCGACGTCGCGCGTGACCAGCACCTCGAACCACTCGCCCGTCGTGTCGGAGACCGCGTTCGGGCTCGGCATCACCTCGGTGATCACGAGGTCGCCGGCCACGGGGGCGACGGCCGCGCGCGCGGTGCCGTCATCGAGGCACGTCCCGGGCTGCGGATCGGTGGTGCACTGCGCGTTCTCGGCTCCGGGCGTGCCGCGGTCGGTGCCGAGGTACGCCGCGCTGCCATCGCACCAGTTGGTCTCGTCGTCGTTCGCGAGGTCCGTGGTCGCGTCGGGATCGAGCGCGCGCGACGCCCCTGCCGTCGAGTGCGTCCACGTCACGGCGTCGAGCACCTGCGTGCCGAGCACGAGCTGCACGTCGCCGGGCGCCGTCGTGGTGCCGCTGATCAGCGAGAACGTGAACGTGCCGGCGACCGCCTTGGGACCCATGTCGGTCGCGAGCTCCGTCGTGCGCGCGAACACCGCGCGCTGGCCGGCGGCGAGCCGCACGCAGGTCGGCGACGAGATGACGTTGGGGTTCGCCGAATCGGACGCGCGATCGAGGCCGATGCCGTTGAGGTCGACGTCGCGCGTCGCGAGCACCTCGAACCACTCGCCGATCGTGTCGGGAGACGCTTCCGGGTTCGGCATCACCTCGGTGATCACGAGGTCGCCGGTGTCGGGGAACACCACGGGCCGCGAGCTCGCACCGTCGAGGCAGGTGCCCGGCGGCTCGCTCGAGCCGCACTGCGCGTTCGGAGCGCCGGGCGTGCCGAGGTCCCCGTCGCCGTAGACCTGGGTCGCGTCGCACCAGTTGGCCTGGTCGTCGTTGTCGCTGACGTTCGCGAAGTCCGGATCGACCTGCAGCGCCTTGCCGGCGCGCGAGCTCGTCCACGAGAACGCGTCGACGATGGTGGCGCCGGACACGAGGCTCACGTCGCCCGGCGTCGCGGTGGAGCCCGACACCATCGAGAACTTGAACGTGCCGGCGACCTCCGGCAGGCCGCCGTTGAGCAGCGGGTCGGCCTGCTTGGCGAACACGAGCAGCGAGCCGGTGGTCACGCGCAGGCAACGCTCGGCCGTGATCACATCCGGCGCCGCCGAGTCACCGGCGCGCTCGAGCGCGAGGTCGTTGAGATCGACGTCGCGGTTGACGCGCACCTCGAACCACTCGCCGTTCGCATCATCGACGGCATCGGGGTTGGGCATCACCTCGGTGATCACGAGGTCGCCGACGCCCGGCGCCTCGACCGGACGCAACGACGTGCCGTCGTCGCACATGCCGGGCACGATGATCTCGCAGTCGCCGTTCGGCCCGCCCGGCGTGCCGTAGTTGTCCGGGGTGAACGTGCTCGCCGAGTCGTGGGCCGCGGCGCACCAGTTGCCCTGGTCGTCGTTCACCGTGTAGTCGGGCGGGCGCCCACCGTCGAGCTGCCGCGACTCGCCGGCCTTGACGTTCTCGTAGATCGCCGCATCGATCTCGGTCGCGCCGCAGCGCAGGGCGAGCTTGCCGCCGCCCGAGTTGTAGAAATCGCCGAGGCCGTTCGCGTAGCCGACGTCCACCCACGGCTGCCGCAGGTCCTCGGCGGTGTTGCCGAGGACCAGGTATTGCCCGGGCTGGATGGTCACCGGCTTCATCTCGAACTGACGCGCCATGCTGTCGTCGGTGCGGCTATGCACGACGCCGAGGCCCGTGAGATCGAGCGGGCGGCTCGAGGTGTTGTGGAGCTCGAACCACTCGTTGCCGTCGTCGGTGCCGCTACCGCCCGGCGCGGCGCCGAAGTCGGGGAACACCTCGGTGATCACCAGATCGCCAGGCAGCAGCGAGTCGTCGCACGCGCCCGTCGCGCCGCCGCCATCGTCACCGCAGCCGACGAGCCAAACCGACGCCGTGCACAGCACGACCAAGGCGATTCTCATGGCTCATCTTACGGGCAGGCGGGCGTTGATCGTGGCGGATTTCGGGTATGGTCCACGCGTTCATGGTCGCGCCGCCTACGACCCCGCGTAGCTTTGCCGTC
The DNA here is from genome assembly GCA_035539815.1 of Kofleriaceae bacterium. GTDB lineage: Bacteria > Myxococcota_A > Polyangia > Haliangiales > Haliangiaceae > JABFXX01. The sequence goes on from DATLHR010000201.1 coordinate 9,435, forward strand.
GATGTCGCCCGCGCGTCCGCGGCGTTTCAGGACCTCGCCCGGCAGATGGGGGCGCAGTTCCTCGACAAGCAAGAGATCATCCGGCTGATGACCGTGTCGGCGATCGCGGGCGAGCACATGGTGATCGTCGGCCCGCCCGGTACGGCGAAGTCGGCGATGATCGACATGTTCTCGAAGCTGATCGACGCGAAGTACTTCGAGTACTTGCTCACCCGGTTCACCGAGCCCAACGAGCTGTTCGGTCCGGTCGACATCGCGGCGTTCCGCGAGGGGCGGTATACGCGCCGGCTCGAGAACATGCTGCCGACCGCCGAGGTCGTGTTCCTCGACGAGATCTTCAAGTCGAACTCCGCGATCCTCAACTCGCTGCTCCACGTGATCAACGAGCGCAAGTTTCAGAACGGCCCCGAGGTGGTGCCGGTGCCGCTGATCTCGCTGTTCGCCGCGTCGAACGAGGTCCCCAACGACGAGAACCTCGCGGCGATGTTCGACCGCTTCCTCGTGCGCGTGCTGTCGGACAACCTCGACAGCTATCACTTCCACGAGCTGATGAAGAAGGGCGTGTCCCTCGAGCTTCGCGAGGTTCGGCGGGACCATGACGCCGTCGTTCGGGTAGACGACGTCCGGCGCGCGCGACGCATCGGCGGGACCGTTGAAGACATCGGCGGGATTGCCCGGCAAGCCGGCCCCCGGGTCGACGTAGCGCTGGCGCATCTTCAACGTCAGGCCGGTCGAGCCACTGA